>JBKJXI010000220.1:0-3736 GCA_046716325.1 Ilumatobacteraceae bacterium | reverse complement strand
ATTGCCCAGTGGTGGGCGGACGGTTGGGACATTCTCGTTACGCCAACCGTTGCTCGCCTGCCCCTCAAACTTGGATCGATCGCCAACGATCCGAAGCACCCAATGCGACCGATGGATGTAGCCGGAGATTTCGTGCCCTTCACTCCGCCGTTCAACACCAGCGGACAGCCCGCTATTTCGCTGCCACTCCACTGGACGGAGTCTGGGTTACCCGTTGGAATTCAATTAGTCGCAGCCTACGGGCGCGAAGATGTTCTGTTCAGGCTCGCCGCACAATTGGAAACCGCACGACCCTGGGCGCACCACCGTCCAACATTTGCCGAATCCCTATAGCTATTTGGCGACAACACCTCGCGTGGTGTCGACCCGCAGGCCAACGACTTCGCCGGCTTTCACATTCACATCTCGAGACATCACGAGTGCGCTAACAACCTGATCGCCAGTTAGCCCCGCACGTACGACCGTTGTGGAACCGCCGAACAACACGGTGCTCACCGTCGCGCGCAAACTTCCCGCCTCGCCTGCTGGGCAAACCAGAACATCGTCGGGACGTACCAGCAACGAGATCTTCTCCCCCGACAATCCAAAATTATTTCCGACCAATGTGCCGGCACCGCCGTCGAGATTCAGCGAGCCATCCGCGCCAACTGTTCCGTGGAATTCGTTCATCGCACCAACGAAACGAGCCACATATGGCGTCGATGGGGCCAAGTACACGTCCCGAGGCGCGCCAACCTGCTCGATCGCACCATCGCGCATCACGCAGATCTTGTCCGAGATCGCCAGCGCTTCGTCTTGGTCATGGGTGACAAACAGAGTCGCCACGCCGGTCTCCTTTTGCACTCGCCTGATTTCGTCTCGGAGCTCGCCGCGAACCTTGGCGTCGAGCGCGCTCAGCGGCTCGTCGAGCAACAACACATCGGGCGTGATCGCCAGAGCTCGGGCGAGGGCGACGCGCTGTTGCTGACCACCCGACAATTGATGCGGAAATCGATCGGCTAGCCCGGCCAGGCGCACCTTGGCAATCGCATCGTCGACCATCGGTTTTCGCTTGTCGGCCGAATGCCTTCTGATTTTGAGGCCAAAGCCGATGTTTTCTCGCACGCTCAAATGCGGAAACAGGCTGTAGTTCTGAAACACCATTCCCATGTTTCGTTTGTTCGGCGGCATCGAGGTGACGTTCTTCCCACCCAGCGTGATCGATCCGGCATCTGCCTGTTCGAAACCGGCCGCAACTCGTAGCGCGGTCGTCTTGCCACACCCCGAAGGTCCCAGCAATGTGACGAGTTCGCCCTCCTTGATGTCGAGGGAAAACGATTCCAGCGCCACCACGGGACCGAATGCCTTGCGAATATTTGAGAAATTCAGTTCGGTGGGCATAGCGGTCCCCGTATTCGTTGGTAGTTGATTCGTGGCGGATTTGTAGCGATCACAGCATCGCCACCGGTTGTGCAATATTTCGCCGGCGCGAGAATCGATTCATAAACCCGAGCAGGCTTGCCGTTACGACCAATAGCACGAGCCCGACGGCAAATGAACCCTGCGGATCCTGTCCCTGTGATTGGGAAAGATACAGCGGCAGGGTCCGCTTCAAAAGCAGGGACGCGATGGTGAACTCGCCAAGAACAACAGTCATCGTCAAAAACGAAGCCGACAGAACCGCTACGCGGATGTTAGGGACGATGACCGACCACAGGGTGCGGGCCCACGACGCGCCAAGTGAGCGTGAGGCATCGACCAAGGTCTTGACATCTATCGACGACAGTCCATTGTCAATCGAACGAAACGTGTACGGCAAGGCGATAATGACATAGAAAGGCACAAGGCTGTAGTTGGAGCGGATGAACCACGGCGCGGTTTCTCGAAACGCGCCGGCGATACCCACCACGAGGGCAATTGCCGGCACGACAAACGGCAGGATCGATATAACTTCGATCAGCGCTCGCGCCTTCATCATGCTCACGTGCACATACACCGCCGTTGGCACCAGGACGATGAGCGTGACCAGAGCGCTAAGCAGGGCCAGGCGAATGCTCAGCGATGCGCTTTCGCGAAACTGTGGTTTGCCAAACATCTCGATCAGCGGCTTGATCGTCCAACGATCGAACAAGTTGTGCGAACCGAGCAAAGCCACGGGAATTCGCTGAAAGGCGAACCGAGCCATCGAAATCATCGGCAAGGCATAAAACAGTCCCACTGCAACGAGGGTCAACTTGGCGAGAATATTTCGTCGTTTCATCGTCTCCACCGTTCGGCCCGACGGCGCAACAGCAGGAAGCCAACCATCGAGACGGTCATGATGATGATCATCCACGCGGCGAGCGCGTAACCAAGATTCGACTTACCGGTAATGGTGTTGCCCTGCAGAAAGAACCGGATTTGCACGGGCACCAACTTTGATGATCCGGTCGACAGCGCGTATGCGGTTGCATACGCCGCGAACGAATTGGCAAACAGCAGCAGAAAACCGGCGATGATCGACGGAAAAAGTAACGGAAGGGCAACAAATCGCCAGTATTGACGATCACCCGCACCAAGATTTGCCGCGGCCTCTCGCCACGTGGTTTTCAGACCGTCGATAGCAGGCAACATGACGAGTGTCATCAGCGGAATCTGAAAATACAAATACACCACCACGATTCCCCAAAAATCAGAAATTTTGAAACCCATGCCGACGAGATCGATACCGGATGTTCTCAAAATTTTCGTCACCAGACCCTGCATTCCGAGTGCCGCCAGAAACGCAAACGCCAGTGGAATTCCACCCAGGTTGGCCGCCACGGCCGAGTAACCGGTGAGAGCGTTGCGCAGCCCGCGGCGGTGACCGAGTCGCACAATCGACGCCGCAACCATCGTGCCAAACACCACTCCCAACACCGCGGTGATCGCTGAAAGCTGAATGCTAAAAATAAAACTCTTGCGGTACTGACCCGTGATCGCCTCGATCATCGGCGCCGTCGGCTCATCAACCCGCACCAATGCCTTTTGGAACACGACCACAGCCGGGAGCAAAAGGAAAACGCCAACAAACAAAACGAAAGGCGCGACCGGTAACCAGCCGCGCAATGACTTGAAAAAGTCTTGAGGGGTCAGTCGTGACGACTGACCCCTCAAAGTCTCCGAACTAGACGTAGTCATCGGTGCTGTACCCACCAATGATTACGTATCTGAATTTATTGATCTGCAACCAGTGGACCCCACTGAGCGGCGAGGACTTCCTTGGCTGCCGTGATTTGGGCAGGCGTCGGGAACTTGATCGATGCGATCAGTTCCGGCGCTGGAAGATTCGCCATCATTTCCGTGGTTACCTTGCCTGAGGCAACAAGTGCTCCAAAGCGGGCTGGAATTGCTCCACCCTCGAGATATCCGAGAGCACCTTCGTCAGAAACGATGTGGTTAATCCACAACTTCGCCGCATTTGGGTGAGGACTACCCTTCACCGCACCTTGAGCGTAGAAGCCACCGTACACACCGTCGGTTGGCACGCGAATTGCATACGTGATTCCGTTTTCGGCGAGTGCTGGGGCAAGACCTGGATAGTTGTATGTCCAGTCAAGCCACACCGGTGTTTCTCCTGAAACAACTCCGGCCTCGGTGACATCGGTGCCCGAAAGATTGCCGAGTTTTTTTAGTTCGGCAAAGTATTTGATTCCCGGCAAAATGTCATCAAAGGATCCACCATTTGCAAGCGACGCCGCCATCACGGCTGCGAACGCTGCGCCAGCTTCACGCGGGT
>JBKJXI010000219.1:0-5218 GCA_046716325.1 Ilumatobacteraceae bacterium | reverse complement strand
CGCTGCGCCTGGCGATGACGCCTTCCCACACCCCAGCTCCATAACTTGCATCATCGATCAGTCGTATCGCGAGATAGCGCAATGGATCAAGTGCCGGTCGCTTCGACCACCACTCATACATCGCCGGAATCACCGCGGCCGCGAGTAGCACCGTTCGGGCTCGGCGGGAAAGTAATGCCAATATCACCGCAATCGGCCACCACGCGCGGGTAATCGCGCTTGCGATCAGGCGTGCGGCGTGCAAGTTTCCGAGCCCGGCAAGTCGAAGTGACTCGAGCAAGGAACTCGGAACGTCGCGGAGTTTTCGAGCGAGCGCAACGACCGTATACGCACCAACGAGCGTGCCGAGCAACGGCGAACCACAGGCAATCAACGTCCACATGCCTGCGCTGTAAACACTGACCCGAACGGGAGCGATGTCTCCGGGATGTCGCGCGCCAAGTTCGGCCGCCGAACGCCCATATTGGCGTCGTTGAGCAATGAAGTCGTGAATTGTCGCCCGCGGAAGATGACTGACCGTAATTTCCGGCTGGTAACGGCAACGCCATCCGGCGGCGATGATTCGCCACAGCGCATCGACATCTTCGCCAATCCGCATCGATTCATCGAAACCTTGCACGGAACGAATCGCTTCAGTGCGGCATAGCCATAGCGCTGACGGGACATAGCTGACGCGAGTCCGGGGCTTGACCCGAGCCTGATCGGGTCCCAGATCAAGAGGTGAGCGAGAGCGTTCATACCTTCCGATCGCGCTGTTCGAAGTCGTACAGGAAATCCGTGGAGCCACAACACCCACTCGCTTATCGGCAAAGTAGGGAGTCAATTCAGTGAGGGTGGAGGGCGAGATAGAGACATCGATGTCGATGAATGCGACCAGGGGTGTGGACACCTTCGCCAGGCCGGAATTGCGAGCCGACCCCGGCCCCGCGTTCGTTGGATGCGAAATGACGGTTGCGGTGCCAAGATTTGGCAGGGCGTGTGGAGAACCATCGTCGACCACCACAACTTGGCAGGCGCCGGCGGTTTTTGTCACCAATTCGCTGAGTTGAGTGGCCTCGCTGGCGGATCGAACATATGCAGGAATCACGACGGTGATGTCGGACAGCCGAAAATCGCGTTCATCTTCCTCGCAGACAAACCGATGAATTGCACCGGCGTCCTCAAGACGATCGGTGAGCGATTGGTGACCGATGGGAAGCGGGTCGCCATTTTCAAGCAGTTCCGCAATCTGTCGGCCCACACTCCCGAGTCGAAAGATTTTCACTGGGGATCCGGCAAATACGATCGCGCCGTTGGCTGGCCGTCGCCACGACGAGTCCACAACGAAACGATCGGGACGGATCACACTGTCCATGCTCTCGATTCTCGTTGGACATGGTCGACGAGACGACCGATGAAGTGCGCCAGCAATTCGTGGCCCTGCGCCGCCGTCGCCGCGCGTGGGTCCCCAAGCACGCCATTGGCGCTGACCGAAGCAACTCCTTGCAGTCGCAGTTTGTCGATAATGCTGTTCAACGGAGCAACGAACCCGACCTCGGCCAGCTCCATGTGGACCGTCTGTGGGGCGATCGCCAGCATCAATGAAGTTTCCAAATTCCCGGCATGAGAATCGAGTTCAATATCGCAGTCGAGGTCGTTCGATTGTGGCGCCCATGTCGTCACGCGTCGTTTTTCGTCGCGCAGCTTTGCCACCGCCGCCTGCACAGATTGCGCATTTCCGCCATGACCGTTGACGAGCACAACTCCAGTCGCCCAGTGTGCGGATCGCACCAGTTCGACGAGCATTGTTGCTAACACAGTCGTACCGATCGACAGCGTTCCGGCAAAACCGTCGTGTTCGTCGCTGGCGCCAATCGATACTGCAGGGGCAACGAGCACCTGGCCGTTCGCCTCGGCGAGACCTTGACATAACGCAGTCGCAATCCGCGTATCAGTGTCGAGCGGCAGATGCGGTCCGTGTTGTTCACACGAGCCAACTGGGATGGCTAGAACGACAGGACCTTGCATCGAGATGTCCCGCGTCGAGAGGGCTGACAGCGAAGACACGTAAGTTACATTTCGTACTGTTGCGTTTGATCGAAGTAACCCCATCGGGCGAGAGTTTGCATGATGTACTTTGCCGACTGGGCGGCCGTAAGTTCAATCTGCTCGCCACGTGTGCTCGCCGACGCAACATTTGTGATCGAGTGAAGGCGCTGAAGAGCCGTGTCACCATGTGGATAGGAAACGGATCGTGGTCTGGGTCGAAATGGTTTGAAGGTGGAGGTGCCCTGTGGAGCCGATGTAGCCATTGGAACAATCCGGATCGGATCCTCCCGTGTCGCGAGCGAATTGGCCAAGCTCGCGCGGCGAAGTTGGGCGATGGAACCCTCGACCGAAATGACCGCCCGATCAGGAACTCTTGAGTGCTCGCGGCGACCCCCGTCGAGTCGTCGGGTGAGCAAGATACTGTCCAGTTCGAAATCCAGCGACACAACACCAAGTGCTTGCTTGACGCCCAGTTCTGCGGCCAGATACGCCGGCACGCTTCCGCTGCCTCGGTCATTTGAGTAGTCACCACAGAAAATGTATGTGGCATCACCGATTGCTAACGCCAATGCTCGAGCGGTCTCGGCGCTGGACAGAGAATGCGCGGAAGCGATTCGAATCGCGTCCTTCGCCCCCGCCGCCAATGCGTCATATAGAGACGGCTCAGACTGCTTGTCGCCGACAGTGATAGCGGTGACATTCATCGATCGTTGGAGTCCGAGCCGAAGCGCCATTTCAAGTGCGGCCTGATCGGCGGCAGAAACGCCGCCAAATAGCGGACTTTGCGCGCGTACCTCTCCGCTCAGCGCATTGACTTCGGGTCGACCCGGTATCCACTTCATGCACACGGCAATGTATGTCATTGCTTCACATTGCTTCGATCATGTGCGGTGGAAGACAACGCCGTGTCCACCTACCGGATAGTTCCAGGTCAGCGCGCCTTCCTTGTTGCACACCATGTAACAGCTGCCGCACTCAAAGCAAAATTCGTAGTTGAACACAATGCCGCCGTCGGCAGTCGGTACAAAGAGATTGGCCGGGCACACAACAATGCACTCCCGAGATGGACACGTCGCGCATACCGCCGAATCAACCTTGATATGGGCAGATTCATGAACGCGAAATTCAACGGATTCCATTCTGGACTCGAATGAAATCGGACTCCAGTGTTCCGAATCGTCTGCCAACTCTCGGCTAAATGTCATCCGAAGCTCCTGAATCCATCTAGACCGTCCTTGATCAAGTCACGTGTGCGTACGCCAAGGCGCTTTCGTTCTTCTGCGAAAATCTTGCGCAGCCCCGGTTTGGGAAGTGGATTGTCCACGCGAAACATTCTCTCAGCGACAGTGGCGATGAGTTGCGGGTACAGGTGTTGGACGCGATCTGACAGCACCAATTGCGGGGCACGACGCAGCTTGCGATGATCCTTGAGCACGAATGTGTTCTCGAGCCGATCGAGATATCCGCCCAGGCCATTGGCTGTCGTGTCATCGGATGCCAATGCCTCGACGATTGCTTCGGCGGCATACAGACCGGAGGCCATCGCGAAATTCACGCCCTCAAGCCAAATTCCAGCCGCTAGGCACATGGCTGCCGCATCGCCGGCGACGAGAAGTCCGTCGGCGACAAACGTCGGCATCATCGCCACTCCGGCCTCAGGAATGAGATGGGAAGAATATTCCTTTAGAGTTGCCCCTTCGATAAGCGGGGCAATTGCCGGATGGTCTTTGAGCTTGGCAATGATCTGCTCTGGTCGCTGTGCTTGGGCGGCCAACTGCGACAGTTTCAGCACCACCCCCACACCAACC
Source organism: Ilumatobacteraceae bacterium (assembly GCA_046716325.1). Classification (GTDB taxonomy): domain Bacteria; phylum Actinomycetota; class Acidimicrobiia; order Acidimicrobiales; family Ilumatobacteraceae; genus UBA3006. The sequence goes on along the minus strand of JBKJXI010000219.1, from coordinate 1,382 downwards.
GTGTCGTAGTTGGTGTACAGGAAACCACCTCCGCTGACGCCACCGGTGCCACCGAGTATCTCAATATCAACTCCATCGAGTCCGCGAACTCCGAATCGCTCGTCGATGACCTCTTTGGGAAGCGACAGGGTTTCCTTGGCCCCGAGTGTGAAATGTGATGCATCCGAGTGCGGGTAGAGCCCCGCTTGCTTGGCCAAGAAACTGTTCACCCCGTCGCAGGCCACCACGACACGAGCATGTAGGTCTCCGTCTTGTCGATCGGTCGTCACGCCACACACGGCACCCGACGAATTACGAATTAGTCCCGTAACGGTGGTGCTGCAGATCACGACCGCGCCGGCGTGCTCGGCCTTGTCGGCTAGCCAGCTATCAAAATCCGGACGATACGTGGTCGCGCCGTTGTACGGGGCTTTCCCCCAAGCGGCGGTGCGGAAATCAACGGAGAATGCTTGCGTCTCGGTAAGCAGCATTGTGGTGCGACGTGTCACCCAGCGTTGCACCGGCATGTCGATCCACCATTGATCGATGAGCGAATCAAGAATGCGCGGATACACGACCCCGCCATACATGTTCTTTGAGCCCGGAAATGGGCCGCGCTCGATGAGCGCGACGCGCTTGCCGGCCTTGGCCAGCGCTAGCGCAGCACACGATCCGGCCGGACCAGCGCCGACAACGACCGCATCAAACGTTGTCGTCATCGTGCTCTCGTAGCTGCGGTCAAAAGCGTGTCGAGCTCGACGATGATCTCGTTGGCATCGCCGACGACGGCCAGATCGGCAAGTTGCATCATTGGACACGATCGATCGATGTTGACGGCGATGATGTGCTCCGGTTGTCCGAGACCACTGGTATGTTGCACCGCGCCGCTTATCCCGAACGCCATGTACAACTTTGGTGCCACGACAACTCCCGTCGTGCCAATTTGGCGAACGTGATCGATCCATCCTCGGTCGGTTACGACCCGAGTTGCTCCGAGCGATGCGCCAAGCGCATGTGTCACCGACTCAAGTTTGACGATCATTTCCCGATTGGAGATTCCCGCTCCGCCCGCCACGATGCGCGACGCCTCGGCAAGATCAATACTCGTGATGTCCGGTGGGGAAATACCTAAAATCTCGACATCACTTGTCGTATCGTGTGCAAGATAGTCGAGGTGCGACACCGTGGCTTCGTCAAACATTGGGACGGAGTCGCGCGATCCGACTTGCAACGTCGCGACGAAGTGCGCCTCCGGTCGTATCGACTCGATTGATAATCCTCCCCATCGGACCAATTCAACAACGCTCTGGGTCACCCGAACCGCACCCGCGTGGAGACTAACCCCAAGCTCAAAGGCGAGTCGCGGGGCAAGGTCGCGCCCGTCGGGCGACGCGGGCAACACG
>JBKJXI010000218.1:0-18197 GCA_046716325.1 Ilumatobacteraceae bacterium | reverse complement strand
ACGGTGAGGACGTCGGCCTTCTCTTCGATCAAGATCTGGGCCAGCTTCGTCGCCGCTACCTCGGTGTCGGCGTTGATAAATGCTCCCCCAAAGTGATTCTGCTCCCAATTGGTCATCCCGCTATCGGCATACCCGAGCCACTCCACGCGCTTAATTTTTAGGATTTCTGCCGATTCCCTAAGTTCCTTGCGCCGACGATCGACAAGCGTTTCGCCCGGTGCAAGGTCGCCGGGAACCTGTCCGTGGTCCCCATTTGTGGCCACTACCAACACAACTCGATGGCCTTCCGCGCTAGCTCGGGCGATCGCTCCGCCCGTTGCGAGACATTCATCGTCGGGGTGAGCATGAAAGCAAACCATGGTGCCCATCGATGATTTCCCTATGCGTCTTTCACCGCGCCGCTGGCGAGCAGCGACTCGATCTTGGATTCGGCAAATCCCCAATCTTGCAGAATCTCGCGCGAATGCTGCCCTGGGTGCGCCGGCGGAGTCGGCACGGCATTGGAAGTGCGAGAAAATCTAGGGGCCGGGGCCGGCTGGGTCACTCCGGCAATTTCGATGAATGTGTTGCGCTTGACATTGTGCTCGTGCTTGGCAGCTTGGCCCATGGTCAGGACGGGCGCGAAACAAACATCTGTCCCTTCCATAAGAGCGCACCACTCATCCGATGTCTTGGAGCGCATGATTTCGGCGAGTCGTACCTTAAGTTCGGGCCACTTCGTCGCATCCATCTGATTAGAAAATGAAGGGTCGTTGGCTAGACCGGTCTTTTCCAGCAGTTCGGCATAGAACTGCGGTTCAATCGAACCAATCGATACATACTTATTGTCCGAACACTTGTAGACATCGTAAAAATGAGCGCCCGTGTCAAGCAAATTAGTTCCGGGCTCATTTTCATTGAAGTGACCAATCTGACGAAATGCCCAGAACATGCTCATGAGTATCGCCACTCCGTCGACCATCGCCGCATCAATAATCTGACCCTTCCCACTCTTTTGCGCCTCAAGCAATGCACATACCACTCCAAATGCCAGGAACATGCCGCCGCCCCCAAAGTCGCCAACCATGTTGAGCGGAGGCATCGGCGCCCCGCCCGGCCGCGCGAAATGAGCCAACGCCCCGGCCAACGAAATGTAGTTAATATCATGACCGGACGCTCCGGACAGCGGGCCGTGCTGTCCCCATCCGGTCATGCGCCCAAACACCAACTTGGGATTTTGTTGCAAACATATCTCTGGGCCGACGCCCAGCCTCTCCATGACGCCGGGCCGAAATCCTTCGATGAGTGCATCGGCTTGTTGAATCAATGACATCAATGTTTCAAGTCCATCGGGACTCTTAAGATCGATGGCGATGTTGCGTCGACCTCTCAGTAACACATCGAAATGGGGTTCGACCGGCGCCGGACCGCGCACGGCTTGAGTGCGTTCGACGCGAATGACTTCGGCACCCATGTCGGCGAGCATCATCGCCGCAAAGGGACCTGGTCCAATCCCAGCGATCTCGACGATGCGATAGCCCGCCAGCGGCCCGACGCTTTTCGGCATTACATCGATTCGGTGTGGCCGTTAATTGTGGCTCGAGCCATCGTTACATTCTCACCTCTCCGACAGGTGCGGGTCAATCTCTACCTCTCCCCTAGCCTTGTGCCATGACCGAATCAAAAACATTGTTTGGGGTACACGCCGGGCTCCAACACACTTCGAGCAAGGAACTTCGTGCGCTATGGCGCAACATTGAGGACCTCGGCTTCGGCTGGATATCCATCTGGGATCACTTTTATGCGGCTACCGGTCAAGACGATCCAGAGTGCCTGGAGGCCGTTGCCATGCATGCGGCGTTGGCCTGCGAAACCTCCAGGGTTCGTTGTGGTTCGCTTGTATACAGCGTGGGGTATCGACATCCGGCGGTTCTTGCCAACATGATCTGCACGGTTGATCAACTATCGGGTGGACGCGCCGATATTGGTCTTGGTGCCGGATGGAGCCAAATCGAATACAACGCTTATGGAATACCGTTTCCATCTATCAAGGTGCGGATGGATCAGCTGGAGGAAGCGGCGCAGTGCGTGCATGGATTATTGCGTCAGGATGTCACTAATTTCTCCGGAACATATTTCTCGCTAACGAATGCCAAGTGCGAACCAAAACCCGTGCAGAAGAAATTGCCGATCTGGATTGGGGGCGGAGGCGAGAGACGCACACTAAACATCGCGGCGAAATACGCCGATGGATGGAACGTTCCGTTGATCAGCCCGGAGGCGTTTGCCCACAAGCGATCCGTTCTCCATGAACATTGTCAAAAGATCGGTCGCAATCCGAGCGAAATTTCGTGTGCCATCAATGTTGGCGTCGCACTCACCGAGGAAAGTCTTGTCCAACAGTTCGGCGCCCTCACCGAATATGTGAGACCGGGGGTCCTTACCGGAAGCGACCAGCAAATTGTCGATCGAATTGGCCAATACATAGCGGCGGGCGCCGATCAAGTAAATCTTTCCATTCGCGCGCCGTTTGATGTCGATTCGCTGGAGCGCTTCAGCGCCACAATGAATCTCATTTAGCTAAGCAGCCGTCGCTTTTGCTCGTCGAATTCTTCCTGGGTGATGCTCCCCCGCTGAAACATGCCTTCAAGTCTCTCTAGTTGAGATATCGAGGTATTCGCTCCACCCGAACGACTTCCACCGTGCACCCTAATCGCATTATGAATGATGTTTTGAACCTCATCCGGTTCACGAATGTCGGAGAAGCGTTGCTGGCCGGCTTCCCCTCCAGACTCAATGAGCAAGTCGCCCGCGTCGATCATTCGTTCAAAGACGGATTGATGAATGCTTACATTATTCACGCGCTCGAGGGGAATGTCGATGCCAATTTTTCCGATCACGCCATGCCGATAGATCACCCGATGTGACGTCACCACAAAGTGAGTCGTATTCCATTGCAATGCCCGTACGGCGAGATACCCAAGAGAAACAAGAACTAAGACCCACCTGCTCCAGTTCAGAAATTGCTTGAGCCAACTCCAGTCAACACTTCCGGACCACTTTGTGAGAAGTACCGACAACACAATCGCCGCGACCACTCCACCAATAGGGGTAACAAAGTGCCACCAGTGTGGGTGCAAATCAACTATCAATTCTTCGTCGGGATTCAGCGACCTTTGAGAAAACGCCATGTTCGTATCGTACTGTGCGTCAATATTCGCACCACTACACCGAACGCCTATCGTGGGTCCGTGGACCCGCGGCAATTCCTAATTGGACTTGATTCCGATCAACGCGATGCAGTCACATGTCCTGGTTCGGCAACAATAATTCATGCCGGAGCTGGATCGGGCAAGACACGGGTGCTCACGAATCGAATCGCCTATCGCGTTGCAACCGGCGGCGCGGAGGCCGGAAACATTTTGGCAATTACTTTTACCCGAGAGGCCGCTAGCGAAATGCGGCGGCGACTGAAATCACTCGGTGTAGGTAGCGCACCGACGGTCGGCACATTTCACGCAGTTGCCCTTGCTCTGTTGCGTCAACGACTCGCCGACCTTCACCAGCCCGTGCCCAATATTGTCCACAATCGACAAGCTCTCGCCGTGGCCGCGGCTGGTCAGCACCCGTTGGCCGAACGGCCGCGCGAACTGTTGGCCGAAATTGACTGGGCCCATGCTCGAATGGTTTCACCGGTCGACTATCTAGGCGTGGTGAAGAGATCGCATCGCTACCTACCTGGATCCGTGGCCGATATTGCCACTATCTATAAGGAGTACGAAACTCTAAAAAAGCGCCGCCAAATCATCGACTTGGATGATCTCATTGCCAATGTCGTGCGCGAGATGAGCAACGACCCAAATTTTGCCGCCGCGGTGAGATGGCGGTTCAGACACATTTTTGTGGACGAGGCCCAGGATATGAATCCCTTGCAATTCGCCCTTTTCGAATCGATCCGTGGCGGTCGCAGCGATGTGTTTATCGTTGGCGACCCGCTCCAGGCAATTTACGGATGGAATGGAGCGGACCGCAAAATATTCGACTCGCTGCCCGAACACCTCACCCAGGCCACAGTGTTGAAACTTCCGAATAACTATCGGTGCTCTCCACAAATTCTGGAAGTCGCTCGACGAGTGGTTCAACGGACCAACGAACCCGTGCATATTCGGGCAACTAAAAGTGACGGTCCCGCAGTCCGACTCTTAGAGTGCGCCGATCCTGCCGCCGAAACCACCGCAATTGCAGACGCACTATGGGAGCATGCCCCCACGGGTGGCTCGCAGCTTTGGCAATCGTGCGCAGTTCTCGTTCGCACCAACAGCCAGGTTGCGCCAATAGTTGCCGCCCTAGTTAAGGCGAACATACCGGTGCGCGTTTCACGAACTTCCCCGGAAGTCTCAGCGGCTCAAGCGGCTGCCGCACAGTCAAAGGGACGACACGGACTCTCGACATGGGCGAGCGACACACTTGACGAGTCTACAAACGATGCGGAACGAGAAGTCGCCGAACAGGTTCGACAGTTTCTGCGCCTCGACCAGCCTGGCTTGGTAGACGGTCGGGCTTTCAGCGCTTGGATTGCGGCCACATCATTGACTAGAGACAAGACCAGCGGCGTCGAGGTCCTCACATTTCACTCCGCAAAGGGACGCGAGTGGAATTGCGTGATCGTTGCCGGAGCCGAACTGTTACTCGTACCCCACGCGTCTGCAAATACAGCCGAACAATTGGATGAAGAAACCCGCTTGACTTACGTCGCCATTACCCGCGCCGAACACAGGTTGATTATTAGTTACGCAATGACGCGCAATGGACGTCACACTGGAATTAGTCCGTTACTTGCCGACTTGCCCACTGCCACCGAGGCGCCGCCAGACGCACTTAAATATGTACCGATTGCCAATCGTGCCACTCGTCCAAGATTGTCAGACGAACTTATCAAGTGGCGCGCAATGCGTGCTCGCCAATTTAAACAATCACCAAACGTAGTCTGTAGCGATCACGAAATTGTTCGCATCGAACAGATCCTCCCCGCGAATGTCGAGGAACTTGCCGACATAGTCGGAGAACTGACGGCGAGGCATTTGGCGAGCGAACTCTTGCCAATTATTAGAAACTTTAGAAACAACTCTGTCAGCGAGTTACCGGTCGCCAATTCGAATTAGCACCGGCGCATGATCGCTCGGCGTTTCCCCTTTGCGTGCATTGCGATCGATGGCGCTCCACGAAGTGCGATCGGCCAGCGTCGCACTTGTTAGTAGCAGATCGATGCGCATGCCATGTCCCTTATGAAAACTTCCGTTTCGATAGTCCCACCACGAATAAAGATGCGCCTCTGGGTGTTGCGCGCGAAATACATCAGAAAGCCCCCACGAGCACAAATCCTGCAGCACTCGACGTTCGGGTTCACTCACATGAGTTGAACCGACGAGCGCGGCCGGATCCCAGACATCAATGTCGGTCGGTGCAATATTAAAATCTCCGGCGACAACGACGTCGTCCGCGGGTTTGGCCACGGCTCCAATGTGATCCTTTAGTTGCTTCATCCACCTCAGTTTGTATTGGTAGTGGTCATTGTCAAGCGCGCGGCCATTTGGAACATATACGGACGAAACGACGCATCCCCCGCATCTGGCCGTGATTATGCGAGCCTCCGCATCGGGATCACCAGCGGCAAAGTTGGCGACGACTTCGCTGATTCCAATTTTGGAGATGATCGCAACTCCGTTCCACTGACCCTGTCCGAAGTGGGCCGAGTCGTAACCCATCTCGGTGAATGTGAGAGCTGGAAATGCCGAATCGGTCATTTTCGTTTCCTGCATGCACAGAACATCTGGCTGAACGTCTTGAATCCATGCCTGTACTCGAGGCAATCTCGCTTTGAGCGAATTCACATTCCAGGTCGCAATCAGCATTTCGGTAACCTACTTTCTGCGCGAGATTGCCTTGCGACTCGGCGCGGCGGCGACTCTTACCTCAATGCTTCGCCTCGCCGGAGTGAAACTGTCAACGATCAACGCGACCTGCTGTCCCAACTTCACATGATCACGCGCACTACGAGGAACCGGATTGCCCATCATCTGCAACGGCAGATAGCCACGAATATCACCGATTTTGACATACACGCCGTGGGCGGAATACGTATCGACTACTCCCTTGACCTTGCTGCCGACTGGATGTCGTTCCACAAAGTTAAGAAATGGAGCAAGTTCATTGATTGCCGAGGCTTTCGGGCTTTGCTTTGACGCCTGCCTTTTTGCGGTGACTTGCCGAATGACGGCGGATTTTGAGCCAGTCGGTCTAGAAACCGGGGCCTTAGCGGTTGTCGCCGCTTTGACCGAAGGAACTGGCAATTTCGTTCTCGCTGCTGCTCGCGCCCCTGGCGGAGGCGACTTTGGAATTGGCATTGGTCGCAGTGCTTCTCGACTGGACTTCTTGATCTTCACCGCAGAACTTTTACGACCGAGACCAGTTCCTTCACGACTGGCCGTGGCGCGAACCGGAAGTCGCTCAATAAACACCCACCCCACATTTGGAACCGGTTTTCCGCCGAGTAGCCGACCCGGCTCGAATAGCCATTTGTATTGATGATGAAATTCCTGGTAGCTGTCGTTGGACAACACGCTTGCGCCGACCTTCTCGGCAATCGTGAGCACAAATCCATCCCCGCGTCCAATGGCGCCGGCGGGAGGTGAGACAAGTTCATTGTTGTCAATCGCACCGTTGAATTCGGCCACTTCCTTTTTGTCGATGCGATGTCCAAATGATGCATCAACGACCACGGTAATTTTCGTGTCGGGGTATTCCGTCATGAAGGCGAGAACCGCCTCATTTAGTTGCTTGAGGCTCGGCACGGTGCGACCCTCGGTGGCCAGGTTCGAGCCGTCCACCACAACATGTTTTGCCATGCTATGTAGTCAACCATTCGATGAGCCGAATTCTCGCGCTTCGAGGTCGCCTACGCTCAATGCGTGCATAGGGCGGTTCTATTTGATTTTGGCGGGGTCATTGTTTCCGGCCCGTTTGAGTCGTTTAACAATTACGAACGAGACCATGGACTGCCCAAGGACTTCATCCGCTCCGTCAATGCCAGTGATCCGCACGAAAACGCCTGGGCAAAACTTGAGAGGAGCGAGATTACGACTGCTGAATTCGACAAATTATTTGCGATCGAGAGCGAGAATCTTGGCCATCGAATTCTCGGAACCGAAGTCCTCGCTCTGTTGACGGGTGATCTTCGACTCGAAATGGTAAACGCGATGGATGTCCTTAAATCGGCGGGTTACAAAATTGCTTGCCTCACGAACAATGTCGTGAGCACTCGATCTTCAACGCCAACCGCGCGTGAAGAATTACTCAAAGATGTGATCGCTCGATTTGACGCGGTCATTGAGAGCAGCTTGATCGGCGTGCGAAAGCCAGAGCCTCGGTTCTACGAGATCGCCTGCGAAACGATTCAGGTATTTCCAACCGAGTGCGTGTTCCTCGACGACCTCGGTGTCAATCTCAAACCCGCCGCAGCAATGGGAATGGCGACAATTAAAGTGACGACCAGTGAGCAAGCACTCGGCGAACTCGCTCACATTCTGGGCATCGAGATCAATTCGCCGAGTTGATCGGCCTGCACCCGAATTTCGGGTATCGCGGTTGTTTCCCACAGCATGCCGCGACGCAATGGCCCAAGCGTGAAAATTGTGGTGCTCATGATTCCACGAGAGTCGATGAGAGCTCCCGACCGAGGGTCGCATTGAACGCCAAGACCATGTGGACCAACAACCGCCTGCCCGTTTTCAATCATTGAGGAAATCGGGGACAAGGCGCGCGCGCCCACCTCCATCGGGCCGGTGCACAGCACCACCCAATCTGCGCTTATTGCCGCCCCAACCGATGGCTCCACTTTTAGCAAGGTGGGTGACAAAACCGAGATTCCCGCGACTCCAGACTTCCTTACTTGCATCCGATCTTGGTCAAAGTATTCGTCAATCTGCGCCCCGACTTCAGTAGCCATTCTGGACCGATGGATTTCCCAATAGCGCATAGCAAGTCGAAGAAATTGAAGTTGCTGGGCAGGAGTAAAATTCATCCACAAATCTTGAGTCTTCGTGCGCAATCCATTTACCGCGGCGCCCCAATTACTTCGATTCTCTCGCAGCCAGTGGAGAACTTCGCGTGGCGTCGACATGTCCGGAGCAACTGGCTGATGTTGGAAGCCTGTATGTCGAGTCGGCAATAATCCGTGGCGAGAAACTCCGATCACGGTTGCCGATGAAGTTTCCAAGACACGGACCGCCACATCGACAAAGGTCAAGCCGGTTCCAATTGTCACGACGGTTCCGCCACGAATTGGCGAAAGCGCGCCGGGTGCCCACGGGTCGGCAATGAATCGATCGTGTGCGGCCACTTCGGTACTAACCCATTCTGGATAGAACGACGGCGCATTGCCGGTTGCCAGCACGACTAAGTCACATTTCAAAACCTGCTCATTTGCACATCGAACCCTTAAGTCTTCAGAAACACCGTCAGCGAAACTGTCAACGCTGACGACGGACGACCGAAGGTGGTCGAAAATTGCTTCCCGCGCCGCAGACCGAAGAGCGTCGTCCAAAACGTGGCGAAGGTACTTGGCATACAACGCCCGCGGGGCAAACGATTCACGGTCAATTCCTCCCCAGTTGACGAAGTCGTCCGGAAGTTCGACCAACCCACTTAATTCCTTGGCCCTGACATTTAATAGGTGTCCAGGAAATGTGGTGGAATACGCGACACCTTCGCCGAGTCGCTCTCGCGGTTCGACCACGGTGACGTGAATTGGCGATTTAGCCTTGCGTATTACTTGGGCAGCGAGCAAGGTTCCCGATGCACCTCCACCAACAATTACTACCCGTAAAGCCACTATTTCGTCACCAAGAACTGAACGTTTGCTCCATGAGATCGGCGAGTTCTTGGTCGTGGATCGCCTTCGAACCCGTCGCGGGACTACCAGACTCGACTCGCGCCACATGACGCCAGTCGTATCCGCGATTCTTGAGCTGCCACACGAGGTGATCGACGAATCGCCACGCCCCCATGTTTGTTGGCTCCTCTTGTAGCCATAGAAGTTGCTTCGCCATCGGATAGCGGTCCAGAATCTCGCGGAGCTGCTCTCGCGGGAATGGATACAACTGTTCGAGGCGCACGATTGCCACATGTGCCTTGCGTTTGTCGCGCTCGTCCATTGCGTCCCAGGCAACCTTGCCGCTACAAAACACGATGCGCGTCACGCTTTGCACATCTGGCGCCGATGGATCGTCGAGCACCTCCTGAAAACTTCCCGAAACAAGTTCATCAATATGAGAGTGACTCTGCTTCATTCGCAATGGTTGCTTTGGCGCCATCACCACCAGCGGCTTTCGAATTTCGCGTCGCACCTGTCGTCGCAGCATATGAAAATACTGCGCCGCGGTAGTTGGATAACAGACCTGAATATTGTCATCCGCGCAGAGTTGCAAGAATCGCTCCATTCGCGCCGAAGAATGCTCCGGACCTTGACCCTCGTATCCGTGAGGAAGCAACAGAACTAGACTATTGCTCTGACCCCATTTGTCTTCCGCGGCGACGATGTATTGATCGATGATCACCTGTGCACCATTGGCAAAGTCGCCAAATTGCGCCTCCCACATGACGAGCGACTGCGGCTTGCCGTTTGCGTATCCGTACTCGAATCCGAGTGCCGCATACTCGGATAGCAACGAATCGTAGACCCAGAATCTTGCCTTGGCAGTGGGCAAGGTTGCCAGCGGAACCCATCGAGCTTCTGTGTTGTAATCAATCAGAGTCGAGTGACGTTGGCTGAACGTCCCCCGACGCGTATCTTCGCCAACCAATCGAACCGGCGTTCCTTCAATGACAAGCGACCCAAACGCGAGTGCCTCGGCCGTTGCCCAGTCAACATTTTGCTCCGACTCGAATTGTCGCGCGCGGGTCTCGAATTGCTTGACCAATTTTGGATGCGGAGTAAATCCTTGCGGATACTCGGTGAGATGTCGAAAGACATCATTCAGCACTTGGCGATTTACACCCGTAGCCACATGCGGCAACACGCCGACCGGCGGTGGTGGTTTCGGTACGGACACCAGACTTGGAGCCGACGCTCTCGTTTCATCAAGCGCCCGTTGTAGACGCGACTGGTAGTCGGCAAGTGCACTCTCGGCCTCTTCGACGGTTATATCGCCGCGCTTAACCAAAGTTTCTACATACAGCTTGCGCACACTGCGCCGTTCGGCAATCGCCTTATACATAAGGGGCTGCGTATAGCTCGGATCATCCCCTTCGTTGTGGCCGTATCGGCGATAGCACAGCATGTCGATCACGACATCCTTGTGAAATCGCTGTCGATACTCGAAGGCCAGCTGCGCAACGCGCACGCACGCTTCTGGGTCATCGCCATTGACATGGAAGATCGGCGCCTGCACGGTCTTGGCAACGTCGCTGCAATAGTGCGAAGATCGGGCATACTGCGGCGCCGTCGTGTAACCAATTTGATTGTTAATGATCAGGTGAATCGTTCCCCCGACGCGATACCCACTGGTATCGCTCATCGCCAAGCATTCGGCGACAATTCCCTGACCGGCAAACGATGCGTCACCGTGAATCAGTATCGGCATCACCGGATAGGACAGCGGTGGCTCGATATGATCCTGGGCGGCGCGGACCGTCCCAAGCACGATCGGATTTACCGCCTCGAGGTGGCTCGGATTTGCGACCAGCTCAATTGGCAACTTCGATCCGTTTCTCGAAACGTATGTGTCAATGGCTCCGAGGTGATACTTGACATCGCCCGAACCCTGCACCGACGACGGGTCAATGTGGCCCTCAAATTCTTGAAATATCTGGTCATAGTTCTTGCCCATCACATTGGCCAAAACGTTCAATCGACCACGGTGGGCCATCCCAAGTACCGCGCCCCGCATTTGTGCGTCGGCCACTAGTTCGAGAATCACATCCAAAATCGGAATCGCCGACTCGGCGCCTTCCAACCCATACCGCTTCGTGCCGACGTATTTAGTGGCAAGAAAACGCTCAAATGCCTCGGCCGCGTTCAGTCGCTCCAAGAGCCAACGCTTATCGATCGCCCGCTCGTTGAGCCGAGGACCTTCTACATGATCCTGAATCCATCGCTGCTCGTCCGTGTTTTGTATGTGCATGTACTCAATGCCGACGCTGCGGCAGTATGCATCGCGCAGTGCGCCGAGCAGATCCCCAAGCGTTGATTTGCGCACTCCCCCAACGCCGCCGGTGAGGAACTCGCGATCCAGATCCCAGATTGACAGTCCGTAGGTGGCTGGATCCAATTCAATTGGCATCTCAGGTTCCTGCCAACGCAGCGGGTCCAGATCCGCGATGAGGTGACCACGAACGCGATGAACGCGAATGAGTGTCGCCACCTGCATTTGCTTGTCGAGCATGACGTCGTCGCCGTCAATCTGATTTGAATCCTGATGCCACTTCACCGATGCATAGGGAACTCCCAAACTTCGGAACATGTCTTGGTAGAAGTCGTGCTCGCCAATCAAGAGTTCGTGCACATACTTGAGAAATAGCCCGCTCTCGGCGCCTTGAATGATTCGGTGATCATATGTGCTCGTGATGGTCACGACTTTTGACACACCAAGACGGACCAGCGACCGTTCATCACTTCCCTGAAACTCGGCCGGATATTCGATGCTGCCAACACCAACTATGACTCCCTGCGCTGGCATCAGCCTCGGCACCGACTGAACGGTGCCAATAGTTCCCGGATTGGTGAGGCTCACGTTGGCGCCTTGAAAGTCATCGACTGTGAGCTTGTTGGCACGCACCTTACGAATAATTTCTTCGTAGGCAAGCACGAATCCGGCGAAGTCCAAGGTGTCTCCAAGCCGTAATACCGGAACAACCAGAGCGCGCTGACCCTTGCCCTTGTCCACGTCTACGGCGAGTCCGAGATTCACATGTGCATGCCGCTGAATTTGTGGATTGCCATCCGCATCCGTTACGTAAGCGTTTTTCAGATTTGGCATTGCATCGGCGATTGCTCGAACAACTGCGTAGCCAATAATGTGCGTAAAACTCACCTTGCCCTGTCCAGTTCGCGCCCGATAATTGTTTATTACCGTGCGATTGACTTCCAATAATTTGGCCGGAACATTGCGAAAACTTGTCGCCGTAGGCACGCCAAGACTGCGCTCCATGTTTTCTGCAATGGTTGCGGCGACGCCTCGAATTGGCTCGGGCGGTCCATCCTCGACGATGACGACGGGGGTTGCGACCCGTGGCTTTGGCGGTTCAATCCCGAGTCCGGACTGCGTCTCCCCGATCGACTTGGGGCTAATCGGGCGAGTTATGTCGGCAGTGATGTCCGGTTTGGGACTGCTGTTCGAGCGATAATCACTAAAAAATTCCTGCCAAATTGTCCCCACTGAAATCGGGTCGTCGCGAAACCGCTCGTACATTTCCTCGACGAGCCAAGAGTTGGCACCAAATTCTTCGGGGCGTAACGTCTCGGACATCGACACCAAGCGTATCCGCATGCCCTTTGGTACGGGATGTAACTAACATGTATCCATGAAACGAAACATGCGCCAAATCATCTGTGCAACATTTATTGCGGGAATCGTCGCTTCATGCGGTGGCTCTTCGGATTCAGCGTCGACGACGGCCGTAGTCGCCGATGTTGTCGTCATTGCCGAGAACGGAATACGACTCGACCGATCGTCATATACGGCAGCTTCGGGAAGTGTTTCGATTGCCTATGTCAACAACGACACCATCCGACACACGCTAATTGTTGAAAAAGACGGCTCCAAGGTTTCTGGCTTTGAGTTGAGTGTGAGCAGGAAGGGCGACACCGATCAAGGCACGGTGACGCTTGAATCCGGTTCTTACCAATTGTTGTGCACCGTTCCCGGACACCAAAATATGAAGGCTAGTTTCACGATCGCGCCGGCATGACCGGAGATGACGAACCGAATTCGGTTAGCCGAATAGAGCCTCGGACAATACCCACAGCACCAGCCATAACACGCCTGATGTGATCAGTGCGTTTTTGTGACTCTCAAACGACCACAACAATTTGTTGCCGGCCTTTACTCCTCCCAGAAGTCCAAGCGCCGTAATTTCCAGCAGCAGCGCGATGACCAGCGCGATGATGAAAAATGTCCAAGCATTGCCGCTGGTGGCATTGGGGAATGCGCCGGCATAGAAGTGCGATGTGCCGACCATGAAAAAGAGCATTGACACCGAAAAGACCACGTTCAGTCGCGAAACGAGAAGTGCCTTGCGACCAGCAACCGCGGCGTTCGGGTTCGCTTCCGCCCCGCCCAACACATTTACCACGTTGGCGAGAACCTCCTTTTGGTTCTTCCAAATGACCATCCATACATTGGCCGCCATGGTGATGCCAAGAATCATGCCCACGGAAATTGCGGCGTCATGAGCCGAATGACCGCCACTGAAGAAGTCCTTGTAAAAGTCTTCCTGGAGTCCTGTTATCAGGATGCCGGTTCCCAGCGTGGCGACAGACGCCCAGCGAAACCACCACAGCGCGCGACGTCCGATTTTGTCTATCGCGATGTTACGGGCCTTGCCTTCGTCGCCAAATGCGTCGAGCGCCGGCGTCTGAACCAAATTGAAATAGTAGAGCAGGCCAATCCAAATGATGCCAGCCAAAATGTGCAGCCAGCGGAATCCAAATGATCCGAGGTAGTCGCGAGTGAGAAGTTCCATCGTGTTAGTCCCCTTTTACTGGTTGTTCTCTTTCAAACTAGCACCCCCAATAATCCAACTGCGCTACTAAGTTGTAGGGGTCATGGCCGCCGAATTTATTTACACGTGTTACAAGTTGGCGCGTTTCTACCCGCCAGATCGAACCGTATTAGAGGATATTTCCCTGTCGTTTTACCCGGGCGCAAAGATCGGTGTCATCGGTTCGAACGGCAGTGGTAAGTCAAGTTTGCTTCGCATCATGGCTGGAGTCGACGACGGCTATACGGGAGAAGCGCGGCTGACACCTGGCTTTTCGGTCGGCATGCTTTCTCAAGAACCGCAGTTGGACCCAAATAAAAACGTTCTCGGCAATGTGATGGACGGAGTTGCTCAAATACGAGATTTGCTCTCTAGCTATGACGAGGTGATGGCGATGTGGGGCGAACCCGATGCAGATTTCGACAAGGTCGGCGCCCTGCAAGCCGACCTCGAAGCCAAGATCGCCGCCACCGATGCATGGAGTTTGGAACGCAATGTTGAAATTGCGATGGACGCTCTGCGCTGTCCACCGAATGATGCCGATGTCACAAAGTTGTCCGGAGGTGAACGTCGTCGAGTGGCACTGTGTCAGTTGCTGCTGAGTCGACCGGATCTGCTGCTATTGGATGAGCCCACGAATCATTTGGATGCCGAAAGCGTCGACTGGCTGGAGCGTTTCCTACAGGAGTACTCCGGCACCGTAGTGGCGATCACCCACGACCGATATTTCCTCGACAATGTCGCCAAGTGGATCTTGGAGCTTGACCGCGGTCGCGGAATCCCATTTTCCGGAAACTACACAAGTTGGCTTGAACAGAAACAGGAACGACTCGGGAGAGAGGAGAAATCGAACGAGGCACGAGCACGAACGCTGCAACGCGAACTTGAATGGGTGAGGATGTCCCCCAAGGCTAGGCAATCCAAGGGCAAGGCCCGATTGGCGGCATATGAAAAATTGCACGCCGAGGCACAGTCCTCAGATAAGGGCGCCGACAAACTTGAAATTGCGATTCCGCCAGGACCGCGTCTTGGCGACACGGTGATCGAACTAAAGAATGTGCGGAAAGCCTTTGGTGATCGGTTGCTCATTGAAGACCTCACCTTTTCCTTGCCGCCGGCTGGAATCGTCGGGATCATCGGGCCCAACGGCGCCGGAAAGACAACGCTGTTCCGAATGATCCTTGGCCAGGAGGCACCCGATGGGGGCACGATCACCATCGGTGACACTGTGCAATTGAGCTACGTCGATCAGAGTCGCGACTCGCTAGATTCCGATGCCACCGTATACGAAGAAATCACGGGAGGCGCGGAAACACTCAAGATCGGTAACCGCGAGATTCACGGACGGGCGTATGTGGCGAGTTTCAATTTCAAAGGTAGCGATCAGCAAAAGAGAGTCGGCGAGCTTTCCGGCGGTGAACGCAATCGCGTACATCTGTCAAAACTTCTCAAGAGCGGCGGCAATGTCTTGTTGCTGGATGAGCCAACCAATGACCTCGACGTCGACACCTTGCGGGCTCTCGAGACCGCGCTTGACTCATTCCCGGGATGCGTCGTTGTGATTAGTCACGATCGCTGGTTTCTTGACCGCATTGCCACTCACGTGTTGGCATTCGAAGGCGAAAGTCAGGTGCACTGGTTCGAGGGAAACTTCAGCGACTACGAATCTTGGCGCAAGAAGGAGTTAGGAATCGCGGCCGACCAGCCGCATCGCCTCAAGTACAAGCCTCTGACCAGATGATCCGTTCGCTGCGCAACATTCGAGCTGCCTGCGCGGCGGTATTTGTCGCCGGAATCGCCGGCATGATTTACTCCTCCGTCGATGGAAATAATGTTGGTGGCGTCACCACTTTCGGGGTGTTGAGCACGATTGGATCTCTTGTATTGCTCGCCACAACCACCAATTCCAACGGCCACCATGTCGATGTATTTGATGAGGCCGCCGCCGAACGACTCGAGCAACAAATTTCAACTTTGGTTGCAGACGGGACCGATGAGTCAAATTTGCGCCGACTAGTTCGCGATGCTTTTCGCTTCGGGCGCCGAACTTCGTGAACTATACGGACAGTGAACTTGCCGCGCATCTGGCAAGCGAAACGGGGAAGCGCCTGGTTTCGTTGCGTACGAAACTCCTCGACGAAGGTGCATCGCCGTGGTACGTCATGGACGCTGGTGACACAATCGCGCATCGTTTTCTGCTCGATCTATTGGAGGAATTTCGTCCCGCCGATGCAGTGCTTTCCGAGGAGGGTGCCGACAACCCGGACCGCCTCTCGGCGGATCGAGTTTGGATCATCGATCCGCTGGATGGCAGCAACGAATTCGGTGAACTGGGCCGTGACGACTGGGCGGTGCATGTCGCGCTGTGGCAACGCACTGACCTAGCCGGTGGCGAACTTGTAGCCGGCGCGGTGGCGCTTCCCGCACATAAGATCACCCTGAGCACCGCACATCCGCCGCCAATGCCTCCTCGCCATGATGGCAATCCCCGACTTGTCGTGTCACGAAATCGGGCCTCGCGTGAAGTCGTACTCGTGGCTCAGGCGCTTGGTTGCGAGGTTGCTCGACTCGGCTCGGCTGGCGCCAAAGCCATGGCCGTCGTGCTCGGCGAGACCGACATATATGTTCATGCGGGCGGTCAGCACCAGTGGGATTCGGCGGCTCCGATTGCGGTGGCCCGCGCTGCCGGTTTGCATACCAGTCGCATTGATGGCTCTCCGCTTATTTATAACGAGCGCGATACGTGGCTGCCCGATCTGGTTGTGTGTCAGCCCCACCTGGCGGATCGGGTGCTGGCGGCACTTCGCGAGGGCAGACTGAACGCGTGAAGCTGTCCGTAACCGATGATTCACCGGATCGAACTTGGGGCGCATTTACCGAAAACGGACCTTGGGTCTTATCCGCGGAGAAAATTGGTTGGCTACAACAAGCCGTTGCTCTGCGACAATCCGCGCAGGCGGAGATTCCACACCTTACGCGAGCTTCGCGAATTCCGCCGGTGGCGCGACTTGCAACGGTCGTATTCGTCCTGGCGCGAGCACTCTTACCGTGGTGGGTACGCAAGAAATTTCGCGAGTTTTCTTCTCCCGAGACTTCGCGCGAATATGTTTCCCTACGCCTACGCAAGGCGGTCGAACGCCTTGGGCCGGCGTATATCAAGCTTGGTCAAATAATCTCGAGCGGAGAGGGACTTTTCCCCGCCGAACTGGTCCGCGAATTCAAACTCTGTCGCGATCAGGTGCCGGCGGAATCGTTTGAACACGTTCGAATGGTGCTGGAACAAGACATTGGGGCGCGTCTCGACGACATCTTTGTTCGCATCGATACCACTCCGCTGGCCGCAGCATCCATCGCCCAGGTTCACGTCGCAAAACTCATCACGGGCGAAGAAGTGGTCGTCAAGGTTCAGCGACCGCAGGTCTCACGACTCGTGCGCAAGGACCTCAAGGTGATGGCTTGGTTGGCACCCCATCTCGTCGGTCGGATAAAGATCGCGGCTTTAGCTAACCCTCCCGCACTCGTTGAACTTTTTGCCGAGACCATAGTTGAGGAGCTTGATTTTCGCATCGAGGCCGACAACATGTTGGCGATTGCCAAAATGCTGCGCCAACTGAAGCAAGAGGACTATGTCGTGCCGAGACCGCATCCGAATCTTGTGACCCGGCGCGTATTGGTAATGCAACGATTGGACGGATTTAAGTTCGACGATGCTGTCGGCATGAAAAATGCGGGAATCGACACCGAAGCGGTGATCCGCACTGGAATGATCGCGTTTATGGAAGGCGCACTGATCCATGGAATTTTTCATGGCGATCTGCATGGCGGCAACTTGTTCGTACTTCCCGACGGTCGCACCGCACTATTAGATTTCGGAATCGTCGGAAGACTCACGGGAAAGCGTCGCATGGCATTTCTTCGACTCATGCTC
Source organism: Ilumatobacteraceae bacterium (assembly GCA_046716325.1). Taxonomy (GTDB): domain Bacteria; phylum Actinomycetota; class Acidimicrobiia; order Acidimicrobiales; family Ilumatobacteraceae; genus UBA3006. The sequence continues at coordinate 532 of JBKJXI010000218.1, read as the reverse complement.
AGCGCCACGACGAATAACGTCAAGGGACAGGTCGAAGCGTTGCGCGACCTCGGCGCGCTCCCCGATGACACCGATATTGACGCCGTAATTCGCGACCTCAACCTTGGCCAGCCGGTGATCGACCCGACAACACTAAGTGGCGAGGAGCTCGTCAAGGAGGTACAGCGACTGGTGAAAGCGATGCTCGGCTACGGCGCTCGGATGCCAAAGGAGCTCATGTTGTACGTGAAAAATCTGGTGTTCTTAGACGGCGCAATCGCTCGACTCGCACCGGATCTGGACATCATTGGAGAGATCGCCTCGATCTCGATGCTCTTTGCCCAGCGCCACGGCGAGCAGCTTGGCCGCGAATTGGGCATCGACCACACTCAGGTCGAGATCAATTTAGACAGCGTAAAAGCCGGTCTCGGCGTGGATGCGAACACCAACAAGATGACCTACAGCGACCTGCAAAAACGACGCGCGATCATTCAAAAACGCATGCGCGAACACTCCGGCCGCTGAATGTGATTCACTCCCTATTCATATGAGG
>JBKJXI010000217.1:0-3957 GCA_046716325.1 Ilumatobacteraceae bacterium | reverse complement strand
CTATTTGTCCGGCGTCCCGCATAATGCCGTCAATTCCGCTGCTATTGGCGAATTCGATTCGGAAATCGATGACCTGGCCCTCGGCTGATCGAACCGAACGAGCAATGATGACATCGTGAGCATGGCTTCAAGTGACTGTCTGAATTCATCTCGCTGAGCCAAATTGGAGGCGGCAATTCGAGCCAACGCAAGAGTTGCCAACGATGAAACTGTTGCCAAAACAATTGTTACCGACTCATTAACAGGGCGAGGCGCTTCCCATCCGATATGCATTGCCCCAATTGCCTTTCCGTCGTCGTCCAGGCGAAGAGGCATTGAAACGCTGTCCGGCAAAATAACGGTTCGATTGGTTACCACCGCTGCATTTAGCGGCGAGTACTTTGCAATTCCTCCATCGGAGTCTCGCCAACGAAGTTCATCGTATTCTCCGGTCCCCGACAATGCGTGTATGACTAAGTCTTCGTCTTGACAAAATGCGACAGCGGAACTCCCGTGAAAGGTGTCGACAAGAAATGAGCAAATGCTCACCGCGATCTGGTTGTCATCGAAGGCTGTCGAGAGAGACTCTGCGAGATGAAATAGCTGTTGTGCATGACGGAGTGACTCCGCTTCCACGGTGACATCCATAATCGAGATTCCAATCCCGACGACATCCAATTCCAGATTCAACAGCGGTCGAAGATTCAAGTTCCAATCCCGCTCGAATCCGAGCTCGGGCAATGAAATTCTCAGTTTGTAATCGACAATCGGCTGGCCGGTGTCTCTGACACGAAGTAGCAGATGTTCATACATCTGCGCTGCCAACGGATTGACATCCCCCGACCTATGCCCCACATGTTCCGCGGCCGACCGACCATTCATCTCGGCCATCGGCTGATTTACTCGTCTAAATCTTAGATCTCTATCAAACACGGCCATTGCCAATGGAGAATCCTCCAGCAATGAATCGTTGAATTGGCGCTCCAGCCGGTGTTGGCCACGGGCATGATCAAGTCGCAACAACAGCCAGATCACACCGGTATTGGCGAGTAGAAAGATTCCAATTCCGATCGCGTCTCCCGGTGTGGCGAATCTCCATGAATCTTCGACGGGTGTGAACGCCCACCATAAAGCGACGGTACTTGCAATGCCGGACAGGATGGCGGCTCGCAGGCCGCCGAACACGGCGGCTAACACACAGCCCATGAGTAGCAATGTTCCGGGTCGATACTTGGCATAGTCGTCGACCGAGCTCAGGACTGCGGTGATCAACAGTGCTGGTCCCGCCCCGATAATGACCTCTCGCAGTCGTAGGAATCGACGTTGCTCAGCGAATATTTCCTGCACGAACTTGCGCGGAGTTCCGCTTGTGTCGACTGCGGTTGCGTCTACCGAGCGGCCGGCCAATCGGAGTGCTCCACTTTCAACATAACGAAGGTCATTGGCCGTGTAAGGAGTCGCTGATGTTCTACGAACGGCAATCAAGACACCGGTTGATCCGTCATCAAGCGGCGTTGGAACGGAAATTATTCCAACTATTGGAAACGCCGATAAGTATTCCGACCACGGTGTTGGAGTCGCTTCGATTGCGCCGGCCACATTACTTACCTTCTCAACTAGACGAGGTATTCCCGATTGCGAGACCGAAATCCCCAGCACCGCTGGTGGCGGAGAATTGTCTATTCGGACGCTCTCGACAAATTCTTGTGCGACCGGATTGGGATCGACGATGTCAACCAGCGTGACCAGGCCGGTGTCATTTCTTACTCGTATCCATATGACTAAGTCACCACCCAAGGTCGCCCCGATGACATTGAGCATTCCGGACACGAACTTTCCAGGCTCGTTCCACCAAAGTTTGGCAAATTGGCCAGACATGTGACTAACCATAGTTCCTTTGTGGCAAGTTCGCCCCCGCCGGCAATGGAGGCGAGACCAGAATCAATACGGTCAGAATGTTTGGGACGCTAGGCTCGGGGGAACAAAAATAGAGCCATGAATCTCAGCGCCGTCGATCGTGAGCATCAATTGTTTGATTCCGTTCCCGAAAGTGCGCGCGCCGCGCGGAAGTTTGTCGGTGAGATTCTGCGACACAGGCTGGCTCCAAATTCTGTGGTCGTCGATTTTAGATTGGTTACCAGCGAACTCGTTTCCAATGTCATCGAACACGGAGACGGTATGAGACTCACCGTCTTTGGTGACTTTTCGGACAATCACTGGTGGGAAATTGGGGTCGTCGCCGGAACTACTTTGAGTTCTAGCAAGTTAAAACAACCCAACGAGTGGACCGTGGCCGGAAGCGAGGATCGGACCGGGCGCGGACTAGGACTTGTTCGGCAGCTAATGGATGATGTGATCACCGATATTTCGGGGGACCTTGTCAGCGTCAGGTGTCGTAGGCGCCGGACCGAAAACTGATGAGATTTATTCGGTCCCTCGAACTGGAGGAATCTTGTCTCTTACTTTGTCGATTACTTCCTTTGCTCGACCGGCCACTTCGTCAGCCTTTCCTTCACGACGGAGTTTTTTATTACCTGTTATATCCCCGATCGCCTTCTTGATTTTTCCCTTGACTTTGTCGGATTGTCCGCTCACGTAATTTCCTCCTCGATAACTCGGGTGATTCCGCCTTGCCTGATCAAGACTCGTCGCGTGCGTCGCAATGAGAGTCATGGTCACAATTACCCCATTAACTCAACGACTAGACCTGGCTGTGAGGAATCTGGCAGACTTTATGACACACGAGTGCCTAGAAGGAGATCCACGGGTGAATGAAGCGGGAGACAACGAGTCACTAACCGTTGAGATCGATCTTGATGGGACGATCGTGGTGCATGGCGATATTGACATTGCCGGAGGGCCAACCCTTGAGGCAGTGATTATGTCCCACGAGACCAACAATCCGATCGTCATCGACCTGGATGACGTTTCGTTCATCGACTCTTCTGGACTGCGTAGTTTGCTCGGCGCAAGTCGGCGAGCCCATGCCCGCAATTCAACAGTAAAACTCCGTTCGGTGGGGCCAGAAGTGACACGACTACTTCAAATAACCGGCACGGTCGATCAATTCATCATCGAGAGCAGCCGTGGCTGAATCTGGGCACATTGGTCCTGTCGAAATCCGTGTCCCGTCAAACCCGTACCTGTCGAGGGTTCTGCGACTTGCCGCCAGCGGAATGGCGTCGCTAGCGGGATACACCGTCGATGAAATCGAAGACATCAAAATCGCGGTTAGCGAATTGCTCATTGCTCTCATCGAACATGGCGACGGCAAGGCGATTGATTTGTCATTTGAAGTCGATGAGCAAACCTTCCAATTGCGGGGACGAACGGCCGTCGATTCATTCGATCTAAGCCATCCAGACCTGCTCCTTTGCCGCGCGGTGCTGACCGAAGTTTGCGCCAACCACAATATCGATCTACTCGAAAATCACGTACACATACGGGCTGAAGTCACTCACACCTTCATCGAATGACTCTCGAATCAGCACCGTCCGATGCCGACGATGAATGGCTCAAAAAATCGCTCGAAAGTTACGCCAAGTCTCGCGACAGCGGTGTGCGGGACGAGATTGCAAAGCGCACCTCGTGGATCGCCGTTCGCGGCGCCCGCCGCTTCTGGGACCGCGGCGAACCATTCGAGGACCTTGTCCAGGTGGCGAATATTGGGCTCCTGAAAGCGATCGATAGATTCGATCCAAGTCTCGGTGTCCAATTTGGCGCATATGCGACTCCGACGATTGTGGGTGAACTGCGCAGACACTTTCGCGACTACACGTGGAGCGTGCATGTGCCTCGCAGGACAAAAGACCTGCGTTCATCGGTAAATACAGCGCGAGACGATCTAACCAATATATTGGGACGATCCCCACGGATTTCCGAAATTGCCGACCGTCTCAATGTTTCGACAGATGCGGTGATCGGTGTATTAGAAGCTAATAACGCGTACCGGGCGTATTCTCTGGATCGAGCTGGATC
>JBKJXI010000216.1:0-2879 GCA_046716325.1 Ilumatobacteraceae bacterium | reverse complement strand
GACCCCGTGGCACAAGTAAATGCGGCCAGTCGCAGTTCGGGATCGCCAAGCGACTTGACGACATGTTCGTACACCGAGACCAATGCCCGACCGGTGATCTCGTAGTGTCCGGCGTAGTTGCCAAATTCGCAGAATTGATTGAAGATGAAATATTTTGGATCCCGCTTCATCTCGTTGCAAGCGTCATAGATTTCCTTGACGTTGCTTTCCGTTCCCGCAGTCCGAATAATGTCGGTTTGGTCGCTCACCCAATTGTCGAGCCAGTCGAATCGCTCCTGAGACATGCCGGCCGGAAGCACCGCCACTCCGCGAGCACCCGAGATTCGACTGATAGCAACACCCCCGCGGGCATAATTTCCCGTCGATGGCCACACCGCGCGTTGAGTGGATGGATTGAACTGGCCCGTAACAACCCTCGGCACCAGACACGAATACGCCGCCAGGACCTTGTGTGCCGCGATCATCGGAAATCGATCACCGAACATCACCACAATTGGACTCGCAACTCCGGTGAGCGATGGGGGGAGAACGATGTGGTCGGGAACTAGTACCCGATTACCGCTGAGATCGTTGAACCAATGAACCCGAAACAAATTACGCGCATCCGGTGCATGCTTGTCCGCGCCCTGAGCAATTCCGGCCGGAATCGTTGACGGATCGGCAAGTTGGGCAAAGGTTGGTAGCACGACATCGTTCGTGGCACATCGAGCGATGCTCTCGTCGAGAGCGGAACTATCAACAACGGAGTCGGCGAGACCGAGCTGTTCACTCATCACCAGCGAATCGTCGCCTAGAGGTATTGACGGCTTCTCTGGCCTAAGTTGCACAATTGACATTCTGTCAAAGTTCGACTCTGAACCACTACTCTTTCAGGCACGATACGTAAGACCCATTCCCGCCGACGTAGCCCAATGGCAGAGGCACGGCGCTTAGGACGCCGCCAGTGAGAGTTCGAGTCTCTCCGTCGGCACAAAAAACGAATGACTTGTATAGACAAATCTATGGCCAGCTAATTAAACACGAAAATAAAAGATCCGCCAAGCGAGATCGGCTGAATCACAAATACGGCGGCTACCGATCCTTAGGTATCTCATCTCCGGTCCTTGAGACCTTGCTGAGTAGACACAAAGCCGACATCAAGAAACTGTCGTGCGAGGAAGCCTTCACGCTTGCCCGCATGTTATACAAGCACAGAATCGAGGACACGGTTCTGGCTGGAAATTATGTGCTGCAACACAAAATTGATTGTGTAGATAAGAAACAATTGCCGTATCTCGATGAAATACTTGACTATGTCTGCAGCTGGTCGCAAGTGGATGACTTTTGCATCGATGTCTTACAACCTGTGCTCTTGAAGTATCCGCAGGAAACGCTTCGATATCTCAAGAAATGGAATCGGTCGGCGAACATGTGGAAGCGCCGCACAAGCGTTGTCGCATTCGTTCGCAAGGTAGGCGCCAGTGGAAAATTCACCGACGATGCGTTGTCGCTATGTGAGAACCTGATCTGGGATAACGAAGATCTAGTGCAAAAGGGTGTCGGCTGGTGTCTCAAGGATGTCATGCGTGGTGATAAGAACAAAGTTTTTCACTACGTCAAGAAATTAAGGGAGCGTGGCGTACCGTCGACGATTACTTTGTATGCCATTAGGGATTTGAAGGGTTCGCAACGAACCGAAATTCTTCAAGCGAAAAAGTTAGCAACGAAGAAGTCCGCGCAAAACGTATAGTTAACGCACCGTGAACACGCGACCGATCTCAAATTCTTCCGCGAACCCGACGACGATCCACGAACTCGCCACACCAGCACTCATTGTCGATCTAGACGGTTTGGATCGCAACATCGCCGCAATGTCGCTCATTAGGCCAGGCACGAGCCTGCGCCCTCATGTCAAGGCGACCAAGTGCACCGCGCTGGCCCGACGCCAGGTCGATGCGGGACATCCTCACTTCACATGTGCCACGATCCGAGAAATGACGGGTATGGCCGACGCGGGTTTGGGCACGGACCTGTTACTGGCCAACGAAGTCTTGGATGTCAAAAAACTTGAGATATTGGCTCGTGCGCAGGACAAGGCGATGATCACGGTGGCAATCGACTCCGATGAGACTCTTCTGGCCGCGGCCGCGGCCGGAATCAAAAATGTGCTCATCGATGTCAATGTTGGATTACCGCGCTGCGGATGTGCGCCAGAAATGGCCGGTGCGCTTGCAGATCGGGCTCGACTAGCTGGACTTACCGTGCGCGGCGTGATGGGTTACGAGGGACACCTGATGATGGTGCTGGACCGAGTCGAGCAACGACGACAGGTGGAGGAAGCCATGTCGATTCTTCGGGGAGCCGCCGAAGATGTTGGTGGCTACATCGTTTCCGGAGGCGGCACCGGAAGTTGTGACCTGCATGAGGCGACCGGGGTGACCGAAGTTCAGGCCGGTTCGTATTCACTGATGGACTCGCAATACACAAAACTGGGACTGCCGTTCGAGCAGGCGATGTGGATACTTGGAACCGTGATATCGCGGACGCCCAAATGGTCGGTTATCAATGTCGGACTGAAGGCGCTGTGCATGGACCACGGCAATCCGTCGGTGCCAAATCACAGCGTGTGGTTTTGCTCCGACGAACACACGACAATCGCGGCAATCGACGGCCCGCAGCTCGAACTTGGATCACAGGTGCGCGTTACGCCTGCACACATCGACCCGACAATTGCGATGCACGACAGTGCTTGGATCGTTCGTGGAGATGCGATCATTGATCGCTGGAAAATTGACCTACGCGGATGGTGAGATCAACTTAGTCAGTGCCCGAAATGCGCGTCCGCGATGAGACAGGCAATGCTTTTCCTCCAAGGTCATTTCGGCAAATGTTCGACCGTC
>JBKJXI010000215.1:0-7215 GCA_046716325.1 Ilumatobacteraceae bacterium | reverse complement strand
GGGTACTGCACCATCGGCCACGCCGAGATCGGACGACGAATTGACTACCGTCTTATAAGACATATGAATAGAAACAGTCGCCGCTTCTCGGCTCATCGCTGGCTGAGCGGAATTGTCGCCATTTTTGGTGTCGGCAGCGCTCTTGCTTTCGGATCAATTTCCGGGGTACATGCTTCAACCCGCGGGTCGAATGTGGTCGTTTCGTCCAATCCCGCACCCAACCAAGTCGTCGGTGTGCCACCAACGCAAATTCAGATGGTGTTCCGTGATCCGCTAGCGAGTCCTGAAACGGCCGCCACGATGGGCCTGTCGCTGTCGTGCAATGGCACCCTGATTGGTCTGGCCCAGCCCCAACTTGGAACCGACTCGCGAACTGTTTCGTCCGCACTAACCCAAATTCCACCCGCCGGACAATGCACGGTCAGCTGGATATTGCCGGATCAAAGTGCCGGAACATTCAGTTTCACATCAACGGCGACGACCGAAACTACTCTCGCCGTAAACCCCGACGGCACCACCACGGCGAGTGAGCCCGAAATTATTGGCGAAGTTCTCCCGACTTCGCCATCTAGCGGACCGCGAGTCGGTGGCATTCTTGGTCTGCTCCGTATTGCTCAATATTTCTTCCTTGCATCCATTTTTGGCGGACTCATGCTCATTTTTCTGGCCTGGCCGGAAGGCGTCGACTATGGGGTGACGCTTCGCTTCTTTCGACTTACGTGGCTGGCGAGCGTGATCACGATGTATTTCATCACCGCAATTTCCGCAATGCGCGCCTCTGGAACTGGATTCTCGGCCGCGCTCAATCCATTTTCCTGGTTCGAGTCGTTAAACACCGCTAGCGGGATTCTGCTGCTCGTTAGATTTGGACTCGTCATCGCCACGGTGTGGGTCACGTGGAATCCGGTTCGAATCCTTGATCCGAGCACCCAGGTTCCTGCGATCACCATCCTCGTGGCAATGATCGCCACTTTCGGTTTTTCTCGAATAGGTCAGAACGTTGCACTTCTGACGTTTGTGTTTGGATCCGCCCACGCAATAGCAATGGCGCTGTGGCTAGGTGGTCTCGTTCTCTTGTTACGAACCGTGCTGTCGGATCCCGGGGAAGAAGATCTACTCAACGCAATTCGAGGATTTGCGAGACTTTCTATTCCAATCTTTGTGGTCACGGTGTTCACCGGGGTGATGCAGGTGTACCTTCTCGATGGGCAGAACATTTTTTTCATCGGTCACGGCCGACTTAACCTGCTCAAGATTCTAGTTGTCGCCATTATGGTTTGGATTGGTCTCGTCGTGCGAGCGTTTGTCTTCACTCGCCTCGCGCTTGAGACCGAACTGAAGTCCAAAATGGCATGGCGCTTGCGCAAAGCGGTGAGTGTGCAAGTCGCATTTGCCATCATCGCGCTCGGCCTGAGTTCGTGGATGATGCCAATGAACCCACCGCAAGTCAAGGCGGAAAGCCCTGCCCCGACAGTGGCGTATCTGTTTCGTCAGGAACTGAGCAATGACAGATTCAGCGTCATCATCTCTCTCACCCCCGCAACTACCGGTGTGAACGCGATGCGAATAGAACTTCTTGAACCGTCGCGGATTAACAATTTCACAGTCAACCTCGTCCCCCAAGCAATCGGGTACTCGGGAATCTCCATCCGCGTTCCGTTGAAACGTCGAGGTGCGGCAATCGTATTGGGTGATGGCACATTCGTGCTGAATACCCCGGGCGTGTGGTCCATTGAAATCACCGGTACGACAACCACAGGCGATCTCATCCCGCTTGGAACCACCATCACAATCACCGAATCCAGTGTCACCACCACAACTATGCTCGCACCAACGCCAAGCGATGTCACCACCACCACCGTCGCCGGCTGACTGGTACTCGCACTAGCGTCTGTGCCGTGAGTAGCAACCAGATGGACGACAAACTCGACGATCTGCGTCAACGCAAAGAGCAGGCTTTCAACGCCGGATCCCCTCGTTCGGTTGAGCGTCAACACGAAAAAGGTAAGTTGCTCGCTCGCGAACGAATTGACGCTCTCCTGGACTCCGGGAGTTTTCATGAACTTGATCTACTCGCCCGACATCGTGCATTGGCTTCCGGGTTGGAGGAGCGTCCATACACGGACGGTGTGATCACGGGATGGGGGACCATCGACGAACGTAAGGTGTTCGTGTTTAGCCAAGACTTCACCGTGTTCGGTGGCGCGTTGGGCGAAGTCTTTGCCGAAAAGATTCACAAGTTAATGGACCTGGCTCTCAAGGTCGGTGCACCGCTCATTGGATTAAACGACGGGGCTGGGGCGCGTATCCAAGAGGGTGTGGTGTCACTTGCAAGTTACGGTGGCATCTTCCATCGCAATGTTCAGGCATCGGGAGTAATCCCTCAAATTTCGGTGATCCTCGGGCCGTGTGCGGGTGGTGCGGTGTACTCGCCGGCGATGACCGACTTTATTTTCATGGTCCGAGAAACCAGCCACATGTTCATCACCGGACCCGATGTCGTAAAGACGGTAACCGGCGAGGATGTCACACTCGAGGAGCTTGGTGGCGCCATGAGCCACGCATCAAAAAGTGGCGTTGCTACCTTCGTTTGTGCCGATGAATTAGCTTGCCTGCAGGAAGTGCGCTATCTGCTGAGCTACTTACCTCAGAATAACTTGGGCCAAGCGCCGACGATCGAATCGACCGATGATCCAAACCGCAGATGCGAAATGCTCCGCGCAATTCTCCCTTCTTCCGCGAATCAACCTTACGACATGAAGAAAGTTGTCGGCGAAATAGTCGACGACGGTGAGTTCCTCGAATATTTTCCACATTGGGCCAAGAGCATCGTCTGCGGGTTTGCGCGACTCAACGGTGAATCGGTCGGAGTAGTGGGCAACCAGCCAATGGTGCTGGCGGGAATACTCGACATCGAGTCCAGCGAAAAGGCGGCACGATTCGTCCGAACATGCGACGCGTTCAACATTCCGCTCGTCACCTTCGTTGATGTTCCCGGTTTCCTTCCGGGAGTCGATCAGGAATACGGAGGCATCATTCGACATGGTGCCAAGTTGCTGTACGCGTTCTGTGAAGCGACCGTTCCTAGAATTCAGGTGATCACTCGAAAGGCCTACGGCGGCGCCTACGTCGTGATGAACTCCAAATCAATCGGCGCCGATCTTGCCTATGCATGGCCGACCGCCGAACTTGCGGTCATGGGTCCCCAAGGTGCGGTTGAAATCGTCTATCGCCGTGAACTACAACAGGCAGCAGATCCGGCTGCCCGTCGCGCCGAACTGGTGGCGGAATACACCGAAAAATACGCCAATCCATACGCCGCCGCCGAGCGTGGATATGTGGACGATGTTATTGATCCGGCCGAGACTCGAATCAAACTAATTGCTGGACTATCGATGCTCAAATCCAAACGTGAAGAACTGCCGCGTCGCAAACACGGCAACATGCCGCTGTAGGGACCTTCTCAAGATGCAACATCAGGTTTCGCCCACACCCACCGAAGAGGAAGCAATCGCAATTTCCACCGCGATTGAATTGTTATGGCCCAACGCTCAAGTGATGGCGCCGCCCGACACGAAAAACACATCGTGGCGATTCAGCGGACGGTGGTGGGTCGGCTCTTCGGTGACACGCGGCTCGCGACCCGACTAATGGAACCGCCGTCGATGAAATGACCACGCAGATTCCGTGACCTCACCGCTACACAATCTGCGCGTCCTCGACATTTCCACGGTGCTGGCCGGCCCAAACTGTGCGCGCTACTTGGCCGACTTTGGAGCCGATGTGATCAAGGTAGAACGTCCCGGAGTCGGTGACTCACTGCGCGGAATGGCTTGGCCCGACCCTCGTGATGGGACCGGTCTGTGGTGGAAACTTGTAAATCGCAATAAGCGCACCATTGCTCTTGACCTTAAAGATGAGCAGGATCGCGAAATATTTCTATCACTTGTGGATGGTGCCGATGTACTTGTCGAGAATTTTCGACCCGGAACGCTTGAGCGGCTCGGATTTGCCCCAGAAACTTTGCTTGCCCGCAACGCGAAGCTCGTAGTCACCCGAATCTCCGGATTTGGCCAAGACGGTCCGTATTCATCGCGACCTGGATTTGCATCAATTGCGGAATCGATGGCAGGACTTGCCGCGGTGAGCGGCGAACCGGACGGTCCACCGGTGCTACCGGCAATTGCCCTAACCGACGAGGTCACGGGCATCACGGCCGCCTTCGCCACGATGGTTGCGCTGCACTCGGGTATTGGGCAAGTAGTTGATGTGAACCTATTGCAAACGGTTTTTCAAATCATGGGTCCCGTAATTTCGTTGTTCAAACTCAGCGGAGAGTTGCAACCGCGCCTCGGCTCTGGATTGCCTTATACCGTTCCGCGAGGGGTGTACCTATGCAGCGACGGCAAGTGGGTCGGCGTTTCGGCGTCATCGGACTCGGTCGCCGCACGGGTTATGAGTGTGCTTGGTGTAGGAGATGACGAGCGCTTCACCACATTTTCCGGACGAATGGAACATCGCACCGAGTTGGAGCAACTGATGACGCGTTGGTGTTTGGCGCGACCTCAGGTCGAAGTTGTCCAACTATTATCGGATGCGCAAGCCGCAGTTGGACCGGTGTTCGATATGTCGGATATTGCCAACGACAAGCACTACGCGGCCCGCAACATGATCCCGACAGTGGGCGATACTCCAATGCAAGGTCTCGTCGCCGACTTATCGGCGACACCCGGCGAACTACGGTGGGAAGGTCGACCGCTCAACGCCGATGGCGACGATATTCGAAAAAATGGATGGGGGATGCCAGCATGAAGGGTTGGTCTCGAGGCGCGAAGGTCCTCGCACTTACCTCAATTGGGGTGATGCTCGTGTCGCTCGACATTTCCATTGTCAACGTCGCATTTGGCTCATTCGTCAAGGAGTGGCCAGAGAGTCGGCGAACGCTTACCTGGGTATTTTCCGCCTACAACATCGCCTACGCGGCCGGCCTTCTCACTGCCGGTCGGTTGGCCGATGCTTTTGGTCGAAAACGTGCATTTCTCACCGGCCTGACCATTTTCATGATTGGATCACTACTTTGCGCGCTAGCTCCGTCGGCTTTACTTCTTGTGGCTGCCCGCACCATTCAGGCATTGGGTGGGGCGATTCTCACACCTGCGTCTCTGGCTCTCGTGCTGCCTGAATTTCCGGTTGCTCGACGCTCGGCGGCGATCGGAATCTGGGGTGCGGTCGGAGGTGTCTCCGCCGCCAGCGGGCCGACACTTGGGGGCTATCTCGTCGATAACTTCGGTTGGCACTCAATCTTTCTGATCAACGTGCCACTGTGCATTCTTGCCCTAGTTATTGGTGCACGCCTGTTACACGAGTCCCGCGACGAAACTGCTCCACGCACGGTCGACTACATCGGCGCCGCATTTGCCGTGGGCGGAGTAGCTCTCTTGACTCTCGTCATCGTTCAAAGCGATGAATGGGGATGGGTATCGGGTCGTTCGCTCGCCGTTTTTGCAATTTCCGTTGTACTACTCTTTATATTTCTCGTGCGCTGTAATTCTCAGACACATCCAGTTTTGGATCTACGGCTATTCAAATTGCCCTTTGTCACGGCCGCGGCTCTGAGCGGATTTGTATTCACAATGGGATTTTTTGCGTTAATCTTCGTCAACGTTCAGTGGTTGCAAGTTGTGTGGGGATACAGCCCATCGCTTTCTGGTCTCGCTGGTTCGCCCGGACCGTTCGCAGCAGCCCTCGTTGCCGCTCCGGCTGGCCGAATTGCCCAACGAGTGGGGCATGGCCGTGTGGTGGCGCTTGGATCGTTCATACTTTGCACCGGTGTGTTGTACATGAACTATCAAATACCGTCTACCCCTCACTATTGGGATTTCTATTTTCCGGTAATGGCCTATACGGGAATTGGAGTCGGATTTTGCATCTCAACCATTACGAGTTCGGCAACGGCATACCTACCCCAACCGAGATTTGCGATGGGATCGGCGCTCAACAACACCGCACGGCAGATCGGTGCCGCACTCGGGGTCGCCCTCGTTAGTGCGATGCTGGTGGCCGCATCTACCACAAACGATCCGATTCGCGGTTTTCATCATGCGTGGTTATTTATCAGCGTGGTCGTTGCAATTACGGGCATCACTATGCTCGCGCTATTTCGTAAACCAACGATCGAGCAACTGGCCGCCGCCACCTAACTTTTCTTACGCGTGCGATGCGATTGGGCAGCTCACTCCGGTACCACCGATTCCGCAATATCCATCCGGGTTCTTGGCTAAATACTGCTGGTGATATTCCTCGGCCACATAAAACGTACCGGCGGCCATAATTTCTGTGGTGATCGGTCGGAATCCGGCAGCGTCAAGTTCTCGTTGATACATGTCTCGAGACTCCCGTGCCGCTTCGAGTTGCGCGGTGTTCGATGTGTAGATCGCGCTGCGATACTGTGTGCCGACATCGTTTCCTTGCCGCATTCCCTGAGTTGGATTATGTGATTCCCAAAACACTTTCAGCAATTGCTGGTATGACACGACGCGGGGATCAAAGATCGCGCGAACAACCTCGGCGTGACCCGTTCGACCCGTACACACATCTTGATAGCTCGGCGATTCCTTGGTTCCACCCGAGTAACCCACCGCCGTACCATGCACACCATCGATCTGCCAAAAGAGTCTTTCGGCTCCCCAGAAACATCCCATGGCGAAGATCGCCGTTTCGAAACCCTCCGGCCACGGTTCATTTATCGATGTATCAGCCATAGTGCAAGGATATTCCAGAACTATGACAGATTTACATCCGCATGTCTCCGCCCTAACCATTCGACACATTGATCAGGTTCTGGCGATCAACAACGCCAACGTGCCGGCGGTTAGTGAACTTACGGCCCACGAACTCGAATTTGATCTGCGGCACGCCCTGCATGCCTTGATGATCGCCGATGAAAGCGGCGATGAACTTCGGGCTTTTTGTATCACCTTTGGTCCGGGTGCTCCCTATCAGAGCTCAAACTACAAATGGTTTTCGGATCGGTACGAAACTTTTGTTTACCTCGACCGAATTGCCGTGTCCAGCCAACACCGGAACAAGGGGTACGGCGCCGCGATGTACCGGGCATTGGAGCAACTTATGATCGGCGACGGCGTTAATTCGCTTCTAGCCTGCGAGGTCAATTTGCAACCACCAAATCCTGGTTCGTTGCGATTTCACCACAGA
>JBKJXI010000214.1:0-6512 GCA_046716325.1 Ilumatobacteraceae bacterium | reverse complement strand
GTCGACTATGCACACACACCAGATGCCCTGGAGCGCGTACTTCAGTCGGCACGAAGCGTGGCCAGAAGTGGGCGAGTCATCGTTGTCTTTGGATGCGGTGGCGATCGAGATCGAGACAAGCGACCGGATATGGGTCACACCGCGGCCGTGTTCGCCGACCTGGTCGTGGTTACGTCGGACAATCCGAGATCCGAAGATCCCAAATCGATAATCGCCCAAATCACGGCCGGAATCGGCCCAGATCTAATGCCTCGGTTGCTGTCCGTGGAGGTCGATCGGCGAACCGCAATCGGAGTCGCATTCGCCGCGGCGGCGGCTGGCGACGTGGTGGTCATTGCCGGCAAGGGACACGAAACAACACAAACAATCGGCGAATGTGTGATTCAGTTCAGCGACGTCGAAGTGGCACGAAAAATGCTCCAGGTGGCATCGTGATTCCCATTCTGATGGCGGGGGCCATCGGCATGCTTGCCTCTCTGGCCGGAACGCGCGGGTTGATGCATTACTTTCGTCGCCTCGGTAAGGGTCAGCCAATTCTTGGTGCGCTTGATCGCGGGCCGGAGTGGCACATGAGTAAACAAGGCACTCCAACCATGGGTGGCATCGCAATTTTGTTCGCCGGTGCACTTGGCTGGGCAGTTGCCCATATTCGTCCGGGACTGCCGTTTTCCGATCAGGCGATGATCATTTGGCTGACGGTCATTGTCCTTGGCTCGATTGGATTCCTCGATGACTATCTGAAGGTACGTCGTCAACACAATCGCGGAATATTTTGGAAGAAGAAGGGATGGATCACATTTGGAATCACGGTGGTCTTGTTGTGGTTGCTTGCGTCGACTACCGGCGTCCACGAATCTCTTTCATTTACCCGTGCCACATATCCGGGGTGGGATCTGACCGGTCCACTATTTGTGTTGTGGACCGCGCTGATGGTGTGGAGCACGACGAACGCGGTAAATGTCACGGATGGACTCGATGGGTTGGCCGCCGGGTCAGCTCTCTTTGGTTTTCTTGCGTTCACGATCATTGCGTACTGGGCATTTCGAAACCCACGAATCTACGACATCGTCAATCCACTTGACCTTGCTGTTCTGTCGGCCGCATTGGCGGGCGCGTGTGGAGGATTCTTGTGGTGGAACGCCGCCCCTGCACGAATCATCATGGGCGATGTGGGTGCGCTCGGAATCGGGGCAGCGCTTGGCATGTTGGCTGTGACAACAAATACGCATCTCCTGTTACCAATTATTTGCGGAATCAATGTCTTCGAGGCTGGGTCGGTGGCGGTACAGATGGGAGTGTTCAAGGCGTCAGGTCGCAAACGGCGATTGCTGAAAATGTCTCCAATCCATCATCACTTCGAACTCAATGGCTGGCCCGAGACGACCGTAATCATTCGATTCTGGATCATCTCGGGTATCTGTGTGGCCACCGCCGTGGCGCTTTTCATCGCCGACTTTACCGCAGAGGTGCGCCTGAAATGAGTTCGACATTGGTGTACGGGCTCGCCGTTGCCGGTGAAGCCGTGGCCCGCGCCCTGGTGGATCGCGGTGAACGGGTGGTGTTGGCCGACGATTTCATCAATGCCAAACACCAAGATTTGGCAGCCGAGCTGGGCGCGCTTCTCATCGATGGAGCCGACGTAGCCGAGATTGACCGCCAATTGCGAAACATCGATCGCGTCGTGCCGGCGCCCGGTGTACCGGAGCGGCATCGGATAATTTCCGAATCCCGTGCACTCGAAGTTCCACTGATGTCGGAGATCGAGGTCGCCTATCGCTTCGAACAGGAACGCGATGGCGGGCCAAGGCCGATGGTCGGAGTTACGGGCACCGATGGCAAGACCACCACAACATTGATGGCCGCCGCAATATTGACGAAGGCGGGACACAACAGCATGGCGGTTGGAAATACCGAGACACCGCTCATTTCGGCTATAGATTCGCCCACGCAGGTGTTCGCCGTGGAGTGTTCCAGTTTTCGACTCGCGTACACAGAGCAATTTCGAGTTCGCGCTTCGGTCTGGCTGAATTTTGCACCGGATCATTTGGATTGGCACGACACCCTTGACTCGTATCGAGACGCGAAGGCGAAAATTTGGCAATACACCCGCGCCGGCGATGTGGCCGTGGTCCCTGCAAACGATGAACTAATTATTGGAATCGCCCGTGCCGCCGCCGCCCGAACGGTGACATTTGGTTCGGATCGTGGTGACTATAACGGGATCGATCGAAATCTCACTTCGCCACGGGGATTGATCATGTCGGCCGACGAAATGAAACGCTCGTTGCCACACGACATAACCAATGCGCTAGCCGCGGCCGCTATTTGTATGGAAGCGGGTCTCGCCGATACGCAACATGTTGCTCAAGCGTTGGCCGAATTTAGCCACGCGCCGCATCGAATCCAAATTGTCGCCGAACGCGACGGGGTGCGCTGGTTTGACGACTCCAAGGCCACCTCGCCGCATGCGGTACAGGTCGCGCTCAGGTCGTTTGACAACATTGTGCTGATCGCTGGCGGCAGAAATAAAAATTTGGACCTGTCATCAATGGCGAGTCAGCCACATCGAATGCGCGCCGTAGTGGCGATCGGAGAGTCGATGGCACAAATTTCCAGCGCGTTTGAAGGAGTCTGTTTAGTCGAAACAGCGACATCGATGCTGGAAGCAGTTCGCTCGGCTCGTCGTCTCGCCAAATCCGGCGATGTCGTCTTGCTGTCGCCGGGTTGCGCGAGCTTCGACTGGTATTCAAATTACGGAGAGCGCGGCGATGATTTTTCGCGTCTCGTGATCGGCGAACTAGGGGAGGAATACAAACATGTCGACAGCAATTAGCCCCAAGCCATTGACGCCGTCACAGCGTCGGCGGGCGACACTCGATCGAAAGGGCTTCAGCGAATCGAGACGACTGGCGACCAAAGCGCCGACTCGGGCCTTCTATTGGATCACGGCGTCGATATCGATGCTGATTCTGTTTGGTCTGATCATGGTCTTGTCGTCTTCTTCGATCGTGGCGATCAATCGTGGAGGATCGGCTTGGAGCATGTTTCGCAAACAGGCCACGTGGGCCATGTTCGGCGGCTTTGCAATGGTCACGACCTACCGAATGCCATACCACATGTGGCGACGATGGGTGACGCCCGTACTCATTTTTGCAATCGCCTTAATGTTTCTTCCGTTTGTACCTGGTCTCGGTATCACCATCAACGGCGCGAGGGCCTGGGTATCCCTTGGGCCAATCAATTTCCAACCGTCCGAAGTTCTGAAACTCGCGGTGTTGCTGTACTGCTGCAACCTGCTCGGTCGTCGAAGTGGCGAAATTACAAACTTGCAACGAACGTTCATACCAGTGATCGTTGTGTGGGGAATCTCCGGCGGTCTGTGTCTGATGCAGGGCGATCTTGGTGGAGCGATTGTATTTTCGACGATTATCTTGTCGGTGTTGTTCATTGCTGGAGCACCGCTACGGCTGATTGGCGCCAGTGCAACGATCGCCGGAACATTGGGTCTCGCCGCCGTGTTGGTGACCGCCACGCGGCGTAACCGGTGGACCGCCTTTTTGGATCTGAACGGAACAAAGGGTCACTACGGATACCAGGTGTGGGAGTCAATTTTGAGCATCTCGAATGGCGGGCTCCTAGGAGTCGGCGCGGGCGAGGGGACAGGTAAGTGGGGTTATGTTCCTCTGGCCCATAGCGACTTCATTTTTGCCATCATCGCCGAGGAATTTGGACTCGTCGGTGCACTTGGCGTCATCGGTGGTTTTCTCATCTTGGCTTACTTCGGCATTCAAGCGGCGATCGGTGCGCGTGATCCATTCGGTGCCGTCCTCGCTGGCGGAATCACGACATGGTTTTGCACTCAAGCGTTCATCAACATCGGCGGAGTGACCGGCGCGATGCCCGTCACCGGGCTAACACTTCCCCTCATTTCATACGGGGGTAGTTCCCTGTTTATGTCGATGGCGGCGGCCGGTCTGTTGCTGAATGTTGCCCGTAACATGAAGTAGGCGCAATGTCTACACACCCCGTTCGATGAATGCACGACAGTCTCCAATTTTTGCTGTAATTGCAGGCGGCGGGACGAGTGGACACGTTGTTCCGGCCCTGGCCATAGCCGAACTGCTTGTTGAATCCGGCCAAACACCCGAGTCGATACATTTCGTCGGTTCGGATCGGGGTGCCGAAGTTAACATGTTTCTCGATTCGCCCTACTCGCATACTTTCTTGCGTGTCGACGGATTCCAGCGTGGCCTGAGTCCGCAATCTCTGGTTCGCAATGCGCGGATGATACCGATGATGTGGCGAGCGGTGCGATCTGCCCGTGCGCTGCTTTTGGAGTTGCGACCAAAAGTGGTTGTCTCGGTCGGAGGATTTGCCAGCATTCCGGCATGTCGAGCCGCCCATCGATTAGCGATACCCGTCGTCACATGTTCGTACGATCGGCGTCCGGGTATCGCCACCAGACTTCAGTCGCGTTACGCGACGATAAGCGCGGTTGCATATCTGCCAAGCGAACTGAGACATGCGCGACTTACCGGAGCTCCGGTGCGCGCCGCGCTGCGCCACTTAAAGAGAACGATCTCGCGTGACGACGCCAGATCGAGGTTGAACATTGCCGGGGATCGACGGCTCATCGTGCTGATGGGGGGATCTCTTGGCTCGGCCGTGTTGAACACCGTCATTCGAGAGCTTGTCGAGCGATGGGCGAATCGGGCCGATCTATCGATTCTGCATCTCAGCGGCGTTCGCTATGTCAACGATCCGCTGCCCAAACTTGGACCGTCGGCCAATCAGATCGAATACCGGCGCCTGGCGTATTGCGAGAACATGACGGATGTGTACGCGGCCGCGGATCTGATTATTTCGCGGGCAGGGGCGAGCTCGGTGGCGGAAATCGCCACCGTTGGAGTTCCATCCATACTTGTTCCATGGAATCAGGCGGCGGAAAATCATCAGCAGACAAATGCGAATTGGCTGGTCGAGCGGGGCGGGGCCGTATTGCTCGACGAATTCGATCTAAGTGTCGACAAATTGGCGCAAGTCATTTCAGACCTACTTGGTAATCCACTCCGCCTCGATCAACTTGGCAAACGGGCATATGAACTTGGTGCGGCGCATCGAGACAGTTCCATCGCCCGAGCCATAATCGAGGCGGCTCGATGAGTCGATTGCATGTGGTCGGCGTCGGCGGACCAGGAATGAGTGCGATTGCGATCGTGCTTGTCCAGATGGGCAACGAGGTCTCGGGTAGTGACATTCGCGAGTCGCCGGTTCTCGATACATTGCGGGCAAGCGGAGTTCGGATCAATGTTGGACACGACAAGCAAGTTGTCATCGGCTGCGATGCCGTCACATTTTCCCCGGCGATTCCGAACGACAATATCGAGCTACAGGCGGCTCATCAACGCGGATTCGCGGTACTTACCCGGGCCCAGATGCTGGCTGACATTTGCGCCAAGAAAACATCGATTGGAGTTGCGGGAACGCATGGAAAGACAACCACATCTTCGATGCTGATGCTGATGCTCGCAGATTCCGGAATGGACCCAAGCTTCATCATTGGAGGAGATGTTGTCGCCGTGGGAACTGGGGCGAAGTGGTCAAAGGGCTCGATATTGGTTGTGGAGGCAGACGAGAGCGATGGAACACATCGACAACTGCCCCTGGCGGGCACAATTCTGACGAACATTGATATCGACCATCTCGATCACTTTGGAACCATCGACGGAATCATGACCAGCTTTGACGACTTTCTGGGCGGGATTACCGGCCCCAAAGTGCTGTGCATGGATGACGCTCGATGTGCCCAACTTGCTCGTAGCCATCAGACCACCACATATGGGATCGATTCCGCGGCCGATGTGCGGGCGATACAGGTCAAATTCGATCACGGAACCTCCGAATTCGACGTGCAAACCCGAACCAAAGGAGGCTCGGAGTACCGAACACTGGGTCACGTAGTTTTACCTCTCCGAGGTCAACATAATGTTCTCAACGCGCTCGGTGCCCTGACGATGGCGATGGCCCTTGGCGTCACCTTCGAGAGCGCTACGCGAACATTAAATCGATTCAGTGGTGTGGCGCGCCGTTTCGATCAACGCGGCGTCGACTCCGGAGTCACTTTCGTCGATGACTACGCGCACTTGCCGGCGGAAATTGCTTCGGTGCTCAAGGGAGCACGAGACGCCTCCGATACCTGGAATCGAGTTGTCGCCGTGTTTCAACCGAATCGATACAACCGTATGTCGACTCTTTCACCAATGTACGCCGATGCATTCGAGGGCGCCGACATCGTCGTCATCACCGAAATCTATCCATCGGGTACCACTCCGATACAGGGCGTAACTGGCAAACTTGTGGTCAATGCGGTCCTTGACGCCCACCCCCGTGCACAAGTGGTTTGGCTTCCACAACGAGTCCAACTGGTTAACTATCTCGCCTCGCACCTGCAGGGCGGTGACCTGTGCATATCCATGGGCTGCGGTGACATTGCATCCCTTCCCGACGAGATC
>JBKJXI010000213.1:0-7347 GCA_046716325.1 Ilumatobacteraceae bacterium | reverse complement strand
CATCATTGACCGAGCCATGAGGATATGCCATGGTCGTTACTGCTCGCACTATGACATATTCGATCCATTGTTAGCTGGCGACTAATTCGTATTCGAGTTCGGCAGTGGTGCACTCGGTCAGTTTTCTGTGGCTATAACCGTGAGCCCCAATGCTCACACCTGATAGACCGGCCAATTCGCGTAGAGACTGAACAGTCAAATATTTGTCCGCGCCGGACATGACGAACGAAGGACTGACAAACACATGAAATGGAAATCCGAATTCAACTAACGCGGGTGCCGCAACTTCAAGGTTGTCACGGTAACCATCATCAAAAGTGATTGAAAGACCGACCCGCACCAGGTCGGTAAGAGGATGAACCATGAGGCTGGAATCAGATTGCTTGGTACGGAGAAAACTTAAATGAGATCGAAATCGTTGTGGAGTGAGACTGTAGAGATCATTTCGGTCATCCGACCCAACTGAGTGATACATCAGCACCCTTAAACTTTGAGGTTTTCTGGAGAACCGATTTATCGCTCCGTAAATGGTGCTGATTCCGGTTCCGGTGACCCATTTCCAACGTTGCATAGTCTCTCCTGGGTCAGGCGCGTGAAGCGAATGTCACCGGGTTACTCGGGTTGCATCCTGCGGGCGATCATTCTACTTACGATGTTGCCGACTAAGCGAGGACGACTGTATGACCATTCCCCTAAGTAAGTGAAATCTATGGCGCCGATGCCCTTTTTGAAATTGTATACACCCTGATTTCTTTCTGGATCAACTCCGCTTAAATCGTAATGAGTGATTCCATCGCGTGCACATAGCTCGATCAATTTCCAGAAACAAAGATTGGAGGCATACTCTTTACGTCCCGCAGGCGACGTGGCAGCAAACATGTCGAACGCTTTGTCACCAAGTTTTATCACCCCACGTAGAGCCAAGAGTTCGCCCTGCGAATTGGTGCACCGGACCAACAGAATGTCACTTCCAAATGTCTTAAGTAGCGAATCTGTTACTTCAGCGATTTTCTGCTTGCTGTTGCGAAGACCCTTGTATCGACTCATTTCGTCGGTTAGCGAGGCAATTTGGGCAGCGGTTGGATTCGTCCACTCGCTTACCAGAAGTTCTCGTTGTTCGCTTCGCGACAAATTTCGCAGCCAATTCTTCGATAGTTTGTCACGACGTTCTACGAGATTTGGATCGATGTCATAGAGGAGCGTCTTGCCGCTGTTGAGCGTTCCGGTTGGCTTTCGCCAACCATACGAGTGCAAGGAGCTCGCAATGGCATCGCTGTATTGCGTCATAGCACTCATACGTATGTACAGCACTGGGGTGGAGTAGTTGCTTTTGAGCAACGAAATAAGAGAATTGTCACAGAATGTAAGGTCACCGACTGGACCGCCAGGGATCCAGCACTTCATGACTAAAGGTGAAATATTCTTTTGCAGAACTTGGGCCATCGTGGTAATTACGCCGTCCGAGTGATGGGCGAGTTGAGTCACACTCCAACCAAACTGCTTTCGGTGCAATCCCCACTTCGCACTTTGGTAGATGTTTGCGTCGTCGAACCGCAGGAGAGTCGAGTTCCACTCGTCTGCAGTTTTCGACCAAGTACTCCAACCCGTTTGGAGAATCATAAAAAATTAACCAACCAGAGATTCGTATAGTGATACGGAGCGGATGGTGAGATTGCATCGGGAAGTTCTGGCCATCTGATGATCTCAACGCCAAACCTGACGACCTTTGAATGAGCTTCTTTCAGAGTCAATTCATCGGCGTAGAACGGATACCCGTATGGCACGGTTCCGCGGGGGAGCTCGGGGAATTGGGGAGTCAGTGAAAGTTTAGATAGAACCTTGTGGACCTGTGCATAGAGTTCGCGGCGGCGAGTTATTTCCGAATTGGAGTCAAGCCGTTCAATAATGTGAATGCTTGATACGTGTGGTCCGGCGAGTTGGAGTATTTCAGATTCGCTAACGGTGGTCGCGACTGGTAACGACGAGCCGGTTCTAATCTTTCGAAGCGTTCGGAGAATTGCACGCATCAGGCGCAGGACTGGAATGTGGAATCGTCTCTCGGCCACGGCGAGGAGTCTGCGTAACCGGAAAAGGTGGATGGAGTTAGTCGTTGTCGGTAGTTGGTCATGAATTCGATCAATTAAATGCGACTCGTTGACCGAGAGGATTGCGCCATCGGCGATTCGAATAGAAATGCGGACGCTGGTAATTCCCATCGCGCCCCGCGTTCCAAGGATTTGCCCAGTTTCATCTGAGCTGAGGAAACCATGCGCATTGTCTTCAATGAGGATTGCTCCGGTAGACGTGCAAAAGCTGATAAACGGCGCCAGGTTCTGAGCGAATCCGAAGTAATTGACGACTACGACAGCTCTAATTCCCTCGTCACTCGGGAGATCGATTGGTTCGAGTCTCTCATTGACCCGATAAAAAGCGGGATGTGCTCCGACCGTAGCTAACGACGCTAGAAATTCGCGGCATATCAGTCCGGGTATCGCTACTGAATCTCCTGGTTGGATGTTGATGGCTCGCAGCGCTTCGACGAGCGCATGTCGGGCAAGAGAGAAGTACCTAGTCGTAGTCATAAGTCACTGTTTGGCGCCTTTGATACGTGAAGTGGTGAAGTGAACGAATGCCAAGACAATTGCGGGGTAGAGACGCACGTTCAGTGGTGTCATTGCAAACGACCGAAGGAATTCACGAACTGCTTGGGCACTGTCTCCACTGGCATCCAGTCCCCGACCTGCCCCGTAGTGTGCGATTCCGCGCCGATGGCGCCGCTTCAATTGGGTCAGGATTGTGCGGTCCTGACGCGAGAAATGATCTTCAATAACGGACAGTTCGGCCAACATATTACGCATGACCGCATTGCTGGCGTTTCCACTGTGCCGTCGAAATTCACCTAGAACCTCTGGAATGAATTCGATGCGCTGAGTCAAGTTAGCGATTCGGAGCCACAGATCGTAATCCTCGGCGGTGACAAATTCGATGCTTTCGCGAAATCCGTTGAGTTGGTCAAGAATTGTGCGGCGTACCACCGTGGCAGAAGTTGAAATGCAGTTACCGCGGAAGAGCAAATTGCTATAAGTCGAGCGCGATCGGGGTCCATACATCACCTTCCGCTGGCGTGCCGAGTCATCAATCCATAGTTCACCGTGGCAAACTAGATCGTTGCCGTGCTCTAATGCAGACACGCATTTCGCAAGTTTTTCCGGATACCAGGTGTCATCTGAATCTAGAAATGCCACGAATTCTCCGGTTGCATGCTGAATTCCATGATTTCGTGACGCTGCGATAATGCCACCATTGTGGAAATTGATCAGGCGAATTCGAGAGTCGTTGAAGCTAGCGACAATGTCGATTGTGTTGTCGGTTGAAAAGTTATTGATAATTATCGCCTGCCAATGTGGATATGTCTGCGCACAGATTGAGTCGATTGCCGCATTCAAGAATGTGGCGTGATTAAAAGTAGGTACGACGATTGAAACCAGTGGCGGATTAGTTGCGTGGGTGGAATTCATGGTCGACGAGGAAACTCCTTGGCGCAGAACCTCAGTAGGTCGTCGATTTCTGCGTCCAAATCTCCGCGCGGGACAAATCCGGTTGCGCGTAGTTTGTCGCTTCTGTAATCAAGTGTTTGAGGTATATCATCCGGGCTGGCAGGTGGACGATTAATTGGCGGAGTGAATCCCAAAACAGAGTCGCAGCGTCCAGCGATTCTTTGAGCCATATTCCACACGGACGAAGAGATCTCATGACCAAGATTGAACAGGCCATCACCGACGCGATCTTCGCTAACGATGGCCAAATGGAGAATTGCGGCACAAACATCGTGCAATGGCACAAAGTTAAGCTCTTGACTCCCGTGGGATTTGAGAGTGAGGATTCCGTGTTCGGCTGCCTGGCGACATAGATCATCGATCAGGATCTGCCAAATATTGACGGTCGGGTCCATCGGTGCGCCAAACCCGTTTGCGCATCGGACCCGGATTCCGATTAGTTGCTTTTTGCTGTGGACTCGCCGTACAAGTTGTTCGGCCTCCAGATTCGTAATGCTGTAGGGGTGTCGCGGGCTGGGGACGGTCGACTCGGTAATCGTTCCCACCAGTGGCTCTGCATACACATGTGCCGTAGACAGGTAAACAAGTCGCTTCACTTCAGAAGCGGTTGCACTTTCAAGCAAGTTCCCGGTTCCTTCGACATTGACAGCATGTGCTCGTTGTGGGTCGAGTGCACACTCGGCGGCATTCATAGCTGCAAGGTGAATGACGATGTCCACTCCGGAAAGAGACTTGTTGAGCGAGTCGGTATCCAAAACGTCTAACCTCGTCGTGCGAGCATCAGGTGCCCACGGTGGTGCTTTTCGATCCAAGCGCGATCCAAGACGTATATCAAACTTTTGTGTCTTGTGGAGATCGGAAGAAAGCCGACCTCCTAGATTTCCGAATCCCCCTGTGAGGAGGACTGTAGTTTTCATTTGCTTTTCATTGCCCAGTCGTAGGGTATTGAAGAGTCAGCGGGATCTCGTCGTTCGATTTCACTTGGATCATGGGGAATCGATGCGCAGTTGGCGACGATTGCCATTTCGGCTCCAAGTCCCATGAAACCGTTCCAGACTAGAGGTGGAACGGTTACTAGGGAGTAGTTGTCGTCACCCAGATAAATCTCTTGGACTTCGCCGGAAGTCGGGCTCTCAGGGCGATCATCGTAAAGCACAAGCTTTACTCGGCCGTGAGGCACCGCGTAATTGAGGGTCATTTGTTTGTGAATGTGCCATGCCTTAACCGCACTTGGATATACGCAGGAGAAATAGATTTCGCCAAACGACTTGAAAATTGGATCAGTGGCCCGCAACATGTGCATAACTTTGCCGCGCTCATCGGAAATCTGTTTCAACTGGGTGATGATGACACCGTCAATCATTTGTGAACCTTTCGTAGTTCGCGAGTTGTTCTGAACCAATTTGAATCGCTGACTGACCGTCAAATATTTTTCGATACCACGAGATTGTCTCTCTAATCGTGGTGGCGAAATTCCATCGAGGCGACCATTGCAAGTGATCCCGTGCTTTGGAGCAATTTAATTTCAGCAACTTGGCTTCATGGAGTTGCTCGTTGTTCGGTTCAACGGATACTTTTCCAGATCCCCAAACTCGGATGCATTCACGAGCCAGATCCGCAACGGAGTGAACTGCTGACTCAGGAGGACCAAAGTTCCATGAGCCAACTGCAGATGCTGGGTCCCTCCGTAATCGGGATCCAAGGGTGATATAGCCAGAGAGTGGTTCCAAAACATGCTGCCATGGTCGAGTGGCATCGGGGTGGCGCAACACGATTGTTTCGTTGCTCTGGAGCGCACGAATACAGTCTGGAATTATTCGGTCCTCGGACCAATCGCCACCACCAATTACATTCCCGGCACGAGCGGAAGCGGCACCAAAATTTGGGCGATTCTTGAAAAATGATTCGTTGTATGAGGCGAAGACAATCTCGGCTCCGGCCTTGGATGCACTGTATGGATCGTGTCCACCAAGTTGGTCGTCCTCCGTGTATCCGACATCAATTTCGCGATTGCGATAGCACTTATCGGATGTGATGTAGACAAGTGACTGAATCGAAGGCGTGAGTCGTACGGATTCGAGGACATTGATCGATCCACCAATATTGGTATCAAAAGTTTCCATTGGCTCGCGATAGGACCGCCGAACTATTGCTTGGGCCGCCAAGTGAAAGACAAATTCTGGTTGCACATCTTTAAAGTATTTAAGTAGATGGTCCCTGTCTCGAATATCGCCATCTTCGTGCTGTATGCGTTTCTCCATACTCAGCAATGAAAAGTGGCTCCTCGGTCCGTCCGGTGGTAGCGCGTAACCGTGCACAATGGCACCGTGTTGATGGAGCCACAGGCTGAGCCATGATCCTTTGAATCCAGTATCGCCGGTTATGAGAACGCGTTTGCCGGCAAAAGTCGCTAGCGCATCTACCAGATTTTCCATGGAGCCTTATTGCTTGAAACGAGTCCATTGAGCAATTGCCAATCCCTGTAGGTATCCATGCATTGCCAGAAACCATCATGTTCGTAAACCGCGAGCTGA
Organism: Ilumatobacteraceae bacterium; assembly: GCA_046716325.1. Lineage (GTDB taxonomy): Bacteria > Actinomycetota > Acidimicrobiia > Acidimicrobiales > Ilumatobacteraceae > UBA3006. The sequence continues at coordinate 1,256 of JBKJXI010000213.1, read as the reverse complement.
CCGGCTTTGACGAGGGTACGGATTGGTTCTTTTTCGAAGACAAGGTCCTCCCGCGCATCAAGAACATCAAACACGCTCGGTTCGCAAACGAAGAAGCCACCGGAAATTCGCCCGCCGGTTGCTTGCGGTTTTTCATTGAACTCGGTCACGGTGCCGTTGCCATCTGACTGGAGTTCACCAAATCGCCCCGGGGGACGAACACCAGTTACCGTGAGTTTCTTTCCATGTGCTGTGTGGAATGCGAGCAATTTCTCGATATTGACATTACTAAGTCCATCGCCGTAGGTGAGCATGAATCGCTCACCAGAAACGTAATTCCGTATTCTGTGAATTCGTGCGCCGGTCATCGCGTCGAGCCCGGTATCGACCAGAGTCACTTTCCAATCAAGATGTTCCTGCGATGAGTGAAATTCGACAGACGTGTCTGCACCCAACGTAACTGTCAGGTCATGAGTATGTGCTCCGTAGTTTAAGAAAAAGTCCTTGATCGAATGGCCCTTGTGTCCTAGACACAAAATAAATTCATCGTGGCCGAACGCGGCGTAATATTTCATCAGGTGCCACAAAATTGGATATCCACCGACTGGGATCATTGGTTTCGGAATATCGTCGGCAACATCACGTATGCGAGTTCCGTATCCGCCACAGAGAATCACTGTTTTCACAAAGTTTGTCCTTGCTGTTTAATCGTTAATCCCTCAACCCTGAAACCGACAATTTGCGAGTCCAAAAACCATTCGGTCGGCTCCAGTAACGCGACTGGTGGCCGTTGGCCATCGTGAATTCGAGCGATGAGGTCGCTCTTTTCGACTCCAGCCACTACCACGATACGGTGCGTCGCGCTGCGAAGCATTGTGAGCCCCACCGAAACCCTATTGAGCGGGAATTTTGGGCTATTTTCTACGGCCACCACACGCTCACAGCTATCTACCGAAGGATGATTTGGAAACAAGCTCGCAATGTGTCCGTCCGCTCCGACGCCGAGCAACGCTAAGTCAAATTGTTTGATTGCGGAGATTGTTTGAGCGTAGGACTTCGCGCCTTCAATCGGTCCAAGTTCGGCCGGAATCTGATGAAAGTGTTCTGGTTGAATGCGGGTCGGTTGGACTAACACTTCGTTGATCATTAAATCGTTACGTTCTCGGTCGCTTCGTTCCACGCATCGCTCATCCGCCATATACAAGTGGACGGATGACCAAGGTATTTTCTCCACGGCGAGGTGAGCAAGGGTTAGGCGCATCGCTGTTCCGCCTGAA
>JBKJXI010000212.1:0-9718 GCA_046716325.1 Ilumatobacteraceae bacterium | reverse complement strand
GTGGACAGCACCTTGTGTCGAACGGTTGGATCACCATTTGCGGCAACGATTTCATCGCGGTCGGCTATCACCTCGGCGGCGATTCGATAGGCATCTAGAACCGGCTCTTCGTGTGTGCCTGATATTTCCTGGGCATAGCTGGGGTCGCTAATGAAAAGCGTGACTGGGCTAGATGTTGCACGAGATGTGGGATTCACTCGATAGGCACGCGCGTAATTGTCAAATGTCCCCAGCGACGCGGCAGCCTGAGGCAGGAGAACCAGTGACTGGACACCAAAGTCGCGAAGCAAGGATGCGCCATCGTTGTCCACAGTGATTCGACTCAACCATGTACGGCGGGTTGGTATGGCGTCGCCGTCGTTTGTATCGATGATGTCTTCACCGAGCCGAAGTTGATCGGCAAATTCCAAATTCATGGAACTTCGTTGCGAACTCGACGGATCAAATGAGACATAAGTCGTGCTGAGCACATCTTGAAATTGAAATCTGCTGCGCAATCGTGTCAGCAATTCACCATCTCCGACGACATTGGAACGGACAAGACCCTGAAGTAATTCCGGTTGCACCTGCACCGAAATTGGGGCCGCGTTGACTTCCAGCAATTCGGCCAGTCTGGTTAATTGTGTTCGTGCACCGTCGGGCACATCCGTGCTTCCGTCAGGCTGAAGGGTGGGTTGTGATGTCACGCTTACGGCAATGGAAACCGGCATCTGCGAATAGGTGACCGAGGGATCAAACACGTTGACAAAGGTTGTGAGCTGACCGACAACAGCGCCGCGTTGAATAATCTGCACATTGAGCGGGTATATCCCGAGGCCTTCGATCGGTAGCGCATCGCGCCGCGAACTGGATGTCGTGGGAATGGAAAGGGTGAAATTACCACCGAGAGATTGCCCTGTTCGGGAAACCGGTATGTCAAGAAATGAAACCTGCTTGACCTTTGCAATTCCGGTGCCAATTTCAATGACGCTCTGTCGCGTCGTTATCCGCCGTCCGGCGACGATACGAAAGGTGGAGGTTCGGTCCGTCGTGACAGCCGTTCTCGCCAAGTCATCGAGGACCTGTACCACAAGTCGCACATTTGACGACTGCGAGATGTTGAAATTCTGAGACACAAGTCTCAAGTCCACCGACTGGATTAGTGCGTGGGTGGGCGCAGCTGAGAACACCCCGAAACCGACGAACACCAGTGGCAGGACGACAGAAATCCACCATCGACATCGCGTGCGCCTAATTTCCACTACTCGTCGAGTAGGTGGCGCGTTCAAATACTTATTCATTGTGTTACCCAAGATTACGGTGAGTTGCGTTGAGTGCGTAGGGCAACTACTTGAATCCAGCAGACACCCAGTCTCATCACTTGGATCATCGCCAACCCCTAACCTGAATTATTATGATTCCCCAGCGATTCGCACCAATCTTGGAGGAACTCACTCCGTTGGCGCAGCGCTTTCGAGAAGCCGGATTTAGGCTTTACCTCGTCGGTGGCACAGTTCGTGATCTGTTGCTCGACAAAGGTACCCATTCGCTTGATTTCGACTTCACCACGAATGCTCTTCCCGACCAGATCAAGTCGATTCTTGGACATTGGGCAGACTCGGTGTGGACGCAAGGTGAAAAATTCGGCACGATTGGCGCCCTGAAGGATGGGAGAACACTCGAAATTACGACTCACCGCGCCGAGGGCTATTCGCCGGATTCGCGAAAGCCGGACGTTCGTTTTTCCGATGACGTCATCGTCGACTTGTCGCGACGCGATTTTACGATTAATTCGATGGCCATCGAACTAACCACCGACGACCCGGAATTGGTGGATCCGTACGACGGAGCAGTCGATCTATTGTCGCTCACGCTCAAGACGCCATTGTCGCCAAAGGAAAGCTTCTCCGATGATCCATTGCGAATGATGCGTGCGGCCCGATTCATGTCATCGATGAATATGCAGCCGGTTCCAGAATTGGTTTCGGCGGTAAAAAGCATGCACGATCGAATCAAGATTGTCTCCGCAGAGCGAATTCGAAATGAGTTGGATCTACTCATCGTCACCGAACATCCAAGCCAAGGGTTGTGGTTCCTTGTGAATACGGGGCTAGCGCAGCACTTTTTTCCCGAACTTCCAGCCATGAGTCTCGAGCAAGATCCAATTCATCGGCACAAGGACGTGCTTACCCATACGTTTGCTGTGGTCGAAAATGTCAGACAAAGCGCATCAGGGGAGTTCGACTTTCGTCTCACCCGCCTGGCGGCGTTATTTCACGACATAGGTAAGCCCAAGACACGCTCGATCAGAGATGGAAAGGGAGTGACATTTCATCATCACGAAGTAGTCGGCGCGCGAATGAGTCGAGAGAGATTAAAGGCACTGCGCTATTCGTCGCAAGACGTCGAAGCAATCACGGAATTAGTGGCGCTTCACCTTCGATTTCACACATATCAAATGGGTTGGACGGACTCTGCGGTACGGCGGTACGTGCGCGATGCGGGCGCTCTGCTCAATGAGCTAAATGTACTAACTCGCTGTGACTGTACGACCCGTAACGAAAAAAAAGCGATGATACTTGCAAAACGAATGGATGAACTCGAGGCTCGGATCACCGAGTTGACCTCGCAGGAAGAACTCGCGGCCCTGCGGCCGGAACTTGATGGGGCGGAGGTAATGGCACATCTTGGAATTATTCCTGGGAGGAGTGTCGGATTGGCTCTCACTTATTTGATGGAAATTCGACTCGAGGAAGGATTGCTGGGAGATACCGAAATACGCCGTCGGCTGGATGACTGGTGGAAGACTCAACACAAGACATAGATAAGTGACTAAAGTTCGCAGTCATGACAGATCGCCGCCGCGTCTCGGCAAGTTGGCTGAGCGCTCTCAATATTTCCGGTGACTCTGGTGAGGCCATCGGCGGAGTCATCGATCATCGACTCACCCGTCGCGCACTAATCAATGAATATCGAAGGGGACGGCTGCGAAAGGACCAAGTCTGTGATGCCCACCCTGACTTAATTCGTGCGGCTCGTCATTTCGGCACACCAACGCGTGTGTTATGCCCGATTTGCACGGCAGCCAACGTGGTATTGGTGACGTATGTGTTTGGCCCCTACCTGCCAAAACACGGTCGTTGCATCACTTCCCCGAGCGAACTAGAAAATTTTCGACATCAGCAGTTCGACTACACCGCCTATGTCGTGGAAGCATGTCGACTCTGTGGATGGCACCACTTGCTGCGTTCAATCCCCACCGGTGGGGCTCAACGCAATGCCGCGATCGCCGAATGAAAGTTCTTCAGTTTCGCTAACCCTGTAACAGCCCTGTGGCAGGGTGCCCCCGTGCCGTTACACTCAATTTTCCACATATCCACTCTGCCCCCTCGGGGGCTCCAGTCTTTGGCTGGATCCGAAGGGAGTTTCCACGTTCATGCGTGCGTACGAATTAATGCTCATCGTCAATGGCAGTCTTGAGGACTCCGTTGCACACAGTTGGATCAACACCGTGACCAAGGCAATTGAAGGTGCCGGTGGATCCGTTCACGGAACAGTTAATTGGTGGGGCAAGCGTCGTCTTGCATATCCAATAAAGAAACAGAACGACGGGTACTACGCCATATTTAACATCACCGCAGACGGTGGTGCTCTTGACGATGTCGAACGTACTCTTCGCATCGCCGATGATGTTCTTCGCCACAAACTTCTCCGTTTACCCGATGACGAAGCCGCGCGTCGCGGTCTTTCCGTTACATCAGCCTAAAGATCCAGATCAAAGGAGTAACCACAATGTCGGACAACACCATCACTCTCGTCGGCAATCTCACCCGTGATCCCGAGTTGCGATTCACAACGACGGGACGGGGCGTAGCTTCGTTCGGAATCGCCGTCGGTCGCCGTTACCAAGTCAACGGCGAATGGCAGGAGCAGACATCTTTTTTCAATGTCACCGCGTGGGGACAGCTGGGCGAAAACGCCGCCGCCTCGCTTACAAAAGGCGCCAGGGTCGTGGTTACCGGACGACTAGAGCAACGCGAATACACCACTCGCGACGGCGACAAGCGCACCGCAATCGATGTGATTGCCGATGAACTTGGACCAAGCCTGCGCTGGGCAACTGCTCAAGTTGAACGCACTCCAAAGAGCGACAACCCAAGCGCCGGTACACGCGGATCAAATCCTGGCGGCGAAGTCAGTCCCCACGACAGTGGCGAAGAACCGTTCTAATTCTCTAGCACCAATTCGTAATCATTAAAGGACCCACAACATGACAAGTAAGAAAAACAAGGCTCGTGCAGCCAAAGCGGCGCTTCGCAAATACAAGAAGCGTCCCAATGTGTTGACCAATGAGAAGATCGAATTTATCGACTACAAAGATGTCAATCTGTTGCAGCGCTTCATGTCGGATCGATCAAAAATTCGCGCCCGTCGAATGAATGGAAATACCGTCCAGCAGCAACACGATGTTGCCACCGCGATCAAGAACGCACGCGAGATGGCTTTGTTGCCATATACCAAGCGAGTCGCCGCTAGTCGGGCACCGCGACGAGGCGATGACCGTGACGGGGGAGAGAGTTATTCCTCTGGCCGCCCGTATAAGGGTTCAAAAGTTCCCACTGCATCGATTCCAGATGCTGAGCTTGTGGAAGACACAGAGGCGATCGAACTTGCCGATGTCCTTGAACAATCAGATGTAACAGTCACGAAGGAGGACTAGAAAATGAAGGTCTTACTTCGTTCAGATATTGCCGGAGTTGGTCGACGTGGCGACATTATTACGGTGTCCGGCGGCCATGCACGAAATTTCTTGCTACCAAAAGGTCTTGCAATCGAAGCCACCGAAGGAGCAATAACCCAGGCGGAGGCAATGCGTCGATCCCGTGATCAGCGAGAAGTTGCTGACCGGACCGAAGCTCAGGCAATCGGGGCCACACTCTCGCAGCATTCGTTTGTCATCTCGGCCAAGGTCGGTAAGGAAGGTCGACTATTCGGTTCGGTATCGTCAGGCGACATCGTAGAAGCGATCGCGCAGCAAGCAAAATTTACGATTGATCGAAAGAAAGTCAACATCAGCTCGCCGATCCGCACCATTGGTGAGCACACCGTGACTGTTGATCTATTTGCTGATCTCACGGCAGAGATCAAGCTCCAAGTTGTCGCGCTCTAGTTTTCCCCAGCAAAGTCACAGGGTTATACCCCTAGCGATCAACAACCTAAATCGGGCAAGGTAGAGACATGGCGAGCGACGATGGTTCACGGGCTGACCGTCAGTCAGGAAATCGCACTTCGCAGCGTGTCCCCCCTCACAACTTGGATGCCGAAGCCTCTCTACTCGGAACAATGTTGCTGTCTCGCGAAGCGGTCAGTATTGCCCTCGAGCGCGGAGTGCGGTCCGAAGAGTTTTATAAACCGTCGCATCAACACATTTATGATGCGATTCGAGCCCTCAACACCGCCGGCGAACCAGTTGACCCGGTAACGGTTGCCGACGAATTACGCCGAGCAAATTTGCTCGAAGGTGTAGGTGGTCTTGATCTATTGCTGTCGCTACAAAATTCGACACCGGCAATCACGAGTGCCGAGCGCTACGCAAAAATTGTTCGTGACACGGCCAGATTGCGCCGCCTGATCAGCGCGGCCGGCGATATTGCAGAGATCGCCTACAGCGAACCGGATGATGTTGACAAAGCCGTCGACGATGCCGAGAGTCGCATTTTCGACATATCGGAGAGCGAGTCCGGCGACAATTCGGAACGGGTCGGACTTCTTATCAACGAAACGATGGAGAGACTCGAAGATCGGTTCAACAACAAGGACGCACTTACCGGGGTGCCGACCGGATTTGCAGAGTTAGATAAAGTGCTACTTGGCTTTCAGCCTGGAACCTTAAATATTGTTGGTGCTCGACCCAGTATGGGAAAGAGCGCCTTTGCTCTGGGAATCGCCGTGCATGTCGCCCAGAGCACGAACCTTCCCGTTCTCTTTTTCTCGCTTGAAATGGGCAAGTCCGAGCTTGCACAACGCATTCTTGCTAGCGAAGCCCGAGTCGACTCGGTGGTGCTTCGCACCGGACGTCCGACGCCAAATGACTGGACGAAGATCGGCCATGCCGTTGGACGACTCGATGTTCCGCTCATCATTGACGACGGTGCCGGCACCTCGGTCGGTCAGATTAGAGCCAAGGCTCGTCGTACGTATAGCCGTGAAGGTGGGCTTGGGCTCATTGTCATCGACTACCTGCAATTGATGGGCGGGGAAGGGCGACCGGAAAATCGTCAACTTGAAGTCAGTGAGATCAGTCGCAAACTCAAGTTGATGGCGCGCGAATTTAATGTTCCGGTGCTTGCTCTGAGCCAATTGAGTCGTGGTCTCGAGTCTCGCTCCGATAAGCACCCAACACTTTCAGACCTGCGCGAGTCTGGTGCGCTCGAACAGGACGCCGATGTCGTGATGTTTCTCTATCGCGACGAGGTGTATGACCAGGATCCGAATAAAAAGGGTTTGGCCGAAGTACATGTGGCAAAGCATCGCGCTGGTCCCCTCGGTCTCGTACGACTGGCGTGGTTGGCGGCATACACCCGGTTTGAAAGTATGGCCAGCGACAATTTCGCCGATTCGGCACTGCGTAACTAGGCAATCGAATTTATGTTTCTTGGCCAAGATCTGCTTGCGTGGCTAGTACTTGCACTAGGGGCGGCAATGTGTGTTGGCAATGTTTTGGCGGTGGTACGACCACCAGCAACGCGACGTGAGACGACAGACTTGGCGCGGGCTCCCGTAGGGCGAAGTATCAGCATGGCAATTGTCGGTGGCTTTGCCGCACTGTGGGCTTTGGCAAGTTTGGTTCGCGGCTGAGCGCTTATGAGGGACCTTGGTCGGATGAAAACTGACGCGATTTCGTTTTACGACCTGATGTTCAATCTCGGCCAACCTCGTCAGGCGATTGAACGCTTTGTCGGCGAAAGTTACACTCAGCACAATCCGGCGGTGGCCGACGGCAAGGAAGCGTTCATCGAATATTTCGAGCGTATGGCAGTCGAGTTTCCGGGCAAGCAAGTCGAAATTAAGCGCAGCATTGCCGAGGGTGACCTTGTGATGTTGCACTGCTACCAAACCTGGCCGGGTGATCACGACTTCGCCGGAATCGACATCTTTCGCTTCAATGACGAGGGAAAGATTGTCGAGCATTGGGATGTCCTGCAGGCCATCCCCGATACGACCGCTAACGACAACGGGATGTTCTAGAACTAGTCAGTTTCCGTTTACGAGCGCAGTTAGATCACGTTCGGCATAAAGCCGGTGTTCCCATTCCTCGTTGAGCACGATTTGGAGACAATCCTTGAACAGGAAATCTTCGTACTGGGGCCATCCCGGCTCGGTGCGAGTCACTTTGGAGGCGAGTTGCTCGTCGGTGAGTGACTCCATAACGTGGGCGATCATCGAATGGCGTTCGCGTCGGATCGCGAGCACCTCGTCGAGCGACGGCCGTGCCTCGCGGTCCCACGGAATGCCGTCCCAGCCGGGCGCCTCGTCCCACGGCAAATCCAATTGGTGCCAAGGCGAGAGGTTGCCGAGGATCATTCGACCCACCCACGCGGCGCTGGCGAAATTGAGATGCCGGAGAGTCTGGATAAAGGACCACTCGTGATCGACGCTGCGGTGGAGCGCCGCTTCGGGAAACGTTCTCGCGCGGGCGGTAGTGACCTCCCACAGCCGATTTAAGATTGCCCACGCCTCGCGGAATCCGTCGCTGTCCTCGGGGCGCATTTTCGCGCGTTCGGGCATGCGACGGTTAAGTTCGGCTTCGACGAGCGGGGCAATGTCGACGCCATTTACGACGACGTTGTGTAGGTAGCCGCTAATCTCGACGTCGTCCATCTCGACTCCGCGCATTCGGACCCCGGAGAAGTCGATTCCACGCATGATGGCGCCAGTGAGGTGCACCTTGGTAAAGGTGGCACCCCGGAGGCTTACGCCTTCGAATCGTGCCCCCGTGAGGTCCTGCTTGTGGAATTCGGTCATGGTCAACACATTACGATCTACTTCCAGACGACCCACTTTCGGACGGCGGACGAGCTCGATAATTTGCTGGAAGTAGCGGAGCGGGTGACGGGAATCGAACCCGCGTTCTCAGCTTGGGAAGCTGATGTTCTACCTCTGAACTACACCCGCAAATTCGTTGTAAAGGGTAGCAATCCTCCGCACGCGGCAACGATAGGTCGGTGGTGGTAAGGGCTTTAGGTAGGGTGCTTCGTTGTGATCCTTTCCGACTTCAGTATTCGCGAGGCACTTGTTTCTAAGCGAATTGTGATTGATCCATTTGACGAGGCTTGTCTGCAACCTTCGTCCGTGGATCTCAAAGTCTCAAATCTCTTTAGAGTATTTCGCAATCACACGGCGGCGGTGATTGATGTGAAAAAGGACCTAACGGAACTCACCGAACTTGTGGAGGTGCCTGGCGATGGCGTGTTTATGCTCCATCCGGGGGAGTTCGTCCTCGGTTCCACCCTCGAGCGTGTGGCGATCGCCGATGATCTTGTCGCGCGAGTGGAGGGAAAGAGTTCGCTTGGACGTCTCGGATTACTTATTCACTCCACCGCCGGGTTCATTGACGCCGGTTTTGACGGTCACATCACCTTGGAATTGTCAAACGTCGCGAATTTGCCGATCACGATTTACCCAACGATGAAAATCGGACAGGTTAGTTTTATGTCAATGACAACTGCCGCCGAAAATCCGTATGGTAAAGGCGCTCGCGGTTCAAAGTATCAGGGCCAGCGCGGGCCAACCCCGAGTCGATACTTCGAGAACTTCGGCTAGTTATTCGCCTGCCGTAGAGATGTTGAGCGGTGATTGTTGAGTGGAGTGTTGTCGTTCGCCTGCCTCTATTGCGTCCAGTAAGTGAATGGCAATATCGGCGACTTTCACTTCTGATTCCTCTTTACCCGCACCCTTGACGCCGTCATCCAACATGATGTAACAGAATGGACATGCTGTTGCGACCCGGGAGGCGCCCGTGGAAATTGCCTCCGCTGCCCGCTCGTCATTGACTTTCGTGCCGATGTTTTCTTCCATCCACATGCGCGCGCCGCCGGCCCCGCAACACATACCAGTGGTTCCATTACGAGGCATTTCTACGATGTCGACACCTTTTATGGCGCCAATGACATTGCGTGGGGCGAGATAGACATCATTGTGTCGACCGAGGTAGCACGAGTCGTGGTACGTGATGCGTTCTTCGAGTGTCGCATTGGTCACATCAAGTTTTCCGTTCTCAATGAGCTGCTCCAACAACTGTGAATGGTGAATGACTTCATATTTGCCACCAAATTGCGGGTATTCATTTGCCAGAGTGTTGAAACAATGTGGGCACTGCGTGATGATCTTGCGTACTCCCATTCCGTTGAGCATCTCAATATTGGGTATAGCCAACATCTGAAAAAGATATTCATTGCCAGAGCGACGCGCACTATCGCCCGTGCACATCTCGCTTGGTCCCAAAATCGCGACATCGATTCCCGCCCGCTTGAGTAATTTCGCCATCGACTGGGTGACCTTCTTGTTCTTATCATCGAAACTTCCCGCACAACCAACCCAATAGAGATATTCGTTGGTCAGCGGTGAACCCGGATCAATCACGGTGACATCTAGATCCTTGGCCCAGTCCCCCCGCTCACCCTGATTCATCCCCCACGGGTTCCCTTGGTTTTCCATCGCCCGGTACGCAGTACCAAGT
>JBKJXI010000211.1:0-6783 GCA_046716325.1 Ilumatobacteraceae bacterium | reverse complement strand
CCGATAACACATAGTCGTCCTGACCTCGCTCCACAACGACATAGATCGCTTCGCTTTCCTTGTCCACCCCGGCGGCCTGCGCTAGTCGATCACGACGGGCGGCCGGCAGCATTGGCAGCGACTGACGAATCGAATCAATCCATACTTGGTCCGGATCGAGTAGGACCAGGTCGGGTTCGAGAAAGTATCTGTAGTCATCGGCATCCTCCTTGGATCGCAGGGTGTGAGTTCGACCTTCGGCGTCATCCCAGTGCCGAGTCTCTTGTCGAATGACGCTCCCAATTTCAAGCAAGTCCACCTGGCGGCGAGCTTCATACTCGATTGCTCTACCAACCGAGCGCACGGAATTCACATTTTTGATCTCGCATCGGGTGCCGTACGGCTGACCCGGTCTGCGCACGGACACATTGACGTCCACGCGCATCGAGCCTTCCTCCATCTTGGCATCGCTGGCTCCAACTGCAAGCAGTATCGCCCGTAATTCGGTGACGTATTGTCGCGCTTGGTCAGATGTGCGAATGTCCGGATGCGAAACAATTTCGACAAGTGGAACGCCGGCTCGATTGAAATCCACGAGCGAGTAGTCACTTCCGTGAATGCGGCCGCTCGTGCCACCGAAGTGAGTGGACTTACCCGTGTCTTCCTCTAGATGGGCGCGTTCGATACCGATGCGAACTTCTCCTGGCAACATGAGAAATCCATTCACATTCAACGGCTGATCGTATTGAGTGATTTGATAGGCCTTTGCCAGGTCAGGGTAGAAATAGTTTTTACGATGAAATGTGGAGGGGCGTATCGTGCAATTGAGTGCCAGGCCAAGTCGCATCGCCAGCTCCACGGCGTGTCGATTGAGTACGGGCAGGGCGCCGGGCAGACCTAGCGTCACGGGATCGATGTTTGTGTTGGGTTGGTCGCCGAATCTATTTGGACTGGCGGAAAACAGCTTGGTCTTGGTGTCCAACTCGACATGTACCTCGAGGCCGATGACCATCTCCCAGCCATTGGGCAGTCCCGCCGAGTGAACTGGTGCCGACGATGCGTTACTCATAACGCTCGCTCGAGTTCCGCCGCCACACGAAACATCGATTGCTCGCCGAGGGCGGGTGCCAGGACTTGCACACCGACTGGCAACCCGTGCGCACCCGTTCCAAATGGCACGCTCATGGCGGCGTCGCCCGACAAGTTGGATGGAATGGTAAAGACGTCACACAAATACATCGTCAACGGATCATTTGTTTTGGATCCGATTGGAAATGCGACCGTTGGCGAGGTCGGGCTGAGAATGACATCGCAGGTGGCATATGCGCGGGCGAAGTCATCGGCGATGACCCGACGAACTTTTAGCGCCTTGCCGTAATAGGCGTCGTAGTATCCGGCCGACAACGCATATGTACCGAGCATGATTCGTCGCTTCACCTCGTCGCCGAAGCCCGCCGCGCGAGTGGCGCCGTACATTGCATTGATGTCCTCGGCCTCGACTCGCAATCCGTAACGAACTCCGTCATAGCGTGCCAAGTTGCTGCTCGCCTCGGCCGGTGCGATGAGGTAGTACGCGGTGAGACCAAAGGAAAGCGACGGCAGGGTCACGTCGACGATTGTGGCGCCCGCGGATTTGAGGGCCTCGAACGCGAGATCAACCCGGGCGAGAACTTCGGATTCGGAACCCGCCGGCAAATCGACGATGCGTCCGATTCGCATGCCTTTCACGCCCTGAGACAGTGCGCCTTGCAACGACGGTGCCGATTGCGGAATTGAAGTCGAGTCCATCGGATCATGACCGGCGATGACCTCCAGCAAAAGTGCGGCATCGGCGACGCTGTGCGAAAAGGGTCCAATCTGATCGAGGCTGCTGGCAAAAGCGATGAGTCCGTAGCGGCTAACGAGTCCGTAAGTTGGCTTGACTCCAACTACTCCACACAGGGCGGCCGGTTGTCGAATGCTGCCGCCTGTGTCGCTGCCAAAACCCGCCGCCGCGAATCCGGCCGCAACCGCTGCGGCGCTGCCACCGCTCGATCCTCCCGGAACACGGGTTGTATCGAGCGGATTGCGGGTCGTACCGAAGGCGGAGTTTTCCGTGCTCGATCCCATTGCAAATTCATCCAAATTCGTCTTGCCAACGATCACCGCTCCGGCTTGTTGTAAACGCGTGACCACAGTCGCGTCATACGGCGGTTTCCATCCGGCAAGAATTTTCGATGAACATGTCGTTGGTATTCCGCGAGTGCACATGTTGTCCTTCAATGCGATCGGTACGCCGACCAGTGGTCCACAATCCTTTCCGGCGGCAATGTCGGCATCGATGCGGGCGGCGGTGGTCCGAGCAATGTCTGTCGTGACCAAATTGAAGGCATGGATGTCGGCTTCGCGCTGGTCGATACGGGCCAAATGAGTTTCAAGCACCGCGCTCGCCGATATCGCTCCGCCACGAATCTCGGCGACGAGCTCGGTGACGGTCTGGAACGACGGTGTCGGCATCTCGTTAGACATCGAATCCGATCGAGGGTGGCACGCGAAATCGGCCGTCCTGGGATGCCGGCGCCGCGTCCAGCACCTCTTGATGTTCGAGTCCGTGAGCAACCACATCTTGACGCAAAACATTTTTCAGCGGGTGCGGTTGGGTCATTGGAACGACATCGGCCAAGTCAAGCTTGTCGATGTCTCGAAAGTGTTCCAACATATCGGCCAGTTGATGGGTGGTTTGGTCCAGCTCCGCTGCGGTGAGATTTAATCTGGCAAGGCGCGCGACCTTAGTCACGACATCGGGAGTGATCTTGCTTGTTGGTTCGTTGGCCACGGTCTATTCCGTCGAATCCGGAAGACTCTCCACTTGCGATGCGGGAAGTCCACGCAATTGATAGATGACGACGAGCGAAGCGGCAAATACCACAACCGAAACCCACTGATTGAGTCGCCATATTCCAATCTGATGAGCCGGATCGATTCGTAATCCTTCGATGAAAAATCTGTAAGCGGTGTAACCGGCGGTGTAAAAGAAGAATAGTCGACCGGGTCTCATCGCCACCCGTTTATCTAGCACGAGCAACGCAATGCACAACAGCGCACTTGCAATCGACTCGTAGAGAAAGGTGGGATGAAATGTAGTTCCCGGTGGATACCCCGCAGAAACTGCATTCACATCGGAAACGCGCAGCGCCCACGGCAAGGTTGTAGGTCTGCCGAATAGTTCCTGATTGAACCAATTTCCCCAGCGCCCGATACTTTGCGCCAATGGCACGGCGGGAGCGACACATGTCATCAGCAAACCAATCGGCAGACCGCGACGTTTTGCAACCCACACCCCGACGACAAGTCCAAGAGCGATGCCACCCCAAATGCCTAGGCCGCCCTGCCACACCTTGAAGATCGCACTCAGATCGTCGCTAAATCGCGACCAGTCGGTGACGACATGATACAAACGGGCACCGATGATCCCGGCCGGCACCGCCCACATCGCAATGGCGCTGACATCGTCTCGAGTCGCAATCCCCCGTGCCTCTACGCGCCGACTCCACAGCCACATTGCGGCGATGACACCTAGTGCAATCATCATCCCATAGGCGTTCAACTTCAGCGGCCCGAGATGGATCGAACCCGAACTTGGGCTAGGGATGCTGGCAAAAACACTCACGATTCGGTAACCCGACGAACAAAGGCAACGGCCAATTCGTTAATGATTTGCTTGTCATAATCTTGAGTCGCGACGTGGTAGCTATTTTCTAGCAGCACCCGCTCAACAGTTCCGCCGTAGCGCTCGACCAGGTAGTCGCTTTGCTTGGGGTCCACGACATGATCGGTGACCGAATTCAATAGCAACATCGGTACTCGAATTGCGGAGTACTTCGGGGCGAGATCACTCACTCCATCAACAAATAGCGAGCGCAAGGGAGATGTAGGTGTCGAGTCATAGGAGATCTCCTTTGCTGAGGGATCCGCAATGTCGCTGCCTATTGACGAAATGGTTTCCACGCCCTCGCTAATGAGTGCTTTAAGTCCGGCCAACATTTCGTCTGCCAATGGCTGGGCCAGTGGGTTTATGCAAACGATTCCGGCAAGTTCGGGATGATGCGCGGCTAGCCATAGCGTTAGTGTTCCGCCCATCGACAGTCCGATCACAACGATCTTGCCGCATCGTTGTCGAAGAGATTGATATGCAGCTTCGGTGTCCGCTGACCAATCCGCCCAACGAGTCGGCAACATGTCAGCGATATCGGTTCCATGTCCTTTGAGTTGAGGGAGTTCAACATGGAACCCTGCATCCGCACATGCCTTGGCCACTCCCCGCATCGATCCGGGGCTACCCGTAAAGCCATGAACGATGAGCGCGCCCGATGTGTTCGTGCCAATATGCGACCAGGGTTCGGCTCCGGTAATTGTGTTTGCCACCATGGGATATCGAGTGTAGGTGCTTGACTAGATGAGGTGAACATTGCAATGCGCCGCATTGATTCGTCGGCGATTACGGCGCTCGCGCCAGTCCTTGCTCTTTTACCGGTCTGGTTAATTTCCACGGCAATTTTCTGGATTCCTTTTGGGGTGCTTGGTGGCGTGAGTTTTTCGCTGTTTGCGATATCTCTGCTTTTGTTGGGGGTCGTATTGTTTTCACGTCCGGTACAACGGCTCATTTTTGCTCGTTTGCTTGGGGCTCGACCTCCCACGCCGACCGAACTGATCCAGTTGGACCAGGCGTGGCGAAGAGTTGCGCAGGCCAATCACTTTTCACCCAATCGCTTCGTGCTCGCCGTGGCCGACGGCGATGACATCAACGCATTTGCCTGCGGTGGACACCTGCTCGTGGTCTCCTCGTATGCGATCCACAATCTCGATACGCACGAACTCGCCGGCATTCTGGCCCATGAACTTAGCCATCACTTGGGTGGACATACCGTGGCGCTGACAATTGCCCAATGGATGAGCCTGCCCGTAATTACCTTGGCTCGAGTTGGTTTCGCGTTGCAACGCATCGCCCAGGCCGCCACAAATATGTTCGACGACCGATTCCCAAATCGTCTGGTGCGCTTCGTCGGTCGCCTCGTCTCGGGAATTCTAAGTGGTGTCGCCTGGATATTTCTGGCGGGATTACTTTTCGCCCAGTCGTGGGGAAATGTTGTTGGTCGAGGCGCCGAATACCAAGCGGATTCCCGAGCCGTCGAAATGGGATTTGGACGCGAACTTTTAAGTGCACTTAAACGTGTCGTCGAATCCGGACATAGCGAGATACTTCGCGGCTGGAGCGCGGTAGCCCTCGCAACACATCCACCTGCACGCATTCGAGTCGCTCGTCTGGAAGCAATGTTGCGTCGGGAAGATTCACCGGGAAGCTATCAGCAACGACGTCGCCGATAGCGTTGGCGACAAATGAGTGCGCGATCAACAGTCGATCCGTTTCTGGCTGCCACCGTTGGTCAACGAATCCAACACACGCCGGTCTGGTTTATGCGTCAAGCGGGTCGAAGCCTTCCCGAATATCGGGCATTACGCGGTGAGGGAAGCATCCTGGAGGCAATTAAGCAACCAAGTCTCGCCGCCGAGATTACGTTGCAACCCGTTCGACGCTACGGCGTCGATGCGGCAGTCCTGTACAGCGACATCATCGTGCCGGCCCACGCGGTCGGGTTTGGAATTGATGTAGCCCCCGGTACCGGACCGGTAGCCGAGCATCCGTTTCGAAATAGCAACGATTTATCGCGGCTGCGAAAGTTGGAACCGGAGTCCGACACACCATATGTCATTGAAACCGTTCGTCTGCTTGCCGCCGAATTAGATGTGCCACTCGTGGCCTTCGCTGGAGCCCCTTTTACCGTTGCCAGCTATCTCATCGAAGGTCGGCCAAGTCGTGACTATATACATACCAAGTCGCTGATGAGCACCGACGCAGCGCTGTGGGGTGCCCTGATGCAACGGCTCGCCGAACACGCCGTCGCATCGATCCGAAGCCAACTCGACGCCGGCGCTAGCGCGTTTCAATTGTTTGATTCATGGGCCGGCGCGCTCACCGTGACCGAATACCGCGACCATGTATATAGGTACACGCGATTGGTGTTCGACGAATTGAGAGCCTCGCACCCGAACACACCCGGAATCCATTTTGGAGTCGGATGCGATCACTTGCTTGAGGAGATATACCTGACAGGACCGCGAGTGATAGGTCTGGACTGGCGTAGCTCGATAGGCGAGGTGCGCACGCGGCTCGGTGCCGGCACGATCGTACAGGGCAACTTGAACCCGGAACTCGTATTGGGCACCGTAGAACAGGCGCTCCGCGGAGTCGACGCAGTCCTCTCCGACAATGGCGGATATCCAGGACACATCTTCAATCTCGGACACGGTGTTCAGCCTTCGACCAATCCCGATGTGCTTGCCGCGGTCGTCCGATATGTACACGAGCAAACCGCATTATGAGCGATGCGACGACAGCTTCGACACGACTGGCGACCGCCGTCTTGCTGATGGCGTACGGAACTCCACGCAATAGCAACGAGATACTGCCTTACTACACCGACATCCGTCACGGTCGGGCACCGAACTCCGAGCAACTTGCCAATTTGACGGCTCGATATGACTCGATCGGCGGAGTTTCGCCCTTGGTCGCGCGCACCGAGGCGCAACGAGATGCCATAAGTCGCGAGCTCGGGGTGATCGCTCCGGGCGAGTTTCACGTCCAACTCGGATACAAGCACAGCCACCCGACGATCGAGGAAACCGTCGCCGATTTGTCGCGACAGGGATTCACGCAACTAATCTCATTGGTGCTCGCACCTCATTTCTCGGAATACTCGGTGGGGC
>JBKJXI010000210.1:0-24588 GCA_046716325.1 Ilumatobacteraceae bacterium | reverse complement strand
GCGGCCCCGATGGCACCCGCCAGCTCACCCAGTTCGGCCGGCTGCAATTCCGGAATGACGCGATGCGATCCGGAATACAACATTTCGGCAAACCAACATCGGACCTTTGGCATCAGGATCTCGGACGATGTCACAAGCCCACCGCCAAGCACAATGCACGACGGATCGGTCGTATTGGTGAGATTCGCTAGTCCGAGGGCGATCCATCGCGCATACTCATCGAGAATCTTGAGTGCGTCCGAATCCCGATTTATCGCCCGGCCAATCACCGACTCACCCGACTCGCCTCCGGCCAGATATGCAAGACCCGACCCCGATGCGTATCTCTCCCAACAGCCGCGTCGACCACACGGGCAAAGTGGCCCGGCCGGATCGACGACACTGTGTCCAATTTCGCCGGCAAAACCGTGTGCGCCATGTTGCAACTTTCCGCCGGAAATCAAGCCCCCGCCAATTCCAGTTCCAAGCGTCACCATCCACACATCGCTGTGCCCTCGGGCGGCACCGAATTGCCACTCGGCAAGACACGCCAGGGTTGCATCGTTTTCCACCCAGACGCGAGTACCCCGTTTCGCCTCGAGTTCGGCGCGCAAAGGAAACTCAACCGCACCGCTCAAATTCGGCGAGGCCCGAATAACCCCTTGCGGAGTAATCAATCCCGGTACTCCGACGCCGAGCGAGTCGTGTGCACTTAGCTCTTTGTCAATTTCCAGAAGCAGATCAACTAGATCTTTGGCGACTGGAGTTGGCTTGCGCACCGAACTCTCCACTTTTCCTTGCTCATTGATGACAACACCAAGGCATTTGGTACCGCCTACATCAATGCCCGCTCGAAGCGTCACGATTCGCTGCGGGTCTTCAGTTCCTTGAGGGTATCCAAAATGCGGACCTCGGCGCGGCGCTTCACAAATCCAGGTAATGGAACCACAAGTTCGATCGCTAAGTCATAGGTGACACGAGTTCCATTTGGAACGGGCTCAAAATTGTAGGCACCACGAATCGATCGCATGATGTCGCCGGCGACAAGAGTCCACGACAGTCGCTTGGGGGCCTCGGTGAAATCGTAAGCGAGCGTGTAATGAGTACTACGTCCAAATGCAGACGCGCGATACTCCACCTTGGTAGCGCGACCCTGAGCATCACGTTCGAGGACGGTCGCTTCCTTCACATCATGGGCCCACTCGGGATACTTCTCAAAGTCACTAGCGATCAGGAAACAGCGTTCTGGAGTAGCCGAAATAATTGTGGTGTCGGACCCGGAGTCAACCATGGTCCCCATCTTTGCCGATCGCGGGGTTCGGAGTGAGGGATTTGGAGTTATCCAGAGGAGAAAATAAGCCATGACGGCTAGACCACAGTCCATTTAGCCCGAGGCCAAACAGGGGTACGAGAACTCCAAACGCGAGGGTACTCCCAGCTCGACCGTTGGTGGATGTGCGGGACAGCGCCGAAACCAGTCCACACAGAACCTGCACGATCAGGCTCCCATTCATTAGCCGGCGGACTTTGACCGAAGATACGTTTCCCACAAGAAAATACAACGAGGCGACCGAAATACTGTCGTATCTACTGCGCTGCGCCGCCGTGAAAAAACCCCAGATGAAACTCGCCACACCGATAGCAAACAACACGAGGGCGACGAGGACCCCGATCGCGCGAAAGAATGAGGTAAAAAACACCGCCGCCGCGGATGCCGAGACAACAAATAACGCCGTGCCGATGACATTTACCCTGACTATGACGCTCATGTCTCGACCCGTAAAACCGTTGCCAATCGATTGGACAGCACGTCGTAATCGAACATTTCAAGTACCCGTTGTCGTGATTGGTTTCCCATCGATGCTCTCATGTCGCTGTCGGTCAAAATATTTTGGATCGCTTCAGCGACTGAACGGACATCGGTGGGGTCGGCGATGACGCGCCCCGTTACTCCATCCAAAACCGCCTCAGCCGCGCCTCCGGAATTACCGGCAATCTGTGGAACACCGCAAGATGCTGCTTCGGCGAAGACAATCCCAAAGCCTTCCTGTTCGAGGCCTCCCCAACGACTCCGACAAAGCATCGCATAGATGTCCGCACACCCATACAGCTTCGGCAACACGTCATGGGCAACTCGACCCATGAACCGGACGGGTGCACTTTCTTCATTGGCAATGCGCTCCAGCCGATCCCGATCCCGCCCCGCTCCACCTATGACCACAATTAGTTTGGGATTTGAATGACGTAATTGTGCAACCGCCTTGATCAGCGTGTCAAAACCCTTGCGCGGTACGAGCCGACTAATGCCGACCACCAGTTGAACGTCGCGATCTATCCCAAGTTCGTCGCGAGCGTTGTCGCGCTCCTCAGCGGTGAGCTGAACAAATCGACGAGTATCAACGCCGGGTGGGATTACCGTCATCGCAAGTTTCCGATCAACCAACGACTGAGCCTGCGCTGCCGGATATCCACCGGCGGCAATGACATGTTCGGCTCGACGCAGTACATACGCCAGGGCCTGCCGCGAAATCGGAATCCGACCCGGAACAGTCACTTCCGCCCCGTGTACGACCACCATATACGGCAACTTCAGTGACGGTCCGACGAGACCCAAAGGTACGGCTGGATCTAAAACGATGAAGTCGGCCCCGAATCTAGATGCCATTTGATTAATTCGTCGCACCATCAATGGATGAGGCAGCAACACAGGTTCTTTAACTCGACGAATTTCAAAATTCTGATCTGCATCAAAGGTTTTCGAATCGTGATGCGGACTGGTCAATACGGCAAACGAGTCGGATGGTAATCGCCTCCACCACTCCCACAACAGATTTTGTATCCCCCCAACCTTGGGAGGAAAGTCGTTTGTTACCAGCAGGTGTTTCATTTCGTCTTCATACTTGCGCGCGTGGCTCAGGCAAATGCAACAATTCATCGACCACGAGCGGGGCCGTGTCGTGGTATGGAATCAACTGTCGAAGATCCAAGCGAGCCGCCGCCCATATCGCATGCGCTCTCAACATTGGATCGGGATGCTCGAGGTAGGCCTTGAGAACTTCGATGATCTGGCTGTTTCGTGGATCACCAATATTGCCTAGCACGATGAGTGCATTCCGTCGAACCCAATCGGGGTTGCGGTCGGCTATGTACCAAGAACCAACGGTGCTTAGCAGTGTGTCGTCGTCGCTATTGAGTAAAAATAGAATCGAAATCCACGGTTGAATGTCGGCGGAGACATCTAGTCGCGACCGAAACCGAACGGTTGGTGGGCACGACTCCTGGCAGTCGTCACAGCCATAAATTCGATCGCCCAACGCCTGGCGGTAACGCCTGTCAAATACTCCGGGTTTTTGAAGCAGCCAAGCCAAACATTTACGCCCATCAACCACACCCGGTTCGACGATCGCACCGGTGGGGCATGAATCGAGGCACCTTCGACACTCTCCGCAACCGTCGGGGACTAGTAGCTCGTTGCTGACAAGAGGAGCATCGGTGATCACGCTGCCGAGAACGAAATTGCTACCGGCGCCAGAAATCAGGAGGTTGGCGTTTTTGCCAAACCAACCGAGCCCGGCAAGGTACGCCGACTCTCGATCAACGAGCGAATTGTCATCTGCAAAGACGATTGCACGCCACCCATCGCCGCGCAGGAAGTTCGCAATCGCCTCCAAACCATGGCGCAACTGTTCGTAATAGTCGCTCCACGCATATCGTGCCACTCTGGCGCTTTGCGGTTCGGCTATCGGCGCGGCCGGAGACGCATACGAAAATGCGCCAACGACCATCGAGCGCGCATTAGCCATACTCGCTCTCGGGTTGCTCGATCGGGTCGGATTGCGAAACGTGAATTGCATGGTGTCGCTGAGGCCGTGAAGATTGCGAGAAATCAAGGCACTAAGGGCGCGATCCATCTTTGTTGCAGGAGCGATGCCGACTCGATGCAGGCCAGCCTGGCGGCCAATTTCGAGAGCGGCCAGTGAGTAGGGTCCGGCTTGGGCAGACGGTAGTTCGGGTTTTTTAGCTAGCCGCACGATGCCGAAGCGTAGGCACCATTCCAGCATTTGCGAGCAATTTCACGGCCCGTTGCTCATGAATATCAAAGATAACGGCGGTTTCGCCGGCATCGCCGCAGAGAAATGTGACCAAGCAGTCGTCGCACGCGTTACTTTGACGCATCGAGCAAGTTGCACAGCTAATGACGAGCGGATCCATGGCCAAATCTTGGTCCATGGGTGTTGCATGGTTCGCGGCTCGGGCGAGCAAACCATTAGGCGATGACTGCGCCGACCATATCTATGTTGAGAATTTTGACGGTTCCATTGGACGGAAACAGGTCCGCCAGCGCCTGGGCATCGGCGGCTGCGCACATGGCCGCTACAGATGGTCCCGAGCCTGAGAGCCACGCACACCATGCGGGGCCGGACAAGACGCTGTGCAGAGCGGCTCTCGATTCGGGAGATGCGGCAAGACGAACATCTTGATGAAGCCGATCTTGTGTCGCAACCCGCAGGGCCGAGACGTCTCCGGCCGCGAGTGCCGCGATGAGCAGGCTGACGTGGCCAATATTGAACACGGCATCTTGCAGTGGCACCGTTTTGTCAAGGGTTGTTCGGGAATCATGCGTCGAGGTTTGCGCTTCTGGAATCCAAACCACGACGGTTGGATCGAGACCCAACGGAACTCGCACCACGCGACCTGAAGCACTGGCGACCACACCGCCAACAAGCGAGGCCGCCACATTGTCCGGATGACCCTCAAGTTTCGACGTGATGGCCAAAATGTGATCGCGCTCGCCCTCCAATTTCTGCACCGAGACCCCGTAGCGCTGAACATGGGCGGCTACGGCTCCTCCAACGCGAGCGGCTCCGCTAAAGCCAAGACCTCGTCCCATCGGAATTCCCGATTTTGCCCACAATTCGCCGCGACCTCCATTGAGCAAAAATGCGCCATGTGCCGGATGCCTTTGACCAATTCGATGTGCTCCTTCGGGAATGTTGGCACCGTCAACAATTCCGACTTCGAAGAAAAGCGATAGCGCCATCCCGACGGCATCGAATCCCGGTCCAAGATTTGCGGAACTGGCCGGTACCCGTATCGCGAACGAACTCGATGGAGTGTTCATAACTGACTCATCTATTTCACTTGTGCCACGGAACTACTAGTACTGATCAATGCATCTAATACGCGCTGTGCCGCGCCAGCGTCAATGCTTGCCGACGCGAGTTCGATTGCCTCTGGAATCTCTTTCGCTAATCCCGCCACAACGAGGCCAGCGGCGGCGTTGAATAAAACAATGTCCCGAATCGGTCCGCGACCGCCGGCCAACACATCCAATACAACCTGCGCGTTGTGTTTCGGCGTCCCGCCTCTGACTGAATCCCTTTCGGCCCGAGGCAGATTGAAGGAGAGGGCGTCTATGGCAAAGTTGGTCACGAGTCCGTCTCGTAGTTCCGTCACCGAGCACATGCCACTGAGCGATAATTCATCCATTCCAGAGTGACCATGAACGACCCACGCCCGTCGCACACCGCGCGTGGACAGCACGTGCGCCATAGTTGAGGCAACACTCGGATCCCCCACTCCTACGACCATGAAGTTCACCGACGCTGGATTGGCCATCGGTCCCAACAAATTGAAGGCCGTGGGAATACCGATTTCGCGACGGGATGGCCCAGCGTGACGGAAAGCGGGATGGAATCTCGGCGCGTAGCAAAAACCCATTCCGGTTTCGACGACGCATCGCGCTACACCCGCTCCATCGATATCGATCGCCACACCCAAAGCTTCCAACACATCGGCCGTACCGCAGCTCGAGGAAGCCGCTCGATTTCCGTGCTTGCAGACCGGTACACCTGCACCGGCAATCACAAGTGATGCCATCGTAGAAATATTTACCGAATGGCTTTGATCGCCACCGGTACCGACGACGTCGATACAGCGCGATGCAATTTCAGTTGGCAAATCAACCTTTGCCGACGCTTCCATGACGGACGACAACATTCCTTGCAGTTCCTCGGCGGTCTCCCCTTTTGCCCGCAACGCAACTATGAAGGCGGAAATCTGAGCCGAAGTTGCCTCACCTCTCAAAATGGAGCTCATCACACGGCCGGCATCGCGAGACGTTAGGTCACGACCTGAAACCAGTTGGCCAATGACGTCCGACCATTGAGGAACGCCGTCACCGGCGTTCACAGGCGATTCCAATTAAGCGGTTCGACGACGTTGACGCAATATTCGTCGGCGCTCGCTGGCAGTCGCACCGCCCCACACGCCTTGATGTTCGCGATTGTCGAGGGCATAGTGCAAACACGCTATGCGAACAACGCAGTCGGCGCACACGGACTTTGCGACATCGGCGAAGTCGTCGTTATCCGGATAGAAAATTTCGGCATCGAGCCCCTGGCATGCGCCTTTGCTACGCCACGACATATCGATGACTGTCACCCGTCAACCCCCGTAGGCTCCCAATTATCCTCTTGGCAGATGGTAGGACGACCACAAGCGTTGACGCCAATTGGCGATCCGGCGACCCAGCGCTGACCTAGGACCGCAGGTCGGAGATTTCAATTCCCACCAATTTTGGTAGCCACTCGCGCGGGTCGAGAATGTCCGATAGTTGAAGTTTTTGTGACGACACCGCTACCTAGGTCCCTCTTTGGGTATTCCATACGCTCGGGCCATTATTTGCAACGGGTGACATGAAGTCTGTCCCGTCTGTTCGGCAATTGTCATATTGGCAAGGTGACAATCTCCGGACACGACATCTCCGTCGGCATCCAAAACCACTTTTCCCAATTTTGCTCCGATCGGCACCGAGAGGTCGACGTTTTCGGCCAGCAGTCCCCACATTCCATCAATACCGGAACATTGCTGAATGACCGTGACTTTGGCGCCGGTCAACTTCATCAAGTCGCGACTCTTGAGTCCAATGTTTTGGGCTCGAAGGTGACAAGGAGTGTGATATGAGATTGTGTCGGGCACATCTCCGCCAAATTCAAGGTCGAGTGCAGAACCTTCCGTCGAATGCAATTTCATCAAGTACTCGGCGGCATCAAATGTGTGATCCGCGACGAGTTGAGCATTTGGGCCGCCAGCGTAAACCAGATAATCCTTTTTTAAGACATAACTACACGTTGGCTGGGGAACCACGATGTCCACACCTCGGCGCACATGATCGGCCAAAACATCGACGTTCTTTACCGCCAGTTTGGTGAATTGGGCAATGTCGCCGCTGTGCAAAAACGGCGCCCCACAACATGTGGAACCGTCGGCGAGTGTGCACTCGATGCCGTTGCGTTCATAGACCCCAACCAGATCGTGCCCGATTTCAGGTGCCTGGTATTCGACGATGCAGGTCGGAAAAATGGCGACCCTGCCTTGACGCTTAGCGATGCGGACCGTGGGGCGACGATTAAACCAGGTCGTAAATCGAGTTCTAGCAAACGGTGGCAACAGTCGTTTGCTAGACACACCCGAAGTCAGTTCAACCAATTTTCGAATCACCCCGCCCGGCTTTGCACCCAGAATTAAATTTGCGATCGGTCCGGACTTTGTGGCGACCTTGCCCATCAGATCCGTCCGACCAAGTATCGCAGTTGTCATTCGACTTCGTATCGGCTCTTGCTTGTTGGCGCGACGCATCGCATCGGTGCGCAGCATCAAACGTGGGAAGTCAATTGCCCATTCATGCAGATCGGGCGTGTAGGGACAATTGATGTAACACAACTTGCACTGAAAACACTCATCAACAACATGGTCTTGCTGCGCGGGTGTCATCTTTCCTGCGTCTTGGTCGTCGTGCTGATCGATGAAATCAAATAGCGTTGGAAACGATGGACAAAACTTAAAGCAAAGCCTGCATCCGTGACACAGATCAAAGACTCGCTCAAGTTCCTTGCGCGTATCTGCCTCGTCGAGATACAACGAGTTGTGAGGATCGTAAGTAATTGTCATCACACCTCATGCCAGACATTCAGTTGACTTAGGTCTCCTGAAGGCTCTTGAGGCCCTGAGCAAATCGTCCGGCATGGCTCTTTTCAGCTTTGGCGAGCGTTTCAAACCAGTCGGCTACCTCTGCGAAACCTTCCTCGCGAGCAGTTTTAGCGAATCCAGGGTACATCTGGGTGTACTCATATATTTTACCCGCAACCGATGCTTTGAGATTTTGCTCACTGTCACCGATTGGCTCTCCGGTGGCAGGATCACCGACTTCTGCCAAGTACGCGAGATGCCCATGGGCATGACCGGTTTCGCCGTCCGCAACGTTCCTGAACAATGAGGCGATATCGGGTAGACCCTCGACATCCGCCTTTTGGGCGAACCACAGGTAGCGACGGTTGGCCTGACTTTCGCCAGCGAACGCTTGCTTAAGATTTTCATGAGTCTGAGTGCCGCGAAGGGTGGACATGATCTGTCTCCTTTTTATTGGTGTGACTGTGGAGGTGTATCGGCTCTATGTAGTGGTTGGGGGATTAGCCGGTTTCTCTACGATCAGGCAGGGTCAAAGCGATCTAGGTTCATCACCTTGGTCCAGGCTGCGACGAAGTCCTGAACAAAGCGCATCTCGGCGTCCGAGCTTGCGTAGACCTCCGCCAAAGCGCGGAGCTGGGAGTTTGAACCGAAGATCAGATCGACGCGGGTACCGGTCCACTTGCGCTCACCCGTTACGCGATCGGTACCTTCGAACAGGTCTTCCACTTCCGAGACCGGCTTCCAGGCCGTGGCCATGTCGAGCAAGTTGACAAAGAAGTCGTTGGTGAGCGAGCCGGGACGCTTTGTGAAGACGCCAATCTGGGTCTGTCCGAAGTTGGCGTTCAGGGCGCGCATGCCACCGACCAGCACCGTCATTTCGGGAGCACTCAGCGTCAGCAATTGAGCCTTGTCGAGCAACAGTTCCTCGGCCGAGACGGAGTACTTGTCCTTCTGGTAATTTCGGAAGCCATCGGCGATCGGCTCGAGCACGGCGAAGGATCCCACGTCGGTCTGTTCCTGCGAGGCGTCCATCCGGCCCGGCGCGAAGGGAACCGTCACTGTATGACCAGCTTTCCTGGCAGCCTCCTCGACACCGGCACAGCCGGCCAGCACGATCAGATCGGCCATCGAGACCGTCTTGCCCACAGCTTTGAACTCACTCTGGATGACTTCAAGCTTTCCAAGCACGTTGGCCAGTTGACTCGGTTGGTTGGCTTCCCAGTCTTTCTGCGGTGCAAGTCGGATGCGCGCGCCGTTGGCGCCGCCACGTTTGTCGGAGTCGCGGAACGTCGACGCCGAGGCCCAGGCGGTCGAGATCAGCTCAGAGACAGACAGCCCCGACGCCAGTACTTTGGCCTTGAGGGCGGCGATGTCCTGGTCGTTAACCAAGGGGTGATCGACGGCGGGGATGGGGTCTTGCCAGATCAGCTCTTCCTTGGGCACTTCAGGGCCAAGGTAACGCGCACGGGGACCCATGTCGCGGTGGGTCAACTTGAACCAGGCGCGCGCAAAGGCGTCGGCGAATTCTTCGGGATTTTTATGGAATCGCCGCGCAATCGGTTCATAGATCGGATCCATGCGCATCGCCATGTCCGCGGTGGTCATGATGATCGGGACCCTCTTCGACGCATCGTCGGCGGCCGGCGCGAGATTGCTGTCGGACGCCTGTTTCGGCGTCCACTGATGAGCGCCCGCCGGGCTCGTGGTCAACTCCCACTCGTTGCCGAATAGCATGTCGAGATAGCTCATATCCCACGTGGTCGGGGTCGGCGTCCATGAGCCTTCCAGACCGCTGCCGATTTGATCGCCTCCTTTGCCGCTGCCATAACTACTCTTCCAGCCCAGTCCCTGCTCTGAGATACCGGCTGCCTCGGGTTCGGGGCCGACCAGCGCGGCATCGCCGGCGCCGTGGCATTTGCCAAATGTGTGTCCGCCGCAGGTGAGCGCAACCGTCTCTTCGTCGTTCATGGCCATTCGCGCGAAGGTCTCGCGCACATCGCGGCCGGACGCAACCGGATCCGGATTTCCGCCCGGACCCTGCGGATTGACGTAAATCAGGCCCATCTGTACGGCAGCGAGCGGGTTTTCAAGGTTGCGTTCGCCGGAATAGCGCGCCTTGTCGTCTAGCCAATTTTTTTCATTGCCCCAGTAGACGTCGATCTCGGGAGCCCAGATGTCCTCGCGCCCGCCGCCGAAACCGAATGTCTTGAAGCCCATCGATTCCATGGCGACGTTGCCGGAGAGAATAAAGAGGTCGGCCCAGGAGATGTTCCTGCCGTACTTTTGCTTGATCGGCCATAGCAACCTGCGTGCCTTGTCTAGGTTGACATTGTCGGGCCAGCTGTTGAGGGGGGCAAAACGATGGTTGCCATGTCCAGCGCCGCCGCGACCGTCACCGGTTCGGTAAGTGCCCGCACTGTGCCACGCCATGCGAATGAAGAAAGGACCGTAGTGGCCATAATCCGCCGGCCACCAGTCCTGCGAATCGGTCATCAGGGCACGGAGGTCATTTTTCACCGCCGCCAGGTCGAGGCTCTCGAATTCCTCTGCGTAGTTGAAGTCCGGTTCCATGGGATTGGACTGAGGGGAATGCTGGTGCAGAATATCTAGCTTCAACTGGTTCGGCCACCAGTCCCGGTTCGACGTGCCGGTACCAGCCGCGTGATGGAACGGGCACATTTCCTCGGATGACATATGATCTCTCCTTTTTCCTAAGGTTCTGATTTGTACATCTAGCGATTGATTAAGTGTGTTGGCTCTATTTGCTTGGTATCCCTTGCTGCGCAGGTAACTTGCGGGATCGAACTAGATGAGTCGAACACTTCTTACAGATGCCGTGAAACAGGACCCCGACATCTGTAACGGTGAATTCCTCAACTCCTGTCGGCCTCAATTGAGCGACTCCCTTGACACGAACGTCGCGAATCTTTCCACATTCGTCGCAGACGACGTGATGATGGTCGTCCACATTTGGATCAAAGCGAATTGCCCCGCCGCCCACATCAATGCGTTGGACTTCTCCCATCTCCGCAAGTTCATTAAGGGATTGATAGACGGTTCGAAGCGAAATTCCGGGCATTTTGGCATCGGCCATTGCATGCAGCGATTCGGCGGTCGGATGCGTTTCATTGTCGTGCAAAAGTTGAAAAATCAATTTTCGCTGCGGAGTATTTTTGCGTCCTTGAACGCGCAACGCCAATGCGAGTTCGACTGGTGTTCGCATTTACATGACTCTAAATCGTGCTCCACCTAATTTGCAAGTCGTGCTAATTAGAACTGCTGTGACTTACGCCTCGATGGAGATCGAGCTCCACTAGTCGATGTCGTCTACTAGATACGGGCTTTATGCTTGCAGAGTGGAATTTAATCGCCAGCAACAAATGCACCGGCTGGCGAGTGAGGAATTCGACGTCTTGGTAATTGGCGGTGGAATCACCGGAGTTGGAGTTGCACTTGATGCCGCAACACGGGGATTTCGCACCGCGCTGGTCGAGCGCGACGACTTCGCATCCGGCACGTCTTCAAAAAGCAGCAAGCTCATCCACGGTGGCCTCCGCTATCTCCAGCAAGGCGAAGTGAAGTTGGTGTATGAAGCGCTACACGAGCGACAACGCTTACGCCGCAACGCGCCTCACCTGGTACAAATTCTTCCGTTTCTGATTCCAATACTCACTCGCGACGGACTGGTTTCCCGCAAGATTTCTCGCGCGTTGGGCATTGCTCTGTGGATGTACGACCTCACCGGGGGCTGGCGAATTGGCAAGTTTCATCGCCGAGTGAAGGGGTCGGACGCCAGCGCGCACCTGCCCACAATTCCCCCCCATCGAATTGCCGCGGCCTACCTCTATTACGACGCCACCGCCGACGACGCTCGTCTCTGTCTAACCGTGGCGCGTACGGCCGCCCGACACGGCGCCGCAATCGCCAATCGGTGTGGGGTGGAAAAAGTGCTTCATGATCAAGATGGAAAAGTCATCGGTGCGCGCGTACGACCGCTTTCGGGT
Organism: Ilumatobacteraceae bacterium; assembly: GCA_046716325.1. Lineage (GTDB taxonomy): Bacteria > Actinomycetota > Acidimicrobiia > Acidimicrobiales > Ilumatobacteraceae > UBA3006. Next base: position 12,634 of record JBKJXI010000210.1, on the reverse strand, counting down.
CAGCCATTCGACATTCGGGCTCGCGCCGTGGTCAATGCCACTGGAGTCTGGGCAGATGAGATTCGACAAGCCGATGTGGGAGTTGATCCGCACAGCATTCGCCCGGCCAAGGGAGTGCACATTACTTTGCCGTGGAAATTGATTCGCAACGACGTCGCCGTTGTGATTCCGGTTCGCAACGATCGGCGAAGTCTGTTCATCGTGCCATGGATTGCCAACGGGGACGGGACATTTCAGTACGCGTATGTTGGCACCACGGACACGGACTTTCCTGGAAGTGTCGATGAATCGCAGTGCGGTGCCAATGACATCTCCTACATACTCGATGCGCTCAATGCGGCGGTCAGCACAAATATCACTGCCCAAGATGTCACCGGAGTGTGGTCTGGACTTCGCCCATTGGTTCGCAATGTGGATGGCACCGCTGGGAAGGGACGGACAGCGGATCTCTCGCGAAAGCACAAGATTCAGCATTCGCCTTCGGGAATGATTTCGATCACGGGTGGAAAACTCACCACGTACCGCAGGATGGCTCAAGATACGGTTGATGCAGTGCAAAATCAACTTGGTCGTCGAGCAAAATGTCGGACAAAACGATTTCCGTTGATCGGCTCGCAAAAGGTCGTACCACCCTTGGACGGCGGTGCAAGCACCCATTTGACTCACAGGTATGGAACCGAGTCTTCACTATTCCAGGAACTCATTGGGCATTCCCCGCACCTAGCCGAGCCTCTCATCCCCGGACTCCCCTACCTGTGCGCCGAGGCCATCTTCGCCGTGCGGCATGAAATGGCGACCACTCTCGACGATGTATTGGCTCGGCGAACCCGAGCGCTGCTCATCAATCGTAAAGCGACCGTGGCTAGCGCGCGCCGCGTAGCCGAACTCATCGCATCAGAACTTAAGTGGACGACCGATTCCGTCACCAAGCAGGTTGCCGACTTTGCTGATCTATGCGCGCGCGAAGAAGCCGCGGGACTTGTCACCGAGGCCGAGTTTTTAGCAAGCCACTCGCAGTAACAAGAGCTCAGCGCCTAATCTGATCAGCGATGGGTCAGCCAACGGAACCGATTGAATTTGGTTGTGATTCGGAGGCTCTCACCGAAAAATTCAGCAATCCGGACACGACATCGGGTTCGGGGGATTCCACATTCATAGCTGCGCTGTCGGCAGTTTGCGACACATCGGTGAACTCGCTCGATACGGCTCAGCACGGACGCGATTGGTGGCCGCTGACGATGCATTGGTCCCTGGCAGGGACCATTCCCCGGCGCCCAGTCGCTGTGTGCAGACCAACTTCAACACAACAGGTGGTCGAGATTGTTTGCATCTGTGCCGAGCACGATGTGCCGCTGACCGTATCGGGTGGACGAAGCGGCGTCTGCGGCGCCGCCGTTCCGATATTTGGCGGTGTTGTTTTAGATACAACATCGATGTCCGGGATTTGCGGTGTCGACTTCGAATCTGGAATCGTGGAGGTGCTGCCCGGCACTTTTGGTCCCGAGTTCGAGGACGAACTTCGCACCCGGCACCACCTTACGGTCGGACATTTTCCACAATCGTTTGATATTTCGACGGTCGGTGGCTGGGTCGCCTGCCGCGGCGCCGGACAATTCTCAACCCGCTACGGAAAAATCGAAGACATGGTGGTAGCACTCGAAATCGTGCTGGCCAACGGATCGATCATTACGACTGGAGGAACACCGGCGTCGGCGGTTGGCCCGGATCTCACGTCAATTTTTGTTGGAAGCGAGGGAACCCTTGGAATTGTGACTCGCGTATGGCTACGAGCACATCCGTTGACGCACCATGAACGGAAGGCCGCCTATTCCTTTAATTCTTTCCATGACGGCATCGAGGCCTGCCGAGAAATAATTCGTTCCGGAGCCACGCCCGCGGTCTTGCGACTGTACGACCAGTTCGAAAGCGCCAGATCGCATGGTGCCGACGGAGAACAGTGCACCTTGCTCGTGTTGGATACCGGCGACGAGATACTCATCGAAGCAACAATGCGCGTTGTCCAGGCGGCGGCCAGTCGGTATGGAGCCATCGATGGAAACATCAGCCTGGTCGACCAATGGCTGCGCCATCGCAATGACACGTCAGCACTGCAAGCGCTGACTCGAAAGGGCTACATCGTCGACACCATGGAAGTGTCCGCACCATGGTCCAAGTTGCCGACGATTGTCGACTCGGTGCGTTCGGCGTTGTTAGCAATTCCGGGAATTCGAGCCGCAACTTGCCATCTTTCGCACAGTTATCTCGACGGCGCGTGCCTGTATTTTACATTTGCAGCCGAGGCCGAACCAGGCAAACTTGAATCTCTTTATCTCGCACTTTGGGACGCCGCCCAGCTGACCGCGCTTTCGGCAGGCTCGAATATTTCGCATCACCATGGTATTGGGATTAATCGCGGTCGGTTCATGGCCGAGTCTCTCGGTGGCGCATTCGAAGTTTTGAAAGCACTAAAAACCGCGTTGGATCCCGGCGACTTGCTGAACCCTGGCAAACTTGGATTACCGTCGCGTCGCGGAAATGTCGTGTGGCCGTGAGCGTACTCGTGATCGATGTTGGTACGAGCGGACTGCGGGCTTCGATCGTGCGGGCCGACGGATCAATCGACAGTTTCGCATACGAGGCGTTTGCACCAGTATCCCCATTTCCGGGATTGGTTGAATTTGATGCTGGTGCAATGCGCGATGCGGTGCTTCGCGTGGCCACCGAGTCATTGAAAATCGGGGGAGGCGTCGACGGAGTCGGGATCACGAATCAGCGGTCGTCAACGATTCTCTGGGATCACGACACAGGTATCCCGCTTGGTCCCGCCCTCGGCTGGCAGGACTTGCGAACGGTAATTAGATGCATCGAAGTACGTAGCGAGCACGGACTGGTCCTCGCACCGAATCAGACCGCGACCAAGGCATCGTGGATGCTTAAGAACTATCCGGTCCCCGATCGCTCACGGGTGCGCATTGGCACCGTCGACAGTTGGGTCGCCTATGTACTTTCCAAAGGCGAAGTTCACATCACCGACTTTTCCAATGCCGCAGTCACCGGATTACTGACTACGACTACTTCGTCATGATCACCGCAGGCGATCCGGCTAATGGGTCTGGATGAATCGATGCTGCCAAAAGTTGTGCATAGCTCGGGCGTTGTTGGTCGGGCCAACGCCCTCAACGGCTCCCCACCGATTGCGAGCTTGATTGGCGATCAGCAGTCTTCTCTGATCGGTCAGGGCTGCATTGCGCCCGGTCGGGCCAAAATTACATTTGGAACCGGTGGAATGCTGGATGTATTCGTTGGAAGCGATGCGCCGCAAGCCGCTCAGCGCGGACCACATGGCACATTTCCGATCGTTGTGTACAGCGATGCACACGGTGTGGCTTGGGGCGCCGAGGCGATCATGCTTTCGGCTGGCACCAACATTGAGTGGCTACGGGACGACTTACAAATCATTGAGTCGGCGGCGCAAAGCGACGAAATTGCCGGACAGGTAACCACTTCTGACGGTGTCGTCTATGTCCCGGCGCTACTTGGGCTGGGCACGCCACATTGGGACTACGGGGCGCGAGGCTCACTTTTTGGGATCACGCGAGGAACAACGCGTGCCCATATCGTCCGTGCGGTCTTGGAAGGCATTGCTCATCGTGGGGCGGACCTCGTTGAAGCCGCAAGTTTCGATACGGGACTAGCCATCGATTCATTGCGTATCGACGGCGGAATGAGCCGAAACCATACATTCATCCAGGCCTTGGCCAACGCATCAATGAGACCGATCGAAGTGTCCCCAGTTGCCGAGGCCACCACGCTCGGCGCAGCTTTTCTCGCAGGAATCGCTGTCGGCACATGGAGTTCGTTGGCCGAAGCGACCTCTACATGGAAGGCCTCATCGGTAGTCATGCCTACGACGGGGCTCGATCGGAACCAATGGCACGAAGCCATTTCCAGATCAAAAGGTTGGATACCTGCGCTATCCTCGCTCGACTTCTAGATTTATAGCGCCGAGATTTCATGCCGGTCCCCGATTTGAAAGGATTCCCAAAGTGATTCCACCCAAGCAACCGACCGAGGCCGACATCGTGATACTTAACGAGGCACAGGGCGCGGAGTTGGCAGTGCGCGACTTGTACGATGCGGCATTGCTCGTCGGAGGATTCTCGGACGAACAAACGGGCGTGTTGAAATTGTTTCGCGATCATCACACGGCATATGCCCAGGCACTCAATGGAATTCTTGGCAAATCTGCTGTCAACAAGCGAAATGAGACAGTGTTTTCTAGCCACAGGGATCAGGTACGGGCTGCGTCTAGCTCGCTTAGCGCGTTGCAGTCGCTTGAAAATATTCTCGTGGCGACCCACACCGCGATCGTAGGTTCGCTCATTGGACTCGATGCGGCCAATCTCATGGCATCCATCTTGATCGTCGAAGCTCGACACGCCGCCGTTTACAGCAGCGCACCGGAACTAGATGTGGCCGGAGCACTAAACGATGACGCCGAATCGCTCGTGGCCGCAAGCTCGGTAGGGGGATGATGTCCATGTCCTCGCAACTGAGCCGACGCGAACTTCTCCGACTTGGCGGAATCGGAATTGTTTCAAGCGCCTTGCTAGCCGCGTGCAGCAAAAGTGAATCGACATCGGATAATGCAATTGCCAGCATCGGGACTACCCCACAAACGACGGCGCTACCCAAAGCCGAAGTTTCCGATGTCGTATTGCTGCGCACGGCGGCGTCGCTTGAATTCTCCGCAATCGATACGTACACGACACTCTTAGATGGTGGAAACTTTTCTGGCGATTTTGCATCCGCGGAGGCAGTTGCCAGGCGATTTCGCGATGACCATGTGGCGAATGCCGAGGCAATCAATTTGCTAATTCTTGATCACGGTGGCGAACGATACGAATGCGCGAACACACGATTTAATTCGCTGGTCGTCAATCCCACAATCGAACTAATAGCGTCGCCCGAGAACCCCGATGTCGCGCTCGACACGGTGACATTGGCCCATGCAATCGAAACGGTATCTGCCCAGATGTATCAAGGATTTGTGGGACAATTTTCAGAACCCAAGTTACGAGGTGAGACAATTCACATCGGTCAGACCAGTGCTCGCCGCGTGGTAATACTTGCTCAACTACTCAACCCGGGATTGGGCGGTGTCGAACGATCCGCCGACCCGGCTACTGGGATTTCGAAAGCGGCGGCGGTTCCCTCGGCATTTGGTGGTCTAGCAATAATTCGCGTCCCGTTTGGTCCTCCGAATGAGGATGGGGCGAAGACTTCGATCACGATGGAAACTCCAAGTCTCAACGCCTTAATCTACGAATTCGTTTCCTGCTAAGCACGACGCCACCAGCCGTAGACTGAGAGCGACGGTGAGTCGACCGGATGATCGCGGGTCAGCGAGTTTTACTTTCTGATCTGAGGAAAGTCGGGGCTTCGCAGGACGGAATGCTGGCGAGAGCCAGGTCGGGGTGACCTGACGCATGATGCAACAGAAAACAAACCGCCGATGGATGGTGGTCGCAGGACCTCGGTCACAGGCAAGGTTGAAACGGTGCGGTAAGAGCGCACCAGCGCACGAAGCAATTTGTGCGGCTTGGTATCGCTATTCGAAGCAAGATCACGCAGAAGGCATAAGCGGTCCGCTTGTCCGTTACTCGTAACGGACGACCTTCGGGTAGGTCGCATAGAGGGATGGTCATCGGTCGAGGCGGGCAACCGCCGACGCTACAGAACTCCGCTTATAGGTTGACTCACCGTCACCCGCACTCTGCGCCATGTCCATGCGCACAGCAGGATTCCGGCAACTTCAAAGAGCAGGTTCCACCATCCCCGATCCACCGATGGAATTGGGTCTGTGCCGAAATCAAGACCGCTGAACGGCCACCAAAACATCGTTGTGTCGAGAAACGCGCCGTCAAAGACGAGATGCATGAACATGCCGATCACTCCCGCAAGGAAGCGTTTACGCCGCGGACGCGACCCCATTGAGACCAGCATTGCAATAATTAAAAATGCGACGCTTGTGACGAAACTGTGAAACGGCCCCGCATGCCCGAGCCAGACATCCACGACATCGGGCAATAAGGCGCCGACGATCAAGTAGCGGTAGCTAAACCAAGGATCCAGAAAAATGAACCTGACCGAAGCGGCCGCGGTACCGGCGAACCAAAACAGCATGATCGCCTCAGATTACGAGATAGCAGCCACAGTTTGGGCACTCGGGAAACTCACTAGCTGGCAATTTCTTCATCGCGTCTAGTTCTCCACGAGCTATGTCCAGGTGACATGACTGGCAGGTCGAACCGTGAAGCTCGGCCACCGCGCCTCCCGATATATGTTTGCGCTTACTCTCGTAGTCGGTGAGATGTCGTTCCGGAATCACGGAGCTGATTGCCGAGCGTCTCTCACTCAACTGTTGGATCTCGCGTCGAATGACCGATTGGCATTCTTGAAGTTCTCCGAGCGCCTCTGCAAGCTGATTGGACGCGGATTTCTCTCTCGCCGAGAGTGTCGCGATTTCATTGGAGAGGGTGTCTACGAGCTCCAATAGCTCCAATTCTCTGTCATCGATCATGCTTCGAGACTCATCACAGTTGGCAATCTCGTGTTGCAATGCCTCGACTTCGCGAATTGCGACGACCGAGCGCAATTGTTTTTTCAGTCGTTCGGCCTTGACATCCAATTGATGACTCTCGGTTTCAAGACTGGCAATTTCCAGTTGTGCCTCGCCCTGGCGACGGATCGCTATGTCGAGTTGCCGCTTCACCTCGGCAAGTCCCAGGACTGTGCGTTCGTGGGTATCAATTTGCGGAAGATGATTAAGTCGATGGCGACATTGACTGATAGCGATATCTGTCTTCTGAAGGGCCAGGAGATCCAATAATATGCTCATGTCTATCCCGCAATGCTGGTTTGCACCGATGGGGGGAATGGTTTGGCGCAGTCGTAGACCCAGATATTCCCGATCACTACGGTTGGAAGCGGCGAAAATGGGTTTGTGTCTGTCGGGGAAATGGTGGTACCAGGATCCAAGATGCTCACCACCACAGTCTCGTTCACAGCCCCACCTTCCGGAACCGGCGGTGCCGATGTGGTTGGAACCGTGGTCCCTGCCACCGATGAGTTTGAGCTTGGAATTGTTCCCGAGACCACCTCGGCAAGACACTCGTTGCCGGGTAGGTAGATGCGAACGGGCGGACGACTCGATTCCAGTGGTGGATCCCAATCCACGATTGGAAGGTTGGCGTGCGCCTCATCCATGTATTGCTTCCAGATTTGCGCCGGAAACATCGACCCTTGCACTCGCGGAATGCCGACCTTGACAAACTCGGGAATATTTACCATCGGTGTGTATCCCTTGGGATCTCCAACCCATACCGCAGTCGTCAGCTGCTTGGTGAATCCAACAAACCAAGCGTTCGTGTTGTCATCCTGTGTGCCGGTTTTTCCGGCGGCTGGACGACTTTGATCCAGTGGCGTGCGACGAGCAGTACCGGTTTTCAATACACCTTTCAAAACATCAACGGCCGTATTTGCAATCTCGGCCGGAATCGCCTGAGTTCCTTCGAGGACATGTGCATATAAGACTCCCTGTGCATCTTCAATTCGCTCAATCATGTACGGGCGAAAATGCATTCCCCCATTGGCAATCGTCTGCGCGCCGGAGGCCATGTCGAGCGGGCTCGACTCATTAGCCCCTGTTGCCAAACTTGCGTATGCATAAAGTCTGTAAGTTTCTGGATTTGTCCACTCCGAGTCCATCATCTTGTACATCGTCGATACCACTCGATTCAAGCCAATGGCCTGCGAGAGCTTGGCGTAGGCACAGTTGATCGACAGCACCGTCATTAGCCGCAAAGGAGCCACCCCACGGCTGACGCCCTTGGTAATTTTGAACGGCTCCTCCGGCAGTTCGGGATTGGGCAATGTGCAGGGCAATGTACCGTCGATGAGATCGTCGGGTTGGATTCCCGCTTGCAAGGCAGCAGTGAGGATAAACATCTTGACGCTCGACCCGGTCTGTCGGCGACGCATTGTCAGATTTACTTCGCTGCGACCAGCAACAAAACCCGGTCCGCCCACCATTGCTCGTATGCCTCCGGTTGCGTTGTCTAGCGAAAGCACGGCGGCTTGAATCCCGGTCTTATTCTGCGGGAGTCTTTCCGCAGCCGCCCTCTCGGCGGCGGCCTGAGCACCAGAGTCAAGCGTAGAATAAATCTTTAACCCGCCTCGAAAGAGTTTGTTGTACCGATCCTGATATGTCGGACCCAATACATCGCTGCGATTGAGCAGCCAGTCCTTTACTTCTTCCGTAAAATATGTTCGGTTGACATTTACCTGGGCAACGCTCTTGATTACTTCGGGAATGTTGTATGTGTCTCCAAGTATCGTCGCCTCTTCAACCGACATCAGGCCGGTGTCGGTCAGTCGAGACAGTGCAACTTTGAGTCGCTGTCGAGATCTCTCCGGGTGCAGAATTGGGTCGTGCGTCGACGGGGCCTGGATCAGGCCCGCCAGAAACACTCCCTGGACAAGGGACAGATCGGGAACCGGAACGCCGAAATAAACCTCTGCCGCGGCTTGCAAACCATAGGCATTGTTGCCGAAGTAAACGGTGTTGAGGTAGCGCTCAAGAATTTCCCGCTTGGGGACCTCCTTTTCCAACATCACCGCGTATCGCGCTTGCAAAATCTTGTAGCGACCGTCCCGAACCAAGCCGCCAAGGTATTCATTTTTCACGACCTGCTGGGTGATGGTGGACGCGCCCTGCCTGTTCGTCTGCGATTCGAAATTGGACAGCAGTGCCCGCACCGATGCTCGTAAGTTGACTCCGTCGTGGGAATAAAACCCAGAGTCTTCGACCGCCAATATTGCCGCGATTACTTGCTCCGGTACATCGTCAATTCGGGTCGGTTGAATATTTTCCAGCTGAAACACGCCAATCTGCACGCCATTGATGTCGTAGAGATAACTCCTCTGGGCAAGTCCCGAAAACTGTGGAAGTTTGACTGGGGTCTGTGAATGGGCATTCAACACATTCCACGCATGGGGAGCAATCGCGCTGACGACCGAGGCGATGAACATAGCGCCGGCCACGATGACGAGGGTTAGACGAGTCAGCAACCGGAGAATGTGGTTCACGACACTCCCATGTTACTAAGTTCGAATCTGCATCTACCCGCACCCACGCCTCGCAGTGCGGACACTAGAAATTAGTAGGGTGATGAAATGTCCTCACCTGCAATATTGCCCCTCAAACCATTTAGATTTGGAATTCAAGCCTCGACTCAACCCGACAGAGCGAGCTGGATCGACATGGCGCAGCGCGCGGAAGCCAGCGGTTTCGATGTGCTGACCATGCCCGACCACTTCACGGATCAGTTGGCACCAATTCCGGCACTTATGACGGCGGCGGATTGCACCACATCGTTAAGGATTGGCGCACTGGTGTGGGACAACGACTACAAGCATCCGGTTGTTCTGGCCAAGGAGCTTGCCACAATTGATGTGCTCTCCGGTGGTCGACTGGAACTCGGACTCGGTGCCGGCTGGATGATCAGCGACTACGACCAGTCCGGCATTGCTTACGATCGTCCAGGTGTGCGTATCGATCGATTCATCGAAGGATTGGATGTCATCCGCGGATGCATGTCGACCGAATCGTTTTCCTATTCGGGAGAGTATTACACGATTACCAATTACAACGGTTTGCCCAAGCCGATACAAGCACCATGCCCGCCAATTCTCATCGGCGGAGGTGGCAAACGAGTGCTTACCTATGCCGCTCAGCACGCCGATATCGTCGGAGTCAATGCGACATTGACAGCGGGAGCGGTCGGACCGGAAGTCATTGCGACAATGACTGCGGCCGCAGTCGACGAAAAGGTCGCGATCGTCCGCGATGCGGCCGGTAACCGTGCCAGCAAAATTGAGATGAACATTAGAGCCTTCATGGTGAACATCACGGAGGATGCACATGGCGCGATTAGCCGCCTTGCTAGCGCGATGCATGTCGACGATTCGATGATTGCGGAGTCTCCATTTGCACTCATCGGACCACCCTCAAAGCTCATCGACGACCTGGTCGCCCGCCGCGAAAAGTGGGGGTTTTCCTATGTCATTGTTGGTGGCGACGACATTGACAAGTTTGCACCTGTAGTCGCCGCCCTGAGAGGCACCTAACCGCGTGGAAGATTCGTTCCGCGGGCGATCGGAAAGTACTTGTGGTGCCATTGCCCGGTGATTTCGTAGATCGCGGTCCCCATTGATCCATCGCTCGTCCGAACGTTCATTTCACTGAGTCCTCCGCCCAAGGTTTCATCGGTTCGCTGCGTGGAACGGCTGTAGCGCTGGGCCCAGCGACCCTCGGCCTCTACATTTATTATTCGCCCGCCCTGCAGGGTGAAGCTCACGGTTCCGGCAAGTCCGTGAACATCTTCACCATATTGTCCGTAGGAAACCTCAGTCCCACGATCATTAAGCCAATGCAAATCGTGGCGAAAATCGATCACGGGGATCGGCTCGCTACCATCGGCCAAGGCCAGGCATCCATCGGTGTACACACGGGAGCCATTCGGATACTCCCAGTTCCAAATCCCCAGCATTCCCTCCGGCAATTGAATGGCCAGCCACATCCACATTGGACAGCGGTTGTGCGTGCGTATACCCCACGAATGATCGCGCTGTCCCCACCAGTCGTTCACCTCAAAGGTCACACCTTGATGAACATATGTCCCGTTATAGGTCCCGCTCTGAAACATATGCGACTGATCCCACACGATTTCATGACCAGCCTTCATCGTCCCTCGCCGCAACTGATATGGCTTGGTCCGGGCGGTAAATAAGATATCCATTGCAATCGATGACTCCGAAGACTCTGCAACTTGGAGTCGTACCCGTTTTAGTGGCTCTTCAATGTGAATACTTACCGGTCCGACGGAGAAATAGTTTTGATCATCGTTGATCGGACGAACATGTCGGGCCAGGATTGATTGATCCGCGACTCTGCCAAGTTGCAACGAGTCCATTTCGCCGCGCGCGGGAAAATGGGCAAGAGTGAGAATGACGACATCGCCGGGTTTGTCGCGTGGATGCAAATGGAAAAACAGGCTCTCGCGCCAGTCGTGGTGATGCACCACGGTGTTGGGAAATGGTTCCGGTATTTGGTGCGCAAAGTTCTCGTCTAACGGGGTGAATCGAGCCATTTCTAGAACAATAACTCCGACTCGAGATCGATCGCCTGCCGACCATGGCGTGCGGCCATGGCGATAAACATATCGTCGCCACGTTCGGTCTGTTTCACCAGCATCGATGCGGCGATTGCCATCCCGAAACCAGAAAATGCAAAGAGGCGATACTGCCTCCACAGGTCATCAAATTTCAATTCGATGCCATAGTGCTGCAATCTCCGCTGGTACTCGCGCACGAGAAACACTTCCTGTTGTCTGCGGTCGTCGACCGCAAGTCCAGATCCCACGAAATAGGACAGATCGGATACTCCCGGTGCCCGAGAAACAGTTTGCCAGTCCACAACTGCCACCGAGACATCGGTTCCGCTTCCGCTAAACAGCAGATTGTCGAGGCGATAGTCGCGGTGTACGACTGTCGTGGTTGTTGGATGCGCCGCAAAATAGTTCTCAGCGCGAGCCACGAACCGAGCACCCAGTTCGATCACTTCGCTTTCGAGTCGATCTGAATAGCGTTCAACAAATCCAGGATAGAAATGTTGGAAAAGTGCCGAAGTCGCCACGGACGATTCGGCCGTCTGTCGACCTAACCACAGCATCGAATCAAGTACTGGCGCATTCCACAACGGGCCGTGTAGCCGGGCAAGTTCGCCGACAGCCGCCAATGCTTGGTCCGACGAACAGCCGGCAATTTGATCGCCCTGAACCGCGGGTGCGAGGTCCTCAAGAAGCAACATGAAATCGTCTTCCTCTGCGTGATACGAGACGAAATAACACTCAGGAACCCGAACATCTACAAGTTTCCGTAATTCGGAATAGAACTTGGTTTCCAGTTCATAACAGCGAGTCAGCCGAGAGGCCGCCCGGCTCGATTTGTCGAGAGACGGAACCTTGGCGATAACCGTCAAGGGACCCTTGCACTCCTTGGCGTAGGTGAGGCGTAAGCGGAAACAATCCGCCATTTGTCCCGTGCCGACCGGAACGCGATCAAAGGTTGTGACCTCACATTCGCCAGTAAATGGCGCGAGCGCTGTGCTCAGGCCTCGATTCGACAACCCCCTACCAAGCGTTGCCTCGGTATTCACGACCCCCCTCTTCACCCCGCCATTCGCGGGCAAACCTTACCAATGTGCAGATCTATCGTCAGATCTCGGAAAAAAGTGGGAAAGCGTCCACCTGCGCATAGTCTGATATCCGGATTAGCTAAAAGGGCTTCTCCATTTATGAAAAGAGATATCACATGCGAGGTACAGTCAAATTTTTCAATGCAGAGAAGGGCTTCGGCTTCATCTCACGTGACGGTGGGGACGACGTGTTCGTACACTTCTCCAACATCGTTGCAGAGGGCTACAAGTCACTCAGCGAAGGCCAGGCCGTCGAATTCGACGTGGCTCCTGGTCGCAAGGGCGAAGAAGCCCAGAACGTAAGGATCGTCTGAG
>JBKJXI010000209.1:0-4217 GCA_046716325.1 Ilumatobacteraceae bacterium | reverse complement strand
CTATCGGTGTCCCCGGTGGACTCGAATCGATACTCGCCGGCGGCGGTACTTTTAGCATTACCGAAAATGGCCAACCGAGACCAACCAAGGCCACAAATGTATTGAGTAGCAAAAACCTCGAAATCGTATTGGTAATTGACCGCTCCGGCTCCATGGCTGGAGACGCGCTGGAGGAAACAAAAACAGCGGCGATTGGATTCCTTTCCGCCATGCCACCCGAGGTGCTGATCGGACTGGTCAGTTTCGGTTCGGACGTTTCCTTAGATGTCGAACCAACGGCAGATCGCGACCGTCTAGCCGTCGCAATATCGGCAATTACGGCTGGTGGCCGAACAGCGCTGAACAATGCGGTCGTCTTTGCCTCGACACTATTTGCGCCAACAACCGAACGTCGTGTCATGGTTTTGCTCTCCGATGGCGGTGACACCGCAAGTTCAGCCACATTGGTCGAGGCGGTTGCGGCGACAAGAGGGATCCGTGTCGAAATTATTGAGTTGGTCACGTCCGAGACGAATCAAAACGCGCTCGACCAGCTTGCCGGTTCACGGTTGGTCCGTGCTACTCCCGACCCGGCGGAACTTAAAGAGCTGTACGCCAGTGTGGCGCAAAGTCTGGTTGGTCGAGTTGAAGTTATCTATATATCCGAGGCACAAGTAGGCGAGGCCCTTGATCTCGCTATTCGTCTGGTCGGATTTGACCAAACGCGACGGACTTCCGTGTCATTTGATGCCCCTCCACTCCCCACACCATTGGCCACAAACGTCGTTACCTCCGACTCGACATCGCTACTAGCCGCCACTTCTGCGAGCCAAGACCAAGGTTTCGCTTGGAGCATGCTCGCGGCCATCTTGGTCATCTTTGGCGGACTGGTAATACTTTTGATCGGACTCTTCGTTCCACCCGACCGCTCGATGCGCCAACGGCTGGATCCGGCAAACGCCCCCATCGCTAGTCGAACCGTGGCGGAAGGTGTCGCCAACACCATTGAGCATCGCCTGAGAAACTCGTCTCGCTATGAAAAGTTGGTTGCCGATGTTGAGACATCCGGAATGGACCGCTCGGCCTCGACTCTTGTGCTCAATACAATTCTCATAACGGCTGGAGCAATGGTTGCCGGATACGCATTTATTGGAATTTTCGGCGTGTTGGTCGCCATGTTCGGAGTACCGTTCGGATCGTTAAAATTACTGCAGCGTAAGGTCAAGCGCCGACGCACGGACTTTGTTGCACAATTGCCCGACACGCTGCAGATGCTTGGGTCGATGCTGCGGTCCGGATATGGACTTGTTCAAGCCCTTGACACCGTTGCCAACGAATCAGAGGAGCCAACACATAACTTGCTTGGGCAAGTGATGCTGGAGGTCCGAACCGGCCGTGATTTGGTTGAGTCGCTGCGAGCGGTCGCTGCCCAGGTTGACAGCCTTGACTTTGACTGGGTCGTCGCGGGAATCGAGATTAGCCGCGACGTCGGTAGCGATCTAGCGACCACCCTAGACACCGTTGCCGAAACCGTCCGCGAACGAGAAAATCTCCGCGGACAGATTAGTGCTCTCACCGCAGAGGGCAGGCTGTCGGCCTACGTAATGCTTGTTCTCCCTCCAATCGTGGGAGTGATGTCGTTTGTGGTGAATCGAGATTTTGCCGGGGTGCTGTTCGAGGGCGTCGGAATCGTGCTCCTTGCCGCCACCGGATTCTTGATGTTCATCGGGTTTATGTGGATGCAATCGATTATCGCCAAGGTGTCATAGATGACCAACCTGATCGGCTCCGCTCTCGTCGTTTGTGGCCTGGTCATAGCGATTTCGTCATTTAGCGTTTCGCGAGGTTCAACGACCCTGCGGCTCCTTGATCCTCGCATCGACTATCGACCAGGAGAACCGTCCGATGACAACATGATCACGGTAATCGCCAGGGCTCTTTCGCGTATTAGCCCACCGAAACGAATCACTCGTCTACGCAATGTGGTGCAGATGGCAAGCGAACCAAGCGCCTTCTCCCTCGAGCGTGTTCTTGTGCAAAAGTTTGCTGGCGCATTAGTCGTTGGATCTCTGGCGTTTTTCTATTTCCTGAAGAACCCGGGAATCCTTGGCATCGTGTTCATCGTCATCGGAACCGTCGGTGGATATGTAATACCTGAAATGCGCGTATCATCGCGAGCCGAGGAGCGTCAGGACGCCGTGCGAACTTCTCTAGCTGATGCAATCGATCAACTCGCGGTAACCGTGCGCGCGGGTCTGAGCGTTGACTCCGCGCTGATTCGCGTAAGCGAGACCCTGCGCGGACCACTCGCCGAGGAACTAAGTCGGGTAGTTCAGGACATACAGTTTGGGGTATCTCGCTCCGACGCGCTGCGCGCGCTAGCCGAACGGATGGACATCTCGGAGTTGAAATATTTTGTGCGAGCCCTGATTCAGGCTGATTCGCTCGGAATTCCAGTCTCCACCATATTGACCAATCAGGCCGTGGAAATGCGAATGCGTCGACGGTTGCGTTCCGAGGAAAAGGCGATGAAACTTCCGGTGAAAATTCTCGCTCCAACCCTATTGTGCATCCTCCCCGCACTGATGATTATCGTGCTTGGACCAGCGGTCATTCAACTGATGCGCAACCTGCAAATCTGAAAAACCGGAGAGTCACCAGATACTCACAGCCCATAATTGGTTGCGGAATACACGAAGGAAACCAGAGTCCCGCACGCCAGAAATGGGCCAAACGGCATTTCATCGCGACGGTTTGCCTTTTTCAGAATCAAGAGGAACACAGCAAAAATTGCCGCAAAAGCGAAGGAAGCGACGAGTGCGAGAACGACCGATCCCACACTGATCCAGCCGGTGTACAGCCCAATTGCGGACGCGAGTCGAATATCTCCCGTTCCCATAGCGCCTCTTCCGATCAAGTACAGCAATCCAATCGAACTAGTCGCCACAACGACGCCGATCATGGAACTCACTATGTGTGACAGGTCATCTTCGGTGACTGCCGCCAGAACAAGGAGCGGTACCCCGGCAGCGACAGTTAGATACGAGAGATTTCGTGGCAGCCGATGAGTGTGGGCATCAATCCAACTGGCGGTCACCAAGCACATTGCTAGTACCCAACCTGCGACGACGACGGCCCAGCTATCAATCACTACCGACATCGAGATAAATACCGCGCAAAAGACGGCAATGACGACAACGGCTTCGAGTCTCGCACGACTCCTGCTTGTCGATCCCGCCAGCAATTTCACGTCCATCCCTGTTACCAAAGTTCCAAATGCGGGAGCCACGAGTCCTGCGCCAAGCCCGGCAACTGCACCAACGAGGACTCGTATCACGAATTCATTGTGTCGCTTCGGGCGAATCGAGCGTGCGCGACCTTCGGCGAACCGATGAACTCAGTGCACTCGAGTCCGACCAGTCCCTCACCAAGGTTGTCGAAAAGTCGCGTGCCGCCGCCAAGCAAGATCGGCACAATCGCAACATGCATTTCATCTATGAGCCCAGCGTTCAGATATTGCTGAATGGTGGTCGGGCCCCCACCAACACGAACGTCGTCGCCCTTGGCGGCATCGAATGCTTGCTCCAGGGCCGAGGCGAATCCATCGGTCACGAAGTGAAAAGTTGTTCCACCTTCCATCTTGATTGGCTCACGATCGAAATTGGTAAGGATAAAGACCGGGTGGTGAAAGGGTGGATCCTCACCCCACCAACCCTTCCAGTTGTCGTCGACCCATGGTCCACGGATGGGCCCGAACATGTTTCGTCCCATGATCGTCGCGCCAATGCCGAGTTCGCC
This sequence comes from Ilumatobacteraceae bacterium, assembly GCA_046716325.1. Lineage (GTDB taxonomy): Bacteria > Actinomycetota > Acidimicrobiia > Acidimicrobiales > Ilumatobacteraceae > UBA3006. The sequence continues at coordinate 440 of JBKJXI010000209.1, read as the reverse complement.
CTGGGCGACGATTTTGTCATCGACTCCTTTCGCTCCGCCTTTCATTCGATGTGCTTGATTCCATGATCGGGTTGCGATTACCCAATCGTGTAACTTCATCCCCCCGATACCAAGAGGATTTTCAAGTCCTTGATTTGGGCCGGCCGCATACCCATCAACCGAAATCGCAAAATTGTGAACACGAAGTTTTGGCACCTGTGAATCCTCCTGCGGCGATCGTAATGTAGGTGTGGCTACCGTGACCCGTGGATGAATCGAAATGTTCGGATTCGCTTCGATGCAACGTCGGATTGAGCGTTGACCCAGTTGGCATATGGATCCGCAGCAAAGGAACCGTATTAAGTAAGTTATGGCTATGAAAAAATATCGGCAAGCCTGCCTGTGGGTGGTCGCGATCCATACCGCCGTGGCCTTCGTCCATAATCAGGCACATCGACAAA
>JBKJXI010000208.1:0-3187 GCA_046716325.1 Ilumatobacteraceae bacterium | reverse complement strand
GTCTTGGCGTGCTGCAAGAGTTTACTGGCCCGATGAACATTGTGGGTGCCCATCACCACATCGACATACGGCGCCCGCTGTCGAACAATGTCTTTGTCCTTTTGGGCTAGACAACCGGCGACGACGATCTGGCGCCCGAGCTGAGCGTCCTTCCATTTCTTCAATGTTCCGAGCGTTCCGTACAGCTTCTCGTCGGCGTGTTCGCGAATACAGCAGGTATTGATCACTACGACATCTGCATCGTCTTCCACCGTGGTTGGCTGAAGACCTTCGACTTCCAATAACCCCGCAATGCGTTCGGAATCGTGGTTGTTCATCTGGCACCCGAAGGTGCGCACGATGTATTTGCCTGTCACAGGCTGACGAGTTTACCGCCAATGCGATGGCAGCCCTGTCGGTGGGTGCGTAGGGCACACCCACCGATAGGAGATCTAAATGACCAAGTGGTACCGATTACTCAAGTTCGATTGGCTCATCGTCTTGCGCGTCGAACTCGGGGACGACTGCCGCACCGATACCGGCCATCTGACGAACGCGGTCGGCCATTTGCACCATGATCTCGGGATTTTCAAGGAGAAATGTCTTGGCGTTTTCGCGACCCTGACCAAGTTGTTCGCCTTCGTAGGTGAACCATGCGCCGGACTTCTTGCCGATACCCATCTCGACGGCCATGTCGAGCACAGCACCTTCGCGACTGATCCCCTTGCCGTACATGATGTCGAATTCGGCCTGTCGAAACGGCGGAGCGACCTTATTTTTTACCACCTTCACGCGAGTGCGCGAACCCACCACTTCCATACCATCTTTAATCGACTCGATACGGCGAATATCGAGTCGAACCGACGAGTAAAACTTGAGCGCGCGCCCGCCGGTGGTGGTTTCAGGAGAACCGAACATCACGCCGATCTTTTCGCGCAGTTGATTGATGAAAATCAGCACGGTGTCGGACCTGCTGAGCCCGGCGGTGAGCTTGCGCAGCGCCTGGCTCATAAGGCGTGCCTGCAGACCCATGTGGCTGTCACCCATTTCGCCTTCGATTTCGGCTCGCGGAGTAAGTGCCGCAACCGAGTCGACAACAATCACATCGAGCGAACCGGAACGCACGAGCATGTCCACAATTTCAAGGGCTTGCTCGCCGGTGTCGGGTTGAGAGATCAGCAGGTTGTCGATGTCAACACCGATGGCGGATGCATATGCGGGATCCATGGCGTGTTCGGCATCGACATAGGCGCAGATGCCTCCATTGCGTTGGGCTTCGGCCACCACATGCATGGCCAGAGTTGACTTGCCCGATGACTCGGGGCCGAAGATCTCTACGACGCGACCTCGAGGCAACCCGCCCACTCCGAGCGCGATGTCAAGTGGAAGCGCGCCGGTTGGAATGGATGCAATGGTCATGGATTTCTTTTCGCCCATGCGCATGATTGATCCCTTACCAAACTGCTTGTCGATTTGCGCCAGCGCAACCTCGAGGGCCTTGTTGCGCTCGACAATGTTGTCGGAGTTATTTGTGACGTTGCTCTTGCTGTTTTCTTTGTCGATATTCTTGGCCATGGCGCGCCTTTCGCTATAGGTACTGCTTGATCGGTGTGATGTTGGAAGTTGTCAACTTAGAAACGGGGTGTTGCAAAGTCCTGGGTGGATGTGTGAATGAACCATACCCCCGAACAGGTGTTCGGTCAAGCATTCTCAAACCCTTACTGGGCTTGGGTAGGAATGCCCGCTAGCCGACCGGTACTAGTCGATGAGCTCTTGGACGAATTCGGAGAACACATCGGCGTAACGCAATGCGTCGCCGTCGCTGTGCATCACCGAGATAAGCCACTGTTCATCCAGCCCCGGCGGCAACAAAATCCCACGATTAATTCCGTGGATCCATTGGGCAAATGCCAGATCGAAATCGGTGTTCTTATAGTCGCGATAGTTGCGAATCTGGTCCTCGGCCCAGGTGACACAGCCCTTGGCACCAAATCGCACCGTGTGTGCGGGCAGCGAAGCATCGACAATGATGGTGTTGACCGCATCGATGAGCATTGAGTTGCGACTAATTGTTGTCGTGGTGATTTCGGGTGTGCAAATGTCGGCGAGCACGGCACGGGCGGCTGCCATGCACAACGGATTTCCGTTGTAGGTTCCCAGATGGATTACCTGTCCGTTGGTGATCAGATCCATGTACTCCTGCTTGCCCCCGAAGGCACCGAGTGGTAGTCCTCCCCCGATGGACTTGGCCACGGCGACGAGATCGGGAGTCACTCCAAGGGCTCCGCTGGCGCCGGACCAGCCGGCGGTGATTCCCGTCTTCACCTCATCGAATACCAGCAGTGTTCCGAATCGCGAGGTGATCTCGCGTACAGATTGCAGATAGCCATCGTCGGGCAAACAAATTCCAATATTTTCCATGACCGGTTCGACGATGAAGCAGGCGACCTCGCCGCTTCGCAACGCTCGCTCGAGTGCTTCGGCATCGTTGTATGGAATCACGACTGTGTCGCGAACGACGCCTTTCGAAATCCCCGCCGAGGACGGAACCGAGTTGGGTGAAGATGGCGGTCCGGCGAGATGAAGGGGCGGCTTCATTGACACCATCACTTCATCGTGATGACCGTGATATCCCCCTTCAACTTTGACGATTTTATCGCGCTTCGTGACCGCGCGAGCCACCCGGATCGCATCCATTGTCGCTTCGGTGCCTGAGTTGGTGAAGCGCCACATCGGCAGTCTGTAGCGCGCGGCCAACAGCTCGGCAACATCGGCATTTGCCTCGGCCGGATTGACAAATAGGGTCCCGCTACCCAGCTGATTTTCAATTGCGGTACGCACCAGCGGATGAACATGGCCGGCAAAGAGTGCTCCGAAGCCCATGTCGAAGTCGGTGTAACGATTGCCATCGACGTCTTCCATCCACGATCCCTGCGCGGCACGAATGACGATTGGATACGGGTCGTAGGCCTGAAAACTGGAAGGTACGCCTAGCGGCAACACCCGTCGCGCCCGAGCGTTCGCCCGTTGCGAGGCCCTCGTACGCTGTGCGTAGGTTGCCAGTTCTCGTGTGGTGATCTCTTTGGCTCGGTCCGCCAATGAGTAGCGCAGCGTGGAATCCATCGCTGACATGGTTATCAACTCCAGTGATTACGTCGTCAATAGCCTACACTAAAAGTCCCGTGGTGGGCGTAGCTCAGTTGGTTAG
>JBKJXI010000207.1:0-8170 GCA_046716325.1 Ilumatobacteraceae bacterium | reverse complement strand
GGATACGGTCGGGTAACTTATAGGAATGACCGAATTTTCACTGACTCTCAACGACGATCAGCTACAGATCAAGGACTGGGTGCACACTTTCGCCGTTGACGTCATACGTCCGGCCGCCCATGAGTGGGATGAGCGAGAGGAGTTCCCGTGGCCCATCGTGCAGGAGGCGGCCAAGATCGGTTTGTATGGTGTGGATTTCATTGTCAATGCGATCGGCGACAAAAGCGGACTGACCCTGCCCGTTGCGGTTGAAGAAATGTTTTGGGGAGATGCCGGCATTGGCATGGCGATCATGGGTTCCGGGCTCGCCGCCGCGGGTATTTCCGGTAACGGCACTCCGGAGCAAATGATGGAATGGGTGCCGCAGTGTTATGGCACGGCCGACGATGTGAAACTCGGTGCGTTCTGCGTCAGCGAGCCCGATGCGGGAAGCGACGTATCAAGTTTGCGCACTCGCGCGGTGTATGACGAGGCCAGCGGAGAGTGGGTGCTGAATGGCACCAAGGCCTGGATAACCAACGGTGGCATCGCCAACGTGCATGTGGTCGTTGCCGCGGTTGAACCAGAATTGAAAGGTCGCGGACAGGCGAGTTTCGTTGTTCCGCCCAACACAAAGGGATTATCGCAGGGTCAGAAGTACAAAAAGCATGGCATTCGCGCCAGTCATACCGCAGAGGTGGTACTCGAAGATGTTCGCGTACCGGGTTCGTGTTTGCTTGGCGGTAAGGAAAAACTTGATGCCAAACTTGCCCGCGCTCGGGAAGGCGGACACGCCGGTGGAAAACAGCCGGCCATGGCCACATTTGAGGCAACGCGACCGGCGGTCGGCGCGCAAGCGCTCGGCGTGGCGCGAGCCGCCTACGAGTTTGCTCTCGATTATGCCAAGGAGCGCAAGACGTTCGGTAAGCCGATCATCATGCATCAGGCAATTGCGTTCAAACTCGCCAACATGATCACCGAGATTGATGCGGCGCGGTTACTCATTTGGCGGGCGGCTTGGCTGGCCAGGAACGGCGGATTCAAGAACGCCGAAGGATCGCAGAGCAAGTACTACGCCAGCGAAGTCGCGGTCCGCGTAACCGAAGACGCCATTCAGATTCTTGGTGGCTACGGCTACACCCGTGAGTATCCGGTTGAGCGCTGGCATCGCGATGCCAAGATCCATACCATTTTTGAAGGCACCTCGGAGATTCAACAGCTTGTCATCGCTCGGGCGATTTCAGGAATGCGAGTCGAGTAGTTCACTCGAAAGTCAATTCATCTGGCGCTACGCGACGGCGACATCAAAGTTTCCAATGAACCCAGGAGGTCCGTAAGTGAATTTGGACGAAGTCAAGATACGAGCGACGGAACTGTCGCCATGGGCGCACATGGCCACAGTCGGATCCGATGGCGCCCCCGATGTGGTTCCCGTTCACCCGGCGTGGGAGGGCGACACGATGTGGGTGATGACCGCACGAGCATCGGTCAAGGTGCTCAACATTGCCAACGAGAACAGGGTCGCTCTGCATTGGCAAGTCACCGCAACTGGTGACGGACTCGAGGTGTGGGGCAGGGCCACTGTCGTCGATGACCTAGAAGTGAAGCGACGCTTGTGGAATGGCGTGTTCGACTATGACCTCAGCGCATTCTCTCCGGGCGGTCCCGACAATTCTCCCGGCGCGGTATTCATTTCAATCGAGCCGACTCGAGCGATGTACCTGAAGTCGTACGGTCTGGCCGGAATCGAGAGGTGGACCGCAACTTAGCGGGTGTAGGTCACTCCGCCGTCCACGATGAGAGTTGATCCGACGACGTAGTCTCCGGCCCGCGAAGCGAGATAGATAGCTGCACCGGCCATATCCTCGACGGTGCCTATTCGACCGGCTGGAATGGATTGCGATACGAGATCGGCATGGTCGCGTGCAGCCCGGTTCATGTCCGAGGCGAATGCACCAGGCGCGATGACAGTCACACAAATGTTGTCCTTGATCAGCCGCATTGCCATTCGTTTCGTCAAATGGATAAGCCCGGCTTTGCTCGCCGCATACGAATATGTCTCCAACATGTTCACGGCGACCCCATCGACGGATGCGATGTTGATCACCTTGGCGAGATGGCCCGACTTGCCGGCGGCGCGAAGTTGCGGGGCCAGTGCCTGAGTCAAAAAGAATGGCGTTTTCATATTCAGATCGGCCACCTTGTCCCAACCGCTTTCCGGGAACGAATCAAAGTCTTCACCCCACGCAGCACCTGCGTTGTTGACGAGAATGTCCAGCGTCGGTTCGCGCGCGGCTACTGCTGCTGCAAGGGTGTTGACGCCGTCTAGCGAGGAGATGTCACCCGGTAGGGAAATGCACTCACCGTATTGCGAAAGTTCGTGTGCGGCCGCGTCGCATTGGGCAGCTTTGCGAGCGGTGATATACACACGCGAACAGCCATGCTCGAGGAACCCCCGCACGATCATCGCACCAATTCCGCGAGAGCCGCCGGTGACGAGAGCAACTCGACCCTGAAGTGAAAAGAGGTCTTTCATTCGGACAACTCTAGAAGAACTCGGCGGTCTTCCTGTCTCTCGCAATTGCTGGCAAACTGGATTAGCGTGCCAACCGTTGGACCGATCTCGGGCCGGTAAGGGGAGATACATCATGTTAAAAGGCTTTAAGGATTTCATCATGCGGGGAAGCATCGTTGACCTGGCAATCGCCGTCGTCATCGGCGTGGCCTTCGGTGGCGTGATCGCGGCACTGGTGGAAGACTTCCTCACGCCGCTCATTGCGGCAATGTTTGGCAAGCAGGATTTTTCCAACCTGACCTTCACGATCAACGAGAGTGTCTTTCGCTACGGACATTTCATCAATGCGATGATTTCGTTTCTGGCGGTGGCGGGTTCGATCTATTTCATTGTGGTGGTGCCGATGAAGAAGATGGCCGAGCGTAGAAAGGCCGGCCAAGATGCGCTGGAAGAGTCGCCCGCGCCATCTAGTGAGGTCGTGCTGTTGAGGGAAATTCGCGATCTCCTGAGTCGCAGTCAAAACGGCTGATCAGCGAGGCTGATTGGAAGGCGAGTAGGTTGGCGGAAATGAAATTCTCCGTGTGGCCAGCGATGAATCGACCGTTTGCCGAAGTACAAGAGCTTGCGCAGATGATGGAGCGCGACGGCTGGGACGGACTGTGGTACGCCGACCACTACATGCCCAACACGACCGAAGGCGAAACCGCCGGCGGCGATGTATTGGAGTGTTTCAGTGTCCTTGCCGGGCTGGCTGCATCGGTGCCACGAATTCGGATCGGCTCATTGGTGTCGCCAATCACGGTGAATCATCCGGCGGTGCTCGCCAATCGAGCCGCCACGATAGACCGAATAAGCAATGGACGTTTCGTCCTTGGACTCGGCGCCGGATGGCAGGTCAACGAACATCGTGCCTATGGGATTGACCTCATGGAACCAAGGGATCGTGTCACTCGTTTTGGCGAGGCGATAGAGATCATCTCGCGACTGTTGAGCGAGGAGCGGGTGAACTTTTCTGGAAAGTACTTCACGATTTCCGACGCGCCCTGCGAACCGAAACCCGTGCAACTTCCACTTCCGCTATTGGTTGGAACCGGAAGCCCGCGAATGTTGCGGTTTGCGGCCCGGTATGCACAGTTGTGGAACACATGGGGCACACCGGCGACCACGCCGGCGGTGGTCGATCGACTGCATGTGGCCTGCGAGAAAGAACATCGAGATCCGGCAACTATGCACAAGACAACTCAGGCACTTGTGTACATCGTCGAAGATCCAAATGCTGTGGAAAACGTTCGAGCGAAGGTTCCCGAAGGTCGATCAATTGTTGGTACCACGGAACAAATGGTGGAAATAATTGCCGAGTATCAACAGATTGGGTTCGATGAATTCTGTCTGCCCGATTTCACCCTCGGTGATTCGTTTACCCAACGCAAGGAGTCGATCCAGCGTTTTTTCACCGAGGTCGCTTCGCACTTTCGCAAATAGTAGACCTGCCGCTATTGTTCGACGGACAGCACACTAAGGGGTACATAAGTTGAAAGTTCCATTGACGGTCGTCGATCATTTGCGTAGGGCGGAGCAGGTGTATCCCGATCGTGTTGCATTCATCGATGAACCGGATCAACCGGCAAAGTCATGGGGAACTCAGACATATCAACAGATGGCCAGTCGCGCTCGCGCGCAAGCGGCCGGGTTGGATGCACTTGGAGTTCCGCAAGGTGCGCGGGTCGCAATAGTGAGCCAAAACTCTGCACGGTTGCTCACCAGTTTCTTTGGTGTCAGCGGCTCTGGCCGAATTCTTGTGCCGATCAATTTTCGTCTCGTTGCCAATGAAATCTCCTACATAGTCGAGCACTCCGGCGCCGATGTATTGCTTGTTGATCCGGAACTAAATGAGTCACTTGCCGGCGTCAATCCCGCTCATCGATTCGTTATCGGCAAAGAGTCTGACGAAGTCTTGTATCCAGTCGATATTGAGCCACAATTCTGGTCACCAGACGAAGACGCAACAGCGACAATCAATTACACCAGTGGCACTACCGCGCGTCCGAAAGGCGTGCAACTCACACATCGCAGTTTGTGGTTGAATGCCGCGACATTTGGTTGGCATATGGGAGTGAACGATCGCGACGTCTATCTACACACGCTGCCGCAGTTTCACTGCAATGGGTGGGGCATGGTGTATGCGGTCACGGCCATGGGCGGTGAGCACATTATTTTGCGCAAGGTCGATGGAGCGGAAATATTGCGCCGAATAGATAAATACGGAGTGACACTGCTGTGTGCCGCACCGGCGGTTGCAAATGCGATACTTGACGCCGCCGCGACATGGCCGGGGGAAATTCCCGGACGCGGACGCATGCGAATGGTGGTGGCGGGCGCCGCACCGCCGACCCGCACGATCGAGCGCGTACGGTCCGAACTGGGCTGGGAGTTCGTTCAGATTTATGGGCTCACCGAGACGGCGCCACTGCTAACGATCAATCGGATGCGGGCCGAGTTCGACTCGTTGTCGCAGGTGGATCAGGCAAGCAAATTAAGTTCGGCCGGCGCTCCTGCTCTGGGAGTCGAAACAATGATCGACGAGCACGGCGAAATTTTGGCTCGCAGCAACGTCGTGATGGAGGGCTACTGGAATCAACCCGCGGAAACCGACAAAGCCATCGAGTCCGGATGGTTTCATACCGGTGACGGCGGCACCATTGGCGGTGATCACTTCCTGGCGATTTCTGACCGCAAGAAAGATGTGATCATCTCGGGCGGCGAGAACATCAGTTCCATCGAAGTAGAAGATGCACTCTTTTCTCATCCGGGGGTCGCCGAGGTCGCAGTTATTGGTATTCCCGATGAGAAGTGGGGCGAGTTAGTGTTGGCGCTAGTGGTCAAGACTCCGGATTCGGATCTCGACGAGAGTGATGTTGTGGCATACGCCAAGACCAGACTTGCCGGATACAAATGTCCAAAGAGGGTAGAATTTCGCACGGAATTATTTAGAACCGCTACCGGCAAGTTGCAGAAATTCAAGTTACGCGAGCCGTATTGGCTGGGCCGAGATCGGCAAGTCAACTAATCACTTGCAGAAATGAAAGGCGTTCAATGCCAAGTGACTTTCAACTTAAGACGATGAACGCCGTGCATCGCGCGATTCTTGGAGTTACTCGCGGGCGGAAGGGTTGGAGCTTTGGCACGATGCCCGTTCTCCAGTTGACGACGGTCGGGAGGAAAAGCGGCGCGTCGCGAACGGTAATGCTTACCTCACCGCTGCAAGAAAGCAACGCAATCGTCATTGTTGCTTCACGTGGGGGCGATGATCACCACCCCGCTTGGTTTCTCAACCTCCGCGACAATCCGCGAGTGGAAGTTGCTTATATGGGCAAGCCAAAAAAGACAATGACGGCCCGCGTGGCCACGAGCGACGAACGAGCCCGAATGTGGCCCCTTGTGGCGGCCAGATACAAGGGCTATGCCGGTTACCAGACCAAGACAACGAGAGAAATTCCACTGGTCATTCTTAGCGAGGGATAATCGCAAAGGTGCCCACCTCTGGCGCGCACCTGGATTTGACTCCGCACTAACCTGAGCGCATGCCAGCACCCGGGATGCACTCAGGAATCACCACAGACGATGCAATGAATCTTGCGATGTCAGCGAAGGCGGTTCCGCTGTATGAAGCGGTGAAACTATTTATCGCCAATGAGGTCGAGCCGATCACGGCCGAGTTCTACCGACTCGGCGAAAATCGAAAACAGCACTGGGGATATGGCGACGGCCAGCTCGAGTTATTGAACAAGGTGAAGAAGAAGGCAAAGGCCAGTGGCTTGTGGAACTTCTTTCTGCCAAATGCCGAAACCGGCGAAGGACTATCCAATTTGGATTACGCCTACATCGCCAATGAACTGGGAAAGAATCCCCTCGCCTCGGAGTGTTTGAATTGCAGCGCCCCCGACACCGGCAATATGGAGGTACTCGAGCGCGTCGGGACTCCCGAACAGAAAAAGAAGTGGCTCGAGCCATTGTTGGCCGGCGAGATTCGTTCGGCGTTTGCTATGACCGAACCGGATGTCGCATCCTCGGACGCCAAAAATATTCGCTGTCGGGCCGTTCTTGACGGTGACGAGTGGGTGATCAACGGCGAGAAGTACTACATCTCGGGCGCCGGCGATCCTCGCTGCAAAATAATGATATGTATGGTCCAGACGAGTCCCGACGGTCCGCCACACAAACGGCAATCACAAATACTTGTACCGATGGACGCCCCCGGTGTTCACATTCTCGGACCTATGCACGTGTTTGGAGAAGACGACGCACCGCACGGTCACATGCATTTACGGTTCACCGATGTGCGGGTGCCGGCATCGAACCTGTTGCTCGGAGAGGGTCGAGGTTTTGAGATCTCCCAAGTGCGATTGGGCCCCGGTCGGATACACCATTGCATGCGTTCGGTGGGCGCCGCCGAGCGAGCACTTGAATTGATGGTGCGCCGTGGATTAACACGCGAGGCATTTGGCAAACCAATTGCTCGGCTAGGCAAAAACACCGAAGTGATCGCCAAGGCTCGCATTGAGATCGAAGCTATGCGGCTAATGGTATTGCGTGCGGCCAAGGCAATGGACACGTTGGGGAATGTCGAGGCTCGAGTGTGGGTAAGCGCGGTGAAAGCGATGGTGCCGGAGCGCGTGTGCAAGATCATCGACGAGGCGATCCAGATGCATGGTGCCACGGGAGTGTCGCAGTGGACGCCGCTTGCTCGTATGTACACGGGTCAGCGCACGCTTCGGCTAGCGGATGGCCCCGATGAAGTGCACTGGCATGTCGTTGGTCGCGCCGAACTGTCGCGCTACGAGGGTGACTCCGCGCCGGTCAGGGCAACCGAGCCGGGTGGAGTTTTTTCGGGACCGTAGTCAATTTGATCTCAGGGTCGAGTAGTCGGTGATTCGGTCTTGCGTGGATCGGTCACGATCACTCCCGCCAGTGCTTCATCAATTGAATTCATCAATGAAGGGTCAAGTTTCACCTTGGCGGCCGCGACATTGTCGTCTAGTTGCTCCGGTTTGGATGCTCCGACGATCGCGGACGCAACATTCGTATTCTGTAACACCCATGCGACGCCGAGTTGGGCCATCGTCAGCCCCGCTCGATCGGCCAGAGGTCGCAATGCCTGGACTTTGGTGAGCACCTCGTCGGTCATCCATCGAGAAATAAAGTTTTTTCCGCCGAGTTCGTCCGTGGCGCGTGAACCCGAGGGAGGCGGTTGACCGGGCAGGTACTTGCCGGTCAGCACACCCTGGGCCAGAGGTGACCACACGATTTGAGACAGGCCTTCCTTTTCGCAGGCGGGGACTACTTCTTGCTCGATAATCCGCCACAGCATGGAATACTGCGGTTGATTGGAAATGAATGGCACTTGCAATTCGCGGGCGAGCTGTGCACCGCGCGCAATTTGAACTGCGTCCCACTCCGACACACCGATGTAGAGCGCTTTGCCCTGCCGAACGATGTCGGCAAACGCGAGCATCGTCTCTTCCAGCGGTGTCTCGATATCGAAGCGATGAGCTTGATAGAGATCCACATAATCTGTGCCCAGTCGTTTCAGCGAGCCGTTGATTGACTCCGCGATATGTTTTCGTGACAATCCACGGTTGTTCTGGCCCTTGCCGGTAGGCCAATACACCTTGGTAA
>JBKJXI010000206.1:0-18682 GCA_046716325.1 Ilumatobacteraceae bacterium | reverse complement strand
CCCCCGGCCCCGTAATGACCCGCGTCAACCCATTAATAATCGGGTCCCGACGATCGCCGGTCATATCGAGGGTGCGAACTGGGTCCAATTGATCGAAGCGGTCGATGACCGAGCCAAATTCAATGTTGGCAAATCCGGGCGAGGCATCCGGAGTGCCAGGAGACAGGACCTGCTGTACCACATGGGGCTGAAACAATTTCCCGGAATTTGCTAACACCGCAAAAGCGGAGGCAACCTGTAGCGGAGTTGCCGAAAGCAAGCCTTGTCCGATCGCGAAGAGAATCTGGTCGCCAACGAAGTAGGCCTGACCCGACTCCTCTGAAATTGCTCCAAGGTCTGCCATTCGTCGTTTCAGCGCCTTACTGGGAATCGTGCCCGAATACTCATAGGGAAGATCGACATTGGTCGGAGATCCAAATCCGAACAGCCGAACCTGCTGTTCCAGAATTGCCTGATAGCCCCGTTCGGTGAGTATCTGTTCCCCAATCTTGTAAAAAAAGGAGTCGCTGGATACTGCCAACGCATCCTCGACGGTGACGTTTCCATATCTGCACGGCTGATTCGTGGCCCGGCAGGTCGCATTACGAAAGACGCACTTCACCCCCTGCCGACATCGGTCATTGGGGATACTTTCTAATTTGTATGTGCCCTCGTCTCGAAACGTATATTTCGATCCTCCGGGCAATTGACCAGTATTGAGCGCTGCATAGGCGACGAATGGCTTGAACGACGAACCCAAGTTGTATCGGCCCGACACGGCTCGATTGACAAGGATGGACAAGTCGGGATCATCCGTCCGGGGAAATATCTGGGCAAATTTATTGTTGGTGATCACGGAACCAAACCAGCGGTTGTCAAATCGCGGATACGAAGCCATGGCGACTATTTGCCCATTTTCTTGATTGAGCAATACAACCGATCCGGCCGGTGCTTTGTAATAGGTGACCTCGGGATATTGCGGATCGGGAGTTCCGTCCGGCAAATTCACCGTGGCGGCCTCGACTCGTCGGCGAAGGCCCAACTGAGTTTCAAGGGCCTGCTCCGCGAATTGTTGTATCGAGAGATCAATTGACAATTGAAGGTCATTGCCGATGACGGGTTCTACTCGCTCAAGAATTCGCAGCACATTTCCTTGCGCGTCTACTTCGAATCGAACGTATCCTGGTTTTCCACGCAAGATCGTCTCATACGACTGTTCGATGCCATACTGACCGACTCGTTCGTTTGGGTCATAACCCACCGAACGGTAGTAGGCGAGATTATTGGACAGGATTGCACCCAAGTAGCCAATGATGTGACTTCCCAATGCACCGTATGGATAATTTCGTCGGTACTCCTCTCGGACAAATACTCCCGGGAAGTCCTCGGTCCGTTCCTGCAAAAAAAGTGCGGTGTCTTCGGAGACATCTTCCTTTAGTGGCAGTGCTTCTAATGGTCCAAAACGCTGGTCGTCGAATCGCTTGTACAACAGGTCGAGCGGTAGGCCAAGCGGTCCCGACAGGCGTTGGAACATTGCCAGTCGGTCGACGGGATCGTTGATCACGCTTCGATCGATCGTCACCGTGAGGATCCGTTGGTTGTCGGCCAAAACACGACCCGTCACATCAAAAATACGTCCTCGCTCACCTAACAATTTGATCGTGCGCGTCCGAACAGCCAGCACGATCGACTCGGTTGATTCCGCTTCGACGGCCTGCAAAACCCACATTCGAATGGTCAACAAACTCATCAACAACAGGGCGGTAACCCCAAGTGCTACGAGACGTTTTGATCGATTAGGCGTGACCACTTATGCACTTAGCGATTCTCGAAGTGTCCACCGAGATAGTGGCACGAGAAGAAGAGCAAGCACGCATGTGAATAGTGCGACAACCGCCGCGACCCACAAAACATGCGTGTTCAGCCAACCATCAAAACCAACCGTCGAGAGCGCCACCGGAAACATGCTTTCTCCGATCGCGCTGACTACGGCAACAACGATTACCCGACTCCACCACGTCGGCTCTCGAACAAAGAAGGGCAATAGTCCAGCCAAATATCCGGCGCTGCCGATGACCAAGGACGCCAGTCCAAACGGAGTGGTGAGCACGCAGTCATACATCGCCCCGACGATCAAGCCGGTGATTGCACCAACTTCGGATCCGTGAACACTTCCCGCGCTCACCGCAAAGAGCAACATCAGTGGAAGAATCACGCCGAAGGGTCGCAGTTCACTGAGGAGCGTCGTTTGAAATCCAAGCAGGACTAGTGCGACCAGCACAAGTCGCGTCCATCGATTGGAAGCGATCACCAAGACTCGATTCACGGAGTCACGCGTTCGGTTATCGGTTGGTACAGCAAGACTCGCAGAAACGACAGATTCGTCAGGTCCGTGACCAATTCGATCTCCAAAATCGGACCGGCCGTTCCCAGCCGCGGCACGACTCGAGAAACCGTGCCGATAACGATGTCAGGAGGCGCCAAACTCGTCGAACCACCGGCGCTCACGATTGGGGCGCCGACATGAATTTCGCCAAATCGAGGATCGGTGGATATGAATCGAACGGTCGGTGCGTGCGATGGACCCCTGCCCTCCAAAATCCCTGTTTCGCGAACGGCCAGTATCCCGCTGCTCGGAACCGTGAGCGACGTGATTCCCGACGGCGGAGATGGAATCGTCGTCGCGCCGGGAGTAAACCCGGGAATCGTCGACACCACAATCGGGTTGGCAATAGTCGTTGTCGTCGTCGGCGCAACGGTTACCTTGGTCGCGATCCCTTCGCCTGGCACCGTCGACGCGGTCGTCGACTTGGGAACACTTACTACTTTTACCGACAATGCGTACTCCGGATCGCTGATCAACATCACGACCGCCCGATTAGGAAACACCTGAGTGATTCGACCGATAAGACCCGCGGCATTTAATACGGGCATTCCGACGCGGATCCCGCTTTCGCTTCCTTGATTAATTTCGACATTCTGTGAAAAGTTTGACGGCGAGTCGCCGATCACTTGCGCGGTTACCGAGTTGATTCCGGCGAGAGTCGGCAATCCATTGAGTGCAAGCAATTCTTGGGCCAGCCTGACCGATGCCGCCGCCGCAACCGCGGCGCCTTCCTGTTGGGCAATTTTCTCACGCAACAGCCTGTTGTCGAGTTTGACATCGTCGTAATGAGTGATTCCGTACCATGCATTACTTACCGGTCGACTCACGACCCGAACGACACCCTCGATTGGTCGAAAGATGGTGGCAAATGCTGAACGCACCGTCGTGGTGGCCGAACTCCCCTGCAAATCCAGTGTCAGTAAAATTATTGATGTCAGGGCCAGCAATACAATTGCTCGGCGTCGATTGATGGTGAATCCGGCCACAATCTCTCGAGTCGACCTACTCGAGAACGGTCTGCGCGGTCAGACCTTTCATGGCTTCAATGTTGTCCAGTGTCAGCCCAGCCCCAAGGACGACCGAATAGAGAGGTTCGGGCGCCAGATACGCGTGAATTCCTGTTTCGAATGTGGCTCGCTCGGGCAGACCGGCCAGGAGCGATCCGCCACCCGAAAGCACGAGCCCCTGTCCGATTATGTCCGCCGCCAGTTCGGGAGGCGTTCGCTCCAGAGTCATTTTGATCGCATCGATAATCGCCGTCACGGGCTCATCGAGTGCGGAGCGAACATCATTTGTGGTAATTGCTTGTGTGCGAGGCAATCCGGTTGTCACGTCGCGGCCACCGACGTCGGCGGTAATTTCCTCTGCAAGTGGCCATGCCGACCCAATTTGTATTTTCACTTCCTCGGCGGTGTTATCTCCAATATCCAAATTGAATTCTTTGCGAAACATCGCCACGATTGCGTCGTTCATTTCGTCGCCCGCGACACGAGCAGAATGTGCTGTCACAATTCCACCCATTGAAATTACTGCGACCTCGGTGGTACCGCCGCCGATATCGACAATCATGTTTGCGCTCGGCAAGTGCACCGGGAGACCGGCACCGATTGCGGCCGCCATTGGCTCTTCAATGATGTAGACGGGTCTGCGGGCGCCGGCAAACTGTGCGGCGTCTTGTACGGCCCGACGCTCGACGCCGGTCACCTCGGATGGCACGCAGATAATCATTCGCGGTTTATTCCACTTGCTCGAATGTACTTTTTGAATGAAGTAGCGCAGCATCTTTTCGCAGATTGCAAAATCGGCAATCACGCCGTCTTTTAACGGTCTGACGATTCGAATACTCTTCGGCGCTCTCCCCCACATTCGCTTGGCTTCCAAACCAACGGCGACGAGCTGCCCTGTCCGATTGTCGACTGCGACCGTGGATGGCTCGTCGAGGACGATCCCTTCGCCTTTCACATAAATGAGTGTGTTGGCAGTACCTAAGTCGATCGCAATATCGCGACCAAGAGATAATGCGTTACCACGAACCATTTCGAGTGCTCCTTGACGCCGATCGTGAACGATCGCGCCACATAGATGTTGTAATTCTACTTAAGATTCGGAAAGAAGATTCTGATCTCACGATCGGCCGACTCGGCCGAATCACTTCCATGAACAAGGTTTTCGGTAAAGATGGTGCCGAAATCGCCTCGAATCGTTCCAGGCGATGCATCCCGCGGGTTCGTGGCACCCATCATTGCGCGAACAATCTGCCATGTGTCATCGGGGCCCTCCACAGCCAGGGCCACGATCGGTCCCCGTGACATGAACTCAACCAAATCCTTGTAGAAACCCTTACCTTTGTGCTCTTGGTAATGCTGCTCGAGAATTGTCGCACCCAATTGTCGATGCTCAATTGCCACGATTGCCAATCCCTTTTTTTCGAAGCGCGAAATAATCTCGCCGACTAAACCTCGTTCAACGGCATCCGGCTTCAGAAGTACGAGAGTTCGATTTGTCACTCGCTAAATGCTACTGGGGTTTCGTAAATTTGTGCGCGCAGCACCCACCACATAGAGCGAGCCAGCAACAAGCACCGCGTCTTCTTTTCTTGCGATAGTCAACGCATGCTCGCAGGCTTGCGCGACCGAGTCAACGGTCTCCACTTCATCGCAACCCATTACTCGTGCCGCATGTGCAATAGTTTCAGCCGACAAACCCCGCGGCGACGGCGCGGTGCAACACACAACAAGATCAAAGTCGTCGGCTCGCAATGCCGAGAGCATCGACCCCGGCTCGCGACTATTCAACATTCCAACTATTAGAATTCGTCGACCGCGATGATCGAAGTCTTCGAAGAAAACTTGGGAGCAAACTTCGGCACCGGCGGGATTGTGCGCCCCGTCGATAATGACGAGCGGTTGGCGACTCATCACTTCAAATCGTCCCGGCATATCAACATTGGAGAACCCGTCAATGACAATGTCGCGAGACAATGGCGCGTCGAAGAATTCCTCTACCGCCGTAATCGCGATCGACGCGTTGTCACCTTGATGTCGCCCATTGAGCGGCAATGCAAGTTGGTCATAGATTCCGCGTGGAGTTCGAACATCAATTAGTCTGCCCCCAACCGCCAACTGATTGTCTAGGCAATCGAAATCGTCGCCTCGCAGAAGAACCTTGGCGGCCCCGGCCGAACTCCACACCGGCCGCAATTCGGGATTTGTGTCGCCAACGACGAGCGAACTTTTTGGCTTCGCGATCCCAACCTTCTCACGCGCGATGTCTTCCAACAGGGGGCCGGCAAATTCAACATGATCCAAGTCAATATTCGTAATCACGGCAACTTCAGAATTGACCACATTCGTTGCGTCCCAACGACCAAGCATTCCCACCTCGACTACCGCCACGTCTACTGCCGAGTCTGCAAAATACCTGAATCCGGCCGCGGTCATGATCTCGAAATACGACGGGCGTACCCCTGCAAGCACCTCGATATCGGCGATCGCCCCGATGTTTGTGCCAAAGTCTTCGTCGCTAATTGAACTTCCGTTGTATGAAATTCGCTCATTCAGTCGCTCAAGATGCGGGCTCGTGTATGTGCCGACATTTAATCCGTGGGCCATCAGCAACCGGGTAATGATTTGGGTGGTGGAACCCTTGCCGTTTGTTCCCGTGACATGCACGACCGGATAGCTAAGTTGCGGATTAGCGATTTGATCCATCAGTCGGGAAATATTTGCCAGCGATGGAGATTCGACCCGACCGGTTTTATCGTAACTTGCGTGTTCGTCGAGATAGTGCAATGCCTCCGCGTATTGCATTAGCGGGAGCTAGGGACTATGACGCTGCGCGGCGCTGACGAGTGACGCGAGTGTTGCGCGCAACCATCGTCGGGGTCGCTTTTCCGATGACGGAATCTACATCAACAACAACCTTGGCTACATCTGTTCGACCGGGCAGCTCGTACATCACATTGAGCAACACTTCCTCGAGAATTGCGCGCAGCCCACGAGCGCCCGTACCTCGTTTCAGTGCCTGATCGGCGATCGCTTCAAGCGCGAACTTGGTGATTTCGAGTTCGACATCTTCAAACTCAAAAAACTTCTGATACTGCTTAAGCAGGGCATTCTTTGGTTCCGTGAGGATCTGGATCAATGCACCGCGATCGAGGCTGTGCACCGCTCCAATCATTGGTAGCCGTCCGACAAACTCAGGAATCATGCCAAATTTCAACAGATCTTCTGGCATTACCTGAGCGAACAATTCTCCGGCATCTTTTTCGGCCTTGGATCGGACCTGGGCGTGGAAACCGACTCCCTTGTGACCAATCCTTGTGCCGATGATTTGCTCGAGACCAGAAAACGCACCTCCGACGATGAACAGCACGTTGGTGGTGTCGATCTGGATGAATTCCTGATGGGGATGTTTTCGACCACCTTGTGGCGGAACCGAGGCGACCGTTCCCTCAAGTATCTTCAGCAGTGCTTGTTGGACTCCCTCACCCGAAACATCCCGAGTAATCGACGGATTTTCACTCTTGCGAGCAACCTTGTCGATTTCGTCGATGTAAACAATTCCGGTCTCGGCCTTCTTCACATCGAAGTCGGCGGCCTGCAACAACTTGAGCAAAATGTTTTCGACGTCTTCCCCGACATATCCGGCTTCGGTGAGCGCGGTCGCGTCAGCGATAGCAAACGGAACATTGAGCATTCGAGCAAGCGTTTGGGCCATGTGGGTTTTGCCACAGCCGGTGGGGCCAAGTAGCAAGATGTTGCTCTTTTGAAGCTCAACTTCATCGTTGCGCGAATTCCCCGAAGATCGATATCGGATTCGGCGATAATGGTTGAACACCGCCACCGACAAAACTTTCTTTGCCTGTTCTTGGCCAACGACATACTCATCTAGAAATGCCCTGATCTCTCGAGGCGTCGGCAGCTGTTCGATTCCAACTTCGGCCGTCGAGGTGAATTCCTCTTCGATGATCTCGTTGCACAGATCGATGCATTCGTCGCAGACATACACGCCTGGACCTGCAATGAGTTTCTTCACCTGCTTTTGCGATTTCCCGCAAAACGAACACTTCACTAACTCGGCTGAGTCACCAAATTTGGCCATAATCGTGTCGATCTATCTCAGCGAATCGGTCCGGTGCGATCTGACAGGTTGCGCGACGTAATGATTTCGTCGATGACGCCATACTCGAGGGCGTCTTTGGCTTCCAACACAAAATCGCGATCTGTATCGATGTGAATCCGCTCGGTTGGCTGTCCCGTGTGCTTGGACAAGATCCGCTCCATCAATTCACGCATCCGTAAAATTTCACGTGCTGCGATCTCGAGATCGGTTACCTGGGCATAGTCCATTTGACCATAGGGTTGGTGTAGCAATACTCGAGCGTGAGGCAACGCCAATCGCTTACCCTTTGTTCCTGCCGCCAGCAACACCGCGGCCGCGGAGGCCGCCTGGCCCAAGCAAATTGTGGCTATGTCGTTCTTGATGAATTGCATCGTGTCGTATATTGCAAACAACGCCGTAATATCGCCACCGGGGCTGTTGATGTAAATATTGATGTCCTTGTCCGGATTCTCGCTCTCCAAATGAATGAGTTGAGCACAGACGAGATTTGCAATTGTGTCATCGATCGGAGTTCCCAAAATGATGATGTTCTCTTTGAGCAATCGGCTATAAAGGTCGTACACGCGCTCGCCACGGCTCGTTTGCTCGGTGACATTTGGAACGTAATAGTTCCGCATGACGTAGTTGTCGCGCATGACGTTTTTATCGCGCATTATTTGGACTCCTTGGGGGTTCGACTAAATAGTAGTTGTGTTTTCGGCCTTGTCTGTGGACTCTTCGTGAGTATGGTCTTCAAACATCGCGCTGGTATTGATTTCATGGCCGTCGGGATCGACAAGCTTCGTGTTGTGAAGTAGCCAATCGATGGCCTTCGACTTGCGAATCTGCGCCTTGAGTTCTGCCACCGCATCGTTTTGTTCGTAGGCCTTGCGCACCTGCTGCACTTTGCGCCCAACTTGCATTGCAATGCGCTGAAACTCGGCATCAAGATCGTTGTCATCGGCAACGATGTTTTCGTTGACGGCAACCGCTCTCAAAGCGAGGTCGACCTTTACCGCGGTGTGGGACTGCGATCGAAGCGTCTCGATGAACTGGTCTGTTGATTGCCCCGTTGCCGACAGCCACTGCTCGAGGGCTACCCCTTGCGACTTGAATTGCTCAACCGTATTTCTCACCCGTGATTGTAAATCGTTTGCCACCATCGCTTCGGGCACTTCGATCGAGACGAGTCCTCCGAGGGCGCTTGTGGTGCGTTCGACGAACACGTTTCGGGCCTGATTCAATTTCATGGATTCCAGTCGGGTTCGAATCGACGACCTCCAGGCGGAAATGGAATCGTATTCGGCGACGTGCTCGGATACCCATTCATCGGTGAGATCGTCGAGTTTCATTTCTTGAATTTTCTTGACATTAATTGTCATCTCGGCGACACCGGTAGTTCCGTTTGGTGCCTCGGAATACTCGATGTGCTGATTCAATGTCGCGCCAATCAACTTGCTATCAAAACTTTCGGAGACCCATCCCTTACCGACTTCGTATAACCAGTCTTCAACATTCAGGCCGGGCACCGGCGTTCCGTCACGCGTTCCGGAAATGTCTAGCGTGACTTGGTCGCCGACGATAATTGCTCGTTCGACATCGTTGAGTTTTCCATGACGACGGCGCTCCGAGTCGACCACTTCGTCGATATCGCTGTCGGTGACTGTTAGCGAAGGCAACTCAACACGCAGTCCGTTATATCCAGGAACGGAAACCTCTGGTCGGACTTCGCATGTCGCATCGAATGCGATCGGGCCTTCGGTTTCACCGTTGGTGATCTCAATCTTGGGGGTGGCGATCAGATCAATGTCATGCTCGCGAACGGCCGCCGACAGGTATTCGGGAATCGCATCTTGAATCGCCTGCGAGCGCGCTGCGCCGAGACCTATTTGGGCTTGCAGAAGTTGACGAGGCGCCTTGCCTGGGCGAAAACCCGGGACGCGGATTTCCTTGGCGATCTTGCGAAAGGCCTGGTCGATATTGCGATCGAATTCGACCTCATCTATTTCGACGGAAACTTTGACTTTATTGCCTTCAAGGGTCTCAATGATGCTTTTCACAGAGCGCAAAGTGTACCCTTTTCATCTGTGGCAGCCTCATGGAAACCGCATGTCTTGGCGTTTCCGCATCCGGAACAGGTCAATCTAAAAATTGGAGATGTTGTCGTCACAACGGTCGACTTGGCGGAAGTTCCTGTCGGTTCGGAAGGAAAAGTAATTTTGGCCAACGGATTCAATTGGCTTCGCTACCGCGTTCGTTTTTCGAACGGCGTCGAAGTTGCCGACCTCGATCAGCGACATTTTAAACCGATTGGCAAAACTGCACGCCGACTGGCCAAATTGGCCAAGCGCACAGGCAATTAATAGTCGGTGAGCTCGCCAGACATTCGTCATCGCTTTCCCGGAGTGCGCGACGGATGGGCTCGCTTCGATGGCCCGGCCGGCACCCAAATGGTGGATGTGGCGATTCGTGCCATGAGCGACTGGGCGTCCAACGGCTCCAATGCCAATAACGGCGGTTCCTTTTCCGCCGCAAACGACTGTGATGCGCTGATGGGTCGCACACGCAACACCGTTGCCCAGTTGTTCAATGCCGATCCGGCCGGAGTGTGTTTTGGCGCCAATATGACGACCATGACGATGGCCTTCACTCGCGCCGTGGCCAACATGCTCAAACCAGGTGATCGTGTGGTGGGCACACGACTTGATCATGACGCAAATGTGTCTTCGTGGCGGATCGCCTGCGAACTTGCACGCGCCGAACATGTCTTAGCCCCGTTCGATGCGACAACCGGAGTACTGGAGCCGTCGGCTGTCATTGATTTAATCAATGACCGAACCGCATGGGTTGCGATCACCGGTGCCTCAAATCTTCTCGGCACGGTTCCAAATTTGGCTCCAGTAATTCGCGCGGCCCACGATGCCGGCGCTCGCGTGTTTGTCGATGCCGTTCATCTCGCGGTCCATCAGCCAATCGACATCGCGACGCTGGGTTGCGACGTGCTCGCGTGCTCCCCATATAAGTGGTATGGACCGCACGCCGGCGTGTTGTGTATCGAGCCCAATCTGCTCAACGATCTTCCGGTTGCCAAGGTGCGTCCCGCAAACAACATCGGGCCGACACGATTTGAAACCGGTACCCCGAACTTCGAAGGCATCGCCGCCGTTGATGCGGCCGCCCGCTTCCTGATTGAGGAAGACATGTTACGAGTCAGTCAGATCGAATCGGATGTCTTTACACCTCTATTACAGGGGCTAATCGATACACCGGGCGTGACCGTGTGGGGACGCCAAACATTGGAAGGTCGCGCGCCAACTGTGGCATTCACAATTGATGGATATTCGCCGTCACATGTTGCGCAAGTTCTGGCGAGCGATCGCATCGCCGTGTGGGCCGGACATTCCTACGCAGTCGAAGCAGTCGATCAACTTGGTCTCGCCGCAAGCGGTGGTGTCGTGCGCGCCGGAGTCGTTCGATATGTAAATGACGACGATGTGTCGCGACTACTCAACAGCGTTCGCACTCTCGCGTCTCATCGTTAGACCACATCGCTAGGATGGCTCATCCCGGGGAGTGGCGCAGTTGGTAGCGTGCCTGGTTTGGGACCAGGAGGCCGGGGGTTCAAGTCCCCCCTCCCCGACAACTGACTAAAGACTCAAGATCAGGCGCGGGTGAGCACATCGGAATCGCGGGCGAGCTGCTGATGGATGGCATCGCTGAGGGACCGAATACGGCGAACATACGATGCAACCGGCGCCGGAAGGCCCGTGTTCCGCGATTGTTCATCACTATTTTCGTGGCTCGTTCGCGCTGCTGCAAAGCAACCGAGGTAGCCTCAAGAAAGACGAGAACGAGGCTACGCCCATGACCGAGCTCCTGGATCCACTGCCCAGCACGGACGGCGTCGCGACCCGACGTCCACGTCGCTGGCCGTGGATCGCCGCCGCGCTCGCCGTCGGCGGTGTCGCATTCGTTCTGTACTGGTTCCAACCCCAGAAGATCTTCATTGATGATCGAGTCGACGAAGCCATCCCGACCGCATCGGTCGGCGCGCCCGAGGAGCCGCTCGAGGTCACCCGCGGCGAGTTCGTGTCACTCGACCACGGCACCACCGGCACGGCTCGGGTGCTCCAGCTAGCCGACGGGAGCCGGATCGTTCGCCTCGAAGGCCTCGACACATCCAATGGTCCCGACCTCTATGTTTATCTGTCGACGAACCCTGCGTCCGGCGACGAAGGCGCGTTCGACGACGACTTCGTCAACCTGGGACGCCTCAAGGGCAACCAAGGCGACCAAAACTACGACCTCCCCGCCGACGTCGACCTTGTCCGCTTCGTGTCGGTGGTGATCTGGTGCGACCGGTTTGACTCCGCGTTTGGCGCCGCAAATCTCGCGTCTCGATAGCCGAGCGGAACGCCTACTTCAGCGCCTCCGACCGGGGCATTTGGCGACTACACCCGAGATCGCAGAGTTCTTTACGCAACGTGATGCTCAAGTTTTCGATTTCGTGTGTGATTCGGTTTTGATGACTCAGGTTCAGGCGCGGATTCGCGACCCAGCAGGATCAAATAGCGGGTCCTGGGCCACGACGCCCTTGACCCACTCACCAAAGAACTCAACTTCAAGTGCCGTTCCTGCGTGAACATGTTGAATTGGCAGATACCCGTATCCAATTGCCTTGTCAATGGTGAAACCCTGACCCCCGCTCTTGACGCGGCCAACTACTTCATTGCCGATGCGAATCGGCTCGTTGCCTAGCGGCACTTGACGAATGTCGTCAAAGGTCATTGCCACGAGCCGTTTCGTTTCTTTTCCTTGGCACGCAACTACGGCATCGCGACCAATAAATTTTTCCTTGCCCAGCGCGACAGCGAATCCAAGACCTGCCTCCCAGGGGGTCGTTTCCGAGTTGATCTCGCCGCCCCATGCGCGATATCCCTTTTCTAGTCGGAGCGACTCGATCGCGCGGTAGCCACACGTCATCAACTGATGTGGCATACCGGCTTCGAGTAATTCTTGCCAAAGTGCCGCACCGTTTTCGGTCGGGACATACATCTCCCAACCGAGCTCGCCAACATAGGTAATCCGCGTGGCTCGCACCGCAATGCCGGCGACGCTAATTTCGCGCGAGTGCATAAATTTGAATTCATCGTGGCCCACATCGACGGAAGTGATCGCCGAGAGAATTTCTCGTGACTGTGGACCCCACAGACCGAAGCACGCAAGCGACTCTGTGACATCGTTGAATTGCACATCGGAGAATCCCAACTCTCGACTTTGCTTCTTGAGCCAGCCAAGGTCATGAGTGCCGAAGGCGGTACCGGTCACAATAAAAAACGATTGATCGCCTGTCTTGGTCACGGTGAAATCACATTCGATGCCGCCGTGCGAATTGAGCGCTTGGGTGTACACCGCCCGGTCGATACCGCGTTCAATGTTGTTAGCGCACACGATGTTGAGAAATTCGCTCGCGCGTTCGCCGGACACCGCAATTTTCGCAAAGCTCGACTCGTCGAATAGCCCCGCAGACTCGCGGGTGGCGATGTGTTCGGCGGCTATTGCCGACGACCAATGCTTTCCGGCCCAACCATTCGGTCGGAGCGAATCGTCGGTGGCATGCGGAAGGTAATAGTTGACACGCTCCCATCCAGCCTTTTCGCCAAACACGGCGCCGGCATCGCGGTGCCATGAGTACACAGGCGAGGTCTTGAGCGGGCGTGCGCTCTGGCGCTCTTCTCCCGGATAGTGGACGTCGTAATACGACTCGTAGTTCTCACGCACACGCTCGATGGTGAACGACGGAGACGTGTAGGACGCACCAAAGCGACGAATGTCCATGTGCCAGAGATCCGTTTGCGGCTCGCCGGCTACGACCCACTCGGCGACCACCTTGCCGATTCCCCCGGCTCCTGCGATTCCATGTGCGCAAAATCCTGCCGCGACAAAGTATCCGCCAACCTCGGTTTCACCCAAGCAGAACTCGTTGTCGGGAGTGAACCCCTCCGGCCCGTTGATGAAGTTCTTCATGCCAATCTTTTCCATGATCGGCACGCGTCGCTGCGAGTTGAGGGCGATCTCTTCAAATCGATTCCAGTCTTGATCAAGTAATCGCGAATTGAAATCCTCCGGGATGTCATCAAAGTGCGTGTGACTTGCAGTCCAGGGTTGCGAGTTGCGCTCGTATCCCCCCATCAATAGGCCACCGACCTCCTGGCGGAAATAAATGAGGTTGTCGGGGTCGCGCAACGACGGAAGTCGGCTGGCAGTCGGCTCAAGAAAATTTTCCGTGATCATGTACTGATGGCTCATTGGCACAATTGGTATGCGCACACCCACCATTCGCCCGATCGACGGCGCAAACATGCCTCCACAATTGATCACTACCTCGCACTCGATTTCGCCTCGGTCGGTAATCACTTTCGTGACCCGACCATGCGCGGTGAGTATGTCGAGAACTCGCGTATTGGTGACGATGTGTACCCCGCCTTTGCGCGCACCGTTGGCCATCGCATAGGAAAGTTGTGATGGATCCACTTCGCCGTCGGATGCCATGTAGCAAGCCCCAACCACACCATCAAGATCAATTAGCGGAAAGAGGGACTTGGCTTCCTGAGGAGATATCTCGTGAAGGTCCAAGCCAAAGGTGCGAGCCCAGCCGATTTGACGGCGGATTTCTTCCATGCGCTCCGGTGACGACGCGAGTTTGATGCTGCCGGACTCCCTCCACCCCGGCGAAGTATCCGAAAGTTGCAACCGCCGGTACAGATCCACCGAGTGCATGTTCATTTTGGTCAGCGTTGGGTCGGCACGAAGCTGCCCGACTAGGCCGGCCGAGTGGAATGTTGAACCGCTCGTAAGTTCGCTGCGGTCCAGTAAAAGTACGTCACGCCCTCCAAGTTCGGCGAGGTGATACGCCACGGATGTCCCACCCACTCCTCCGCCGATGACAATGAACTTGGCTCGAGATGGAATCTTCGATAACGACATGGGGAAAATGTATCCTGTCGATGTGGTGGATGGGTCGGACGAAGGAATCGACGAGTCTTACCGACAGCTCTTCGATCAAGTTCCAGTTTTACGGGACCGCACCGACATTCGGGAATTGTCGGGTGGATTGACCAATCGCAATTTGGCCATAGAAACTCCCACCGGGAAGTACGTTGCTCGAGTTTCGAGCAACACATCTTCAATGCTGGCCATCAATCGGGAAAGCGAATACGAAAACTCCAAGATCGCCGCATCCGTGGGAATTGGCGCACAGGTCCACGATTACATTCCCGGTCAGGGATTGCTCGTCATTGGATACATCAATGGACGAACATTTGGTCCGGACGATGTTGCCAACAACCTCGGGCGCATTGCCGAAAGTTGTCGCATTCTGCACGGGGCAAAACCATTTGTAAGTAATTTCAACATGTTTGATATCCAGCGGCTATATCTCCAAACCGTTCAGGAAAACGGATATCGCTTGCCAGACAAATACGTTTCCTACCTTCCCCAGGTCACACAGATGTACGCCGCGTTGCAAGTTCTAGATGAGGGAACGGTTCCTTGCAACAACGATTTGCTGCCTGCAAACTTCATCGACGACGGTAAGAAAATCTGGATCATCGACTACGAATACTCGGGCAACAACGACGCCTGCTTTGAATTGGGCAATATTTGGTCAGAGGCTTCGCTCGACTATGACCACCTCGTCGAACTGGTGGGCGCTTACTACGGGCGCCACCGCCCGGAAAAACTCGCCCGTGCCTGGTTCCTTGCGCTGATGTCAAAATATGGTTGGACGCTTTGGGCTTCAATCCAACAATCCATTTCAACATTCGATTTCGACTTCTGGCAGTGGGGAATGGAAAAGTACGAGCGGGCTCAATCCGATTTTGAAAGTCCACGATTCAACGCGATGTTGGACCTAGTCGCTCGAGACAACAATTAGCCCTTGGCGACAGCGAAACTCTCGAGACGCACAGTCATTCTGTCCAGAACGTGGGGAATGGGTACGACCCCGATGCCATCTCCGGTTGGTACCTCTATATAGCCGTCAACTAGCTCAAATGGCTCCGTGACGTCTTGGGCAAAGTACCGGGCCGAAGCGGAGGTATCGCCGGGCAAGGTGAATCCCGGCAAGGCGGCCAGAGCCAGATTTGCGGCGCGTCCAATGCCGGTCTCCAGCATGCCCCCGCACCACACGGGAACGCCTCGAGAATGACATAGGTCATGGATCTTGCGAGCCTCGAGATATCCGCCAACACGGCCGGGCTTGATGTTGATAATCGAGCATGCCCCGAGGTCAAGTGCACCGCGCGCCACTTCGAGTGAAACTATCGATTCGTCCAAGCAAATTGGCGTCGACAATTGGCTGGCCAACGCGACGTGTCCCGCAAGATCTTCCTCGGCGAGGGGTTGTTCGATCAGCAGTAATCCAAACTCGTCGAGAAGTGATAGGTGTTGGGCATCTCGCAGCGAGTAGGCCGCGTTCGCATCCACCTGCAACAACATTTTTGAACCAAACGATTCCCGCACCGCTCGGACAAATTCAATGTCGTGTCCCGGTTCGATTTTCAATTTGATACGTACATAACCCTGGGCGACATACTTGGCCACCACTTCGATGAGGTCATTAATCGTCGATTGAATTCCAACCGAAACCCCGGAAGCGACGCGAGTCTGAGTGGCTCCAAAGTACGACGCGAGCGACTGTTTGGCCACGCGGAGTTGATAGTCGAGCAATGCTGCCTCCACCGCGGCCTTGGCCATGAAGTTGCCGCGAATAGGCGCGGCGGCGGTCGCAAACGACTGTGCCGATTCGCTGGCATGCACGAGTGGCAAGAGATACCGCCGAATCACCTGCTCGCATCCGTCCACATACTCGGACGAATACAACGGGTCGGCCATGGCGACACATTCTCCCCATCCCTCGTAATCGTCGCCGATGACATGAACATAGAGAAGGTCGCGATCGGTTTCCACGCCAAAGGAAGTTCGAAACGGGGACACCAGCGCGATATGGGCTCGAACTATCTCGACGTGGCTAATTGGCATGTTCAGGTCTTTCCATTGCTGGAGGAAATCACGTAGGCAGAATCTCGCGTCAAACCTCGAATATAGGTATTCGGTTGCTTCAGTAACTGCAAAAGTTCCCGCTGGCGTTGGCGCCATTCAAGTGCCGCAACGCGATCGGTTTGGCGCAGGGTTTCGATGTCGTCGGGGATGGGTACTACAACATCGCTGCTCTCCGCGATGACAACCGATCCCGACGGCGAGTCTCCCGTGGTCGCCACTTTCCAATTCACATACAGCCTGTCGCTGTGATCGCCCGAATTGATGGAGTCGGTCAATTCGCCGTAGAAGTTTTCGTGGTAAGACACCACATTGGCGCCGAGTTTTACGAGATTGAACCAGGCGTTTCGTCGAACCAACGGGTCGAAGGTCCAGCCAATGGCGCGATAACCGTTTGATCGAGCCCACGCCCATTGGTGTCTCTTTAAGTGCGCTCCAATTCCGGACCCCGCGTGACTCTTGGCGACCCCGGTTACATGCGAGTGCAGGATTCCATTGTTGGACGCCAGCGCAAACGACGCGCCCACGACATCGCCATTTAGTCTGGCCAGAGCCGAGTAGCCGCCACTGTGTAGCGCGGCGACAATGATTTCGGGCGGAACCATTGAATGTATGTCCCAGACTTGGTCAAATAGTGCGGCAGCCACTCGCGCGTCCGAAGCCGTCACGACTAACTGGATGTCAACGGGTCCCGACATTGGTGCTCACGCTACCAATAGGCAAAGATGGGGGCCATGGCCGTAGTCGTCACCGTCGTCGATCACCCGATTGCCGCAGAAGCCCTGACACACCTTCGCGACATCAATACATCGAATCAATTCTTCCGCGCAGAGATGCGCCGATTGTCGCTCATCGTCGTTGCCGAAGCGGCGCGGGCGCTGCCAGTCACAAAAGTTGTTGTGACCACGCCCCTAGCCAGAACAAGTGGAGCAAAAATCTCTCAGCGTCCCGTACTTGTTCCAATTTTGCGAGCAGGTCTTGGCATGTTGCCCGCGGCGATGGAACTATTACCCGACGCCGACATCGCCGTGGTCGGAGTGCAGCGTGACGAACTAACCCATGCGCCGAGTGAATACGTGGCGAAATTGCCGTCGCGGTTGGACGGTCGTCATTGCATCGTTCTCGACCCGATGCTCGCCACAGGAGGATCGCTTGAGCATGGATGTCGGCTTCTTGCCAATCGAGGCGCTCCTCAACCGATCATCATCGCCTGTGTGCTTGCGGCTCCAGAAGGGATCGAGTTTCTAAAAAAGTCGGGAATGGATCTACACATCGTCACGGCATCGGTCGACGAGCGACTCAACGAGCATGCATTTATCGTGCCGGGGCTCGGTGACGCCGGCGATCGCCAATTCGGCCCGCCGAACTGAGAGGCGACTCGTACTAGCCAAAAAAGGTATTGGCGACGTCGTCGAACAGGTCGATATCGACGGTTCGAGTTTTGCCCTGCGTCACAATCATTGACTCCCGCTCGATTTTGCCGCAGCGCAAAACCACCATGTCTCCAAACGCACTGTCATGGGCGGCATCGACCGCGGCCAAACCGAATCGAGTCGACAACACCCGGCCATAGGCACTTGGGGATCCGCCGCGCTGAATGTGACCCAATTGCACAACTCGCGATTCGTAACCGGTGCGCGCGGATAATTCCGGGCCGACGATGTGCGCCATGTCTCCAAGTAGTTCGTGTCCGTATCGATCCAGCTTGCGCGCCGGTACCACTAGCGTTCCGGGTTTAGGTAACGCCCCTTCGGCAACCACCACAACGGAGGCATATCTTCCACGTTCGTGTCGTCGCGACACGATTGCCGCAACCTCATCGATATCGAACGGCACTTCGGGTATCAGAATTGCGGTTGCTCCTCCGGCGATTCCGGCGTGCATTGCGATCCAACCCGCATCGCGACCCATCACCTCGACAACCATGATTCGGTCATGACTCTCGGCCGTCGTGTGTAGCCGATCGATTGCATCTGTCGCAATTTGCACGGCGGTCTGGAATCCAAATGTCATGTCCGTGCCGACCACATCGTTGTCGATCGTCTTAGGGACTCCGACAACGGGCAATCCATGTTGCTGATGCAGGATCGACGCAACTGTGAGCGAGCCATTTCCCCCGACAACGATGAGCGCATCGATTCGAAGGGATAGAAG
>JBKJXI010000205.1:0-11510 GCA_046716325.1 Ilumatobacteraceae bacterium | reverse complement strand
GAACCCGACCGGAACTGGCTACGGCCATCGCTAGATCAAGCGGTCCTCGCAGGGTCACGACCGCTTGATCAGAGAAGTCCTCGGGAAACTGAATGGACCATACCGTTACAACTTCCTCAAACATGCGAGGTGGCGTCGCCGCACTCATGGTGAATTCGGGTGCCAACACCACACGAACACGATCGCCGGGTGCAATCTCACTTGGATAGTTGCCAATGTCCACCGGCATCGACGTGAGAGCTTCGGATGTAGCAAGCGGACTGTTTGTGGTCACCATTAGTTCTGATAGCGGAACATGACTCCCAATATCTACTGCAACCGTTTTACCCACCAGCGATTTTGCCGCAACCCCACTGACAAAGAAATGGGCTGCGCTGCCCGGCACTTCTGTGGCAATCAAATCTGACGACGAAATAACCTGGCCTCGATGCAATTTATGTGCACTGGACACAACCGTGACGGATTCTGTTCCGCTTCGATATAACATCAGGGCGCCAAATGCTCCACCCACTACAAGGACTAGTCCGAGGACCATTTCTGGAATGCGTCGCGGACTTTCCCGTACTTGATCGAGATCATCAGGTAATGCGCGTCTAACTTCCATTGATCGTCCCCTTGATCTCGTATCAATCCGCCGACTGGTGCGATGTGTAATTTTTTACGAGTCAAGTGCCTGAATGAACCCGCGCGCAACTCGTGCTCACTATTTCTTTCAAATTACATTTATGCAACTTTGGTACCTCGGGTTCCGCTGCTGCTCCACTTTTGGCAAGATGCAGTGAATTATGTGAGGAGTAACCTGTTGCGAACATGAATGATCAGCCCCTATTCGGACTTCAGCAGGACAGTGACGGTATCTACGGACATGCGTCCGAAAGTCTTGCTCAGACGGGCGAGGTGGCATTTCGTGAATCTATTGCCAACATGTCAACTGACGACAACATCCTCGATCTAATCGCACAACACCATTCCATCGAGGTGATGGACCGAGAGGTCCGTCGGTTTATCCGTGGGTTACCGTCCAATGCCCTGATTGTTGACGTCGGTGGGTGTTGGGGATGGCATTGGAGGAATCTTCCTCGGGTTCGCCCTGACATCAAAGTCTTCATAGTCGATTTTGTGCGGAGCAATCTAAAGCGTGCAATGGACATGCTTGAACCCCAAATTGGCAGTTCGGTCTTTCTAGTACATGGCGACGCAATGTCGCTCGAATTTCCGGCAGATGCGTTTGATGGCTACTGGAGCGTCCAAACACTCCAGCACATAGCTAACTTAAGTGGAGCCCTGAGTGAGGCGCGGCGTGTCCTCAAGGTGGGTGGGCAATTTGCAAATTATTCACTAAATGTGCAACCGATTATCCGAGCACTCCTGAAGTTGGCCGGAAAACCCTATATTATCGACGGACAACTTGGCGAAAATCTATTCTTGCGCAGGGCTACCAGTGCCGATGTCGAGTTAATTTCGGGTTACTTCAATTCTCCGGTTTCGCGGCGATATTCCGAATTCCTCTTCCAACCGAATCTTCGTACCACATTCACAGGTCGTGAGAACTCGGTCTTTGGAAAATTGGATTCGTTGCTCTCGTCAAGTAATTCCCTATTCGGCTCGCTAGCCCGCCAGCAATCATTTCACTGCGCAGCTGGAACAAAGGCGGTCGCATCGAACGACCGCCTTGATTAGCCAACTCGATCGAGGACTACCCTTGCATCATGACCGTTCAATCGCTGCCCCAATCCTCGAATCCGTATTTGACCGGAAATCTCGCACCGGTCGATGTGGAGACCACCGCGTTCGACCTTGAAGTGACGGGGCGAATACCGGCCGAACTAAACGGTCGTTATCTGCGCAACGGTCCGAACCCGATGAACGACATCGATCCGGACAACTACCACTGGTTCATTGGCGATGGGATGGTTCATGGAATACGGCTGCGTGATGGAAAGGCGGAGTGGTATCGAAATCGCTGGGTGCGAAGTGATTCGGTTGCTAAAGCCCTCGGCGAGCCGACCCCGCCATCGGATTGGCCCGCCGACCATGCCAATTTTGCCGCCAATACAAACGTCATTGGTCACGCCGGCAAAACCTTTGCGATCGTAGAGGCCGGTGGGCCACCGATCGAACTTGGGTTCGAACTGGACACAATTCGATCGAGCAGTTTGGGTGGCACATTGCCCCAGGCCTTCTCGGCCCACCCCAAACGAGATCCACAAACGGGCGAGCTTCATGTAATGACGTACTGGTTTGGATGGGGAAACCAGATTCAATACCTCATTGTCGATACGAATGGCAAGGTCCGTCGCACGGTTGATATACCACTCCCGGGATCGCCGATGGTGCACGACATTGCCTTCACCAAAAAGTATGTTCTTGTGTTCGATCTACCGTGCCTGTTCAATCTCGAGCTGGCCATGAGTGGCGTGCGATTTCCTTTCCGTTGGGACGAGCAATACCGCGCCCGCATCGGACTGCTTCCGCGCGAGGGTAGTGCTGATGACATCACGTGGTGCTCCATCGATCCTTGCTACATATTTCACCCGATGAACGCTTACGACGCCGCCGATGGCACCGTTGTTCTCGATGCGGTAAGGCATAACAAAATGTTTGCGTCCGAAACACGCGGCCCAAATGAGGGTGCACCAACACTTGACCAATGGATACTCAATCCGACAAGTGGGACGGTACGACATGCGAGTCTCGATGACCGACCAATGGAATTTCCGCGGATAGATGAGCGCCTCATCGGAAGTAAGAACAGGTTTGGCTACGGCGCGGGCGTACGAGGCGACTTCATTCAAGATGTACTCGTGAAACATGACCTGACTTCGGCCACAAGCGAAGTTCGAGGCGACGGCAAGAACTTCGGTTACGGGGAACCAGTTTTCGTTCCCCGTTCTGAGAACGCCGCCGAGGACGACGGATGGGTGATGGCGCTACGACACAACCTTGACACCAACTTGTCTGAACTTGCGATCATCGACAGCCGAGCCTTTACCCAAGAGCCAGTCGCCGTGGTCCACCTGCCCGCTCGGGTACCCAATGGGTTTCACGGCAATTGGATCCCGCTCAACCAGTAGCCCCTCGCTTCCATTTACTTCCGGTTGGCGCCGGACCGGCCCTATCCTGAGAGACGGTATGAAGATGATGTCCCCCTCTACTCCCCCTGTGGTGCTTCCAGCGGCCAACGACACATGCTGGTGCGGAAGCGGCCGCAAGTACAAGCGCTGTCACAAGCCTCTTGAAGGTCGCGTCATTGCAGGGACAGTGAGTCCACGACGCGAGGTTCCCTCACACATTGCCCGTCCACCATATGCCGAGACCGGCGAAGTGAATCGTTGGAACGAACCGGCGGTGAAATCGGCCGATGTCATCGCTCGGATGCGCGTGGCCGGGGCTATTGCGGCCGAAGTTTTGCGCCTCGCCGGCGATGCCCTTAAGCCCGGCATGACAACAGATGAAATTGATGCGTACGTCCACCAACTGTGTATCGAGCGCAATGCCTACCCAAGCCCGCTGAATTACTCGGGCTTTCCCAAGAGCGTTTGCACATCTGTAAACGAGGTGATCTGTCACGGGATTCCCGACTCTCGGGTGCTGCAAGAAGGTGACATTGTCAATTTGGACGTCACCTGCTACATCGGTGGAGTCCATGGCGACACCAACGCCACTTTTTCCGTCGGCGAAGCAGACGACGAGAACAGACACCTCATCCGCGTAACCGAAGAGTGCATTTGGCGGGGAATCGAATCGGTCAAACCAGGGCGACCGCTCAGCGACATCGGCAAGGCAATTGAAAATCGGGCTAAGCAGGACAAGCTTGGCGTCGTACGAGCATTCATTGGTCACGGAATCGGTGAACAGTTCCACACCGATATTCAAATACTTCACTATTTCGATCCGCGCAACAACACCATTATGCGACCCGGGATGACATTTACCATCGAACCGATGATCACCCTTGGCACCTGGCAGCACCGAATGTGGGACGACGAGTGGACTGCGGTCACAGCAGACGGCAAGCGCACGGCGCAATTCGAACATACGGTTTTGGTTACCGAAACTGGTGCAGACGTACTCACAGGTGGTGATGGCGCGGTCTCCGGCCACGCGCCGTGGAGTCACTAATCCACATTCGTGATTGATCCCGCCGACACCGGCAGATACGAACGATTTGGTCGCCATGAGTGGGCGAAACTTCGGGCACAAACCCCTCTTACATTGAGCGAAAGTGACTTAAACGCACTGCGCGGTATCAACGACCGCATCGACCTCGACGAGGTCGTCGCCGTCTATTTGCCGCTCACCCGACTACTCAATTTGTATGTCAGTGCGACTCAAAATCTGCATCGTGTCTCATCAACCTTTCTTGGCGCGATTGCTCCGAAAATGCCTTACGTCATCGGCATCGCGGGAAGTGTCGCGGTGGGCAAGAGCACCTCTGCTCGCATTCTTCAGGCCTTGCTCACTCGCTGGCCCGAGCATCCGCGAGTTGAACTTGTCACAACCGATGGATTTCTCTACCCAAATGCGACCCTAGAGGCGCGCCGAATCATGAATCGGAAAGGATTTCCAGAAAGTTACGACACCAAACTTTTGCTTCAGTTTCTGCGTAACGTGAAGGCCGGGAACGACGAGGTTTCGGTGCCCGTGTATAGCCACATTGTTTACGACATTCTTGAGGGTGAACAAGAGGTGGTCCACCAACCCGACATCTTAATTATCGAGGGACTCAACGTTTTACAAGTCGGGTCCGAGGCCTCCGAGTTCGTATCCGACTATTTCGACTTTTCAATCTATATCGACGCGGCCGAGTCGGATATCGAGAATTGGTACGTGGAGCGCTTCCTTGCCCTTCGTCAAACTGTGTTTAAGAATCCAGACAGTTTTTTCAATCACTTTGTGCATTTGTCGGACGCAGAGGCTATCGACATGGCGCGCACCATCTGGCGCGACATCAACGGCAGGAACTTGCATGACAATATTGCACCGACGCGCTTGAGGGCATCGCTTGTTCTGCATAAGCAGGCGGATCATCGCATTTCAGAGGTTCACTTGCGAAAGTTGTAGAAGTTCTGTCTAGCGATGCAATGCGTTGAGATAGTTGTACACGGTAATTCGCGATACACCCATCGCATCGGCGACATCTTCGACTGCTCGGCGCAAAATAAATGCACCACGTTCGTCAAGCAGGCGAATTGCAATTTGCTTGTTGTGACGAGATAGCGCGGCAAGCCTTCCCCCAAGCTCGCGCTCCACGCTTTCAATCAATCGATCGAGCGCTCCATGAAGCAAAGGCAATCGCACGCCGGCAATAGTTATCCCCTCCCAGACAATCGGAATGTCGGCACTCTGAATGTCTCCGGCAGAAATGAACTGGGCGCCCATCGCGTTGACAACCGGTCGGAGGGCAGTGAGCAATGGATGAGAAGTTTCGATCACGACCTGTCACCACCCGCAGCAACCGTGACACTCACATATGTGGCGCCATTGTCATACGCCGCTTTCATGAGGTCGGCAATCACAAGTGGCAACAGCTCCTGTGTTACGGAAAAAGAGGAACCAAACGGACCGAATTCGACGAAAACTCCATGCGACTCAACCGCCGCAACCGCCGCGGTGACATGGGAACCCGGTGATCCTTCCACGAACGGCTCAATTGTGAATTCAACGGTGAGCATCGGGGCTACCTTTCACTTTGGTTTGCCACCATCGTAAACAATCGACGACCAAAAGTCCCCAAGAAGTGGAAGTACCAGGGCCATGCTGTCGGGGACAAACTGATGCTCGGTGATCATCTTCGCAAATTGGAGCAGCGTGACGAGTCTGGTTTCCTCAACTTCACCATCACGATAAATGTACGGACCGTTTGACTGCACGCGAAAACACCGGCCAACGAGATTTACGGATGAATCGCTGTACTCGCCATCGCCCAAATACTCGAGATGAACTCCGCGAATGCCAATCTCTTCGTCAAGTTCGCGCAAGGCCGCAAATTCGTAGGACTCATTGCCGACGACCACGCCGCCAACGGCGATATCCCAGCGGCCAGGCCATAGATCCTTGGACTCGGATCGCCGATGAGCCAAGAGACGTCCATCGTCCGAGTGCACGGCCACGAAGACCGCACGATGGCAGAGATTTCTCGCCCGCATCTCAGTTCGAGACACCATTCCCAGAACCACGCCATTTGCATCAACGTGCTGGACAAGTTCCGCATCGGGGTTCGACATGCCTCCGTGCCTACCATGGGTCATGGCTACAACACCAAAAACTGCTCCAGCGACCGAGCGCCACGGCTCGGCTAAGGGAATTCGTGAACATTCGGCGGGACTCCTCGGCAAGGCTCGCGAACTTCGTCGAGATCTGCATCGCTGGCCGGAAATAGGACTTGACCTCCCCAAGACTCGCGAACGGCTGCTCAGCGACCTTGAAGGGTTGCCGCTGGACATCACCTTGCACAAGACCACGAGCGGAGTTGCCGCTTTGCTAACCGGAGGCAAACCGGGACCAACGGTCATGCTTCGCGGCGACATGGATGCCCTGCCGATGCCCGAAGATACAGGATTAGATTTTGCTTCTCGCGTCGACAATTGCATGCATGCCTGTGGTCACGACACTCATGTTGCCATGCTGTCCGGGGCGGCTCGAATGCTTAGCGAACGCAAGGCAGATTTACCTGGCCGTGTTCTGTTTATGTTCCAGCCGGGTGAGGAAGGTTATGGTGGCGCCGAGTACATGCTCGATGAGGGATTGCTCGATGTACCTTCTCTTGCAGATGGGTCATCGTCTCCAATTATCGCCGCGTACGCGATTCACATCACTTCGTCAATGCCGGCGGGTTTCATCGGCACTCGTGGCGGACCAATTATGGCATCAAGCGACCGTCTCGAGATCGTTGTCACGGGTAAAGGCGGCCACGCATCCGAACCTTTCCGAACACTCGACCCGGTGCCTGTGGCCTGCGAAATTGTTCAAGCGCTGCAGATGTTCGTCACTCGCCGAATCGACATTTTTGATCCCACCGTGATTACGATCACAAGACTCATTTCTGGGACCGCATACAATGTGATCCCCGAAGTCGCCAGAGTTGAAGGCACCATTCGGGCACTCAGCGACAAGACCCGGCGTAACGTGCACGACGGAATTCGCCGCGTCGCCGAGGGAATCGCTGCGGCTCATGACATGAGCGTCGAGGTGATTATCGAACTTGGCTACCCGGTTACCGTCAATGACTCGCCGTCGGCCGATTTCGCTTTGGATATTGCTTCCACCATCGTTGGCGATGGCAAGACAGCACGCATGCCAACTCCGATTATGGGCGCCGAAGATTTTAGTTACGTGCTCGAAAAATTGCCGGGGGCTATGGTATTTCTTGGCGGAACGCCGGCAGGAATGGACCCATCAAAGGCACCACCAAATCACTCCAACCGAGTGATGTTTGATGAAGACGCAATGTCCTCAGGGATCGCCTTGTATTCGGCGATGGCATTGCGCACGCTGGGTGTGATGCTCGACTAGTCGCAACAATTCGTTGCATTTCCGACCGATCCAACATGCCTGAGCCTGTCGCACCGCGACCTCTTGAGGGAGTGCGAGTATTGGATTTCACCCGTGTGCTATCTGGCCCGCACGCCACCCGAATGCTGACCGATCTCGGCGCCGATGTGATCAAGGTTGAACCGCCGACCGGCGACCTGACTCGCTATACGAACCCGCGTATTAACTCGTTGTCCACTTACTTCATTCAGCAAAACATCGGGAAGCGAAACATTTCACTCGATATGGTCAAACCGGAGGCCGTAAATCTGTTGCGGCGACTTAGTACTCACTGCGACGTCGTCGTAGAAAATTTTCGACCGGGCGTGATGAAGCGCATGGGTCTCGATTACGAAACCCTCGCGGTTGGCAATCCTCGCCTCATCTATGCGTCAATCACTGGATACGGATCGACCGGACCATGGATTAATCGACGTGCGTATGCGCCGGTGGTCAACGCCGAGACCGGAATTACTAAGCACCAGGGTGATGTTCGAGGCGGTCATTATGTCAATGACCCGTACAGCCACGGGGATATGTACACGGCCCTTGAGTCAGCGACCGCAATCGTGGCGGCGCTCTACCAGCGCGAAAGCACCGGAAGTGGTCAGTACATCGATATTTCGATGGCCGAGACAATGCTCTATGTCAACGAACACGCGCACGATCAACTTTGGCAGCACGACGTTGAACCAGAGTGGATTCGCTCATTTCAACCTGCCGATTATCCGATACTCACCGTCGCCGACGGAACCACTGTTGTCGTAAGTGGACACCCAGCCGAACGTGGATCGTTTGAGCTCTATTTGGCGGCGATGAAAATGGAACACATGGCCGACGATCCGCGGTTTAGTGACGTTGAACTTCGTCTAGCTAATCTTGACGAGCTCCAGCAAATTCTCCGTGAATGGGCCATCGGTATACCAAACGCGGACGAATTGGAGCACCGGCTTTCTTTGTTTCAACTTGCGATGGGGCGATTGCGCAGCACAAGTGAGATTGCGGATACCGATTGGGCGAGAGATCGAAATGCAATCGTTCACGTCACGGATCGCGGCACCGGAACAATTCGAATACCAAATAGTCCGTGGCATTTTTCTGGTTCCGATACTTCGGTGCGCGGCGAACCAAAATATCGTGGTGAAGACAATCGCACCGTGCTCAGCGAATTGCTCAATCTAAGCGACCAGGAGATCACCCAATTGGAAGACAAGGGAATCATCCTCTCCCGTATGCCGCGCCAGCAACGCTGACTTAGTTAGCGTCCCGAGTGACCAAATCCGCCGCCGCGATCATTTCCGTCGAGTTCGTCCACGACCGACCACCGCACGGATTCGTTTCGTTGAATGAGTAGCTGGGCAATTCGGTCGCCACGCTTCACGGGATAGGAACTTGTCGGGTCGGTATTGATCATCACCACCTGCAACTCCCCGCGATATCCGCTATCGATGACTCCCGGGGTATTGACAAGGGTGACTCCGTGTTTGATCGCCAGTCCGCTGCGCGGAACAACCAAACCCACATAGCCATCAGGAATCGCCACGGCAATGCCGGTGGCAACAAGGACCCGACCTCCGGCAGGGGCAATGACCACATCGTGGCGCGCATGGAGATCTACGCCGCCATCTCCGACATGTGCAGTCACCGGCAACGGTAATTCGGGATCAAGTTGGCGGACGGCAATTTGTACCATCCGTCGACATTAGACGGCACATCGTTCGAGTCCCGATAGGGCGTAGATTCGTGGGGTGCTTGTGTGGATGGATTTGGAGATGACGGGCTTAGACCCAGCCACTGACGTCATCGTTGAAATCGCGACAATTGTTACCGATGACGAGTTGAAAATCATCGCCGAAGGTCCGGACCTCGTCATTCATCAACCTCCCGAAGTCCTAGCTGCGATGGATCCATTTGTTGTCGAAATGCACACCAAATCGGGATTGATCGTCGCAATCTCGGCCTCCACAATCACGTTGGAGGAAGCCGGCAAACAAACGCTCGATTTCATAAAACTGCACGTGCCGGATCCCAAGTCGGTGCCGCTGTGCGGAAATTCAATCGGCACAGATCGGCGATTTCTTGCCAAGTATCTACCTGACATCGAGAATCACCTGCACTATCGCAGCGTCGATGTTTCGAGCATCAAGGAACTTGCCAAGCGTTGGTATCCCAAGGTCGGACTCGATCGGACATCGAAGAGCGGAATACATCGCGCCCTTGACGACGTGAAAGAAAGTGTTCGCGAGCTGAATTTCTATCGCGAAAATTTGTTTGTCGCGCAGCCGGCGTCACAGGATGCGACGAGCGTTGCTCAAGATGTGGTGATTGTCGAACCTGAAACGCATGAGTGAATCGCGGCCTCCCAAGCAAGAACAGCTTCCTGCCAGCGCTGAGATAACCGAAGTTGCATCAAATATTTTCCGCACTCAACTCCCGATCTCGTTGCCCGGTCTCGGGCACGTCAACATGTATGTGCTCGAGGACAAACGCGGTGTGGCGGTGATTGATCCGGGGTTGCCGGGACGCGAGTCATGGAAGGTGCTCAGGTCGCGTCTTGCCGCCATCGGCGTTCCACTCAAGCGCGTGCATTCAATCGTCATTACTCACAGCCATCCGGATCACTTCGGGGGCGCCGCGCAGCTGCGCAAGGAAACAGGCGCCGACATCATTACCCATGAAAGTTTTCGCTTGTGGTACGACCCGACCGAGCCAGACGACGTGGACATCGAAAATTCGGCAACACCACACCCAACCTGGGACAACACACCGTGGGGAGGGGACGGCTTCAAGTTTCCGCTACGCCGACGTCTTTACTTCAAACTTCGTCGATCGATTCCGGCACTGTTCCCTTCGCCCCGACCCACCATTCGGCTCGCCGAAGGTGCGCGTATTTCGCTTGCGAATCGTGAATGGGTAGCCATTCACACTCCCGGTCATACAGAAGATCACCTGTGTCTCTTTGATGGCGAGGCCGGCGTCATGTTGTGTGGCGACCATGTATTACCAAACATCACCCCACACATTTCAGGAATGACCTTGGCCCGCGACCCATTGGCAGGATTCTTTGCCTCGCTTGACAAAGTCGCGGCGTTCGGATCGGGGGTGACGGTTTCGCTACCGGCCCACGGCAACCCATTTTCTAATTTGGCTGGCCGTTGTGAAGAGATAAAAGAGCATCACCTGCATCGACTCCAGAAATTACGCCAGATCTCCACTGCATTTGGTAAGCCGGCAACCGTTACAGAATTCTCCGGACACCTGTTTTCGCCCCGGGCCCAAGGTCCGATGGCAGACAGTGAAACCTATGCCCATTTGGAACATCTGCGGATCAGGGGCGAATTCGACTTTCACACCGCACACGGTGTGCGCCATTACACCCACACCTAGTCGATTGTTTATAACGAAATGAGCTGTGTCACCGCCGCAACGGCGTGATCATCCAGCACATGTCGCAAGATAATGCGATCATCAAATCTGTCCTCGAATATTCGAACCGAATGAGTTGGATCAATTGCTAGGTGATGCTCCACCGTGGCATGCAACGGCGCTCGCCGAGAACCATTGCGAGACATGTACTCCTCCAAGGCAATCCAATACGAAGCGTTGTTCATGTGCCCGACCGCATCCATGTCGGTGAAACGAACCGGCCACGGCCGGACCGTCGCCGACTTCTCGCTGGGAGGCGCTAACTGCTTACCGATGGTCAGTTTGGCGCTGACCTTTCGACCCCCGCTGGCCAGGTCGACAATTGGCAAAAAGTCGCTTGGAAGCGGGATGGAACGAAGCGTATGAAGATCCACATGTACCCACAACGCGGCCGTTTCAATGACCGCTCCAGAAGTCGAAACGATGCGAGTGCGACGCTCCGCCCAATGTGACCCATAGCCCCCGCACCATGTACGCAGATCGACGTCTTCCATGTATTTCGGGAATTGATGGACCCACATTTCGGTTCGACGCACCACCCAACCATGAAT
>JBKJXI010000204.1:0-3860 GCA_046716325.1 Ilumatobacteraceae bacterium | reverse complement strand
TCGGTGTTGTACAGATAGAAGCTTGCTCGCGCCGTGGCGTTCGTTCCAAGTACACGCATGAGCGGTTTGGCGCAGTGATGTCCGGCCCGAATACAAACATTGTGTTGGTCGAGCACCTGGCTCAAGTCGTGCGGGTGAATGTCACGGAATGAAAAACTAAAGGTTGCGCTTCGCTGTTCCGGATTTGTCGGGCCGTGAATGGTGATGTCATTTCCGAAGCGTCGGGTAAGTGTGTCCAGTACATAGGTGCTGATGTGCAGTTCATGCTGACGGACATTGTGCATGCCAATAAGTTCTAAGTAGTCAATTGCCGCACCGAGTCCGATTACCTCCGCTATCGGCGGAGTCCCGGCTTCAAATTTGGCGGGAAGTTCGGCGGGGGTAAATCCGTCCAGGCGGACATCGGCAATCATGTTTCCGCCACCCAAAAATGGGGGCAGCTCTTCCAACAACGACTCTCGACCCCACAACACCCCAACTCCAGAAGGACCGCACATTTTGTGCGAACTAAAGGCAATGAAATCGGCACCCCAGGCCCGGACATCTGTTGACTGATGTGGAACCGACTGGCACGCGTCGACGATGGTTAGCGCTCCGACCTTGTGAGCCGCGGCGCAGAGTTGTGCCACGGGTGTAATCGTGCCGAGCACATTCGACATCGCCGTAAAGGCAAACACTTTGACCCCTGCAAGCAGTGAATCAAGATTGATGAGATCAAGCTGGCCGTCGGCAGTGAGCGGTACCCAGCGCAGCTGAATGTTTAGCTCGGAGACCAGCATGTGCCACGGCACGATGTTGGCGTGATGTTCGAGGTGGGTGAGCAGCACGACATCTCCAGCGTTCAGATTGGCGCGACCCCAACTCATGATCACGAGATTTAGAGCCTCCGTCGCATTCTTGGTAAAGATGATCTCGTTGGAACTATTGGCGTTAATAAAACGGGCAACCTTGGTGCGGGCACCTTCGTAGAGGTCGGTTGCTTCGGCCGCCAGCTGATACGCACTGCGGTTTATTGGCGCGTACGCCGTTTCAAGAAATGCAGACATGGCATCGATTACAACCTGGGGCTTTTGCGATGAGTTCGCGCTATCTAGATATATGAGCGGCTTGCCATTGATCTCTCGTTGTAGAACAGGAAAGTCCTTTCGAATTCGGGCAACATCGAGTGTCATGAGCGACGCCCGCTAAACCCGTTCGCTGCGGTAGGCCTCATAGCCCGAGCGCTCCAGATCGGCCGCAAGTTCCATACCGCCGCTCTTGACAATCTGGCCGTCAATCAAAATGTGCACGACATCGGGGTGTAGTTCGTCAAGCAACCGCTGATAGTGGGTAATCAGCACGATTCCAAGAGTCGGGCGCTCGGCGCGCACTTCACGAATGCCATTTGCCACGATTCGTAACGCGTCAATGTCGAGACCAGAATCGGTCTCGTCAAGAATGGCAAGTTCCGGTTCTAATATGGCCATTTGCATGATCTCGTTGCGCTTTTTTTCGCCGCCGGAGAATCCTTCATTGAGATAGCGATCGACAAAGGACGAATCCATTCCAAGTCGTTTCATCCAGCTCATCGCGCTAAGTCGCAGTTCCAACACCGAGAGATCGATTCCCTTTCGTGCCGAGAGTGCCTGACGCAGAAATTGAATGACCGAGACCCCGGCGATTTCCTGTGGATATTGGAACCCGAGAAAAATGCCGGCCCTGGCGCGGGCATCGGTCGACCAGCCGCTGATGTCGTCACCCTTGTAATAGATGTGGCCAGATGTAATTTCGTACTCTGGAGAGGCAAGCAAGGTGTTGGCGAGGGTGGACTTACCGGAGCCGTTTGGTCCCATGATGGCGTGAATTTCGCCAATGTTGACCGTTAGGTTGAGCCCGCGCAAGATCTCCGCGTCGCCTTCAACGGGCTTGGCATGTAGATCCGCTACACGGAACAACTCAGACACAATGCCAATTGTATTCAGGGCTCTAGGTATTACCACTATGGCCGTAGTAGTAATTATTTGCCCCGGAGTGCCCGCCAAATTGCTCGATATGTGTGGTACTCGTACTCGGGAGTGACATATCCAACTCGACGCAATTCCTCGTGGTACGCGGGAAGAGAGCGAAACGGAATCCCCGAGTCGACGTGATGGGCGAGGTGCCAGCCGATGTTGTATGGCACGAGCATGAATCGAGCCAAGGCGACTTGTCGCACGCTGTGGGTAGTAATTCGGCGGTCCACATCGGCGCGTAAGCCTCCATGTTCCGCGATTGAACGAAGTCGATTAATGGCGCGCCAAACAGTCAGGAATGGAAAGAGCCACAGTCCGAAGTAGACGAGTGGATGGCCGACTGCGGCCAAGATCGCAAAAATGATTATCTGTACCGCCAAGATCTTGAGCTGGGTGTTGCGCGAGCGGGAATCACCGCGAAACAGAACCGCAAATTGATCGCGCATCAATCGAAGTCCGGTCATGCCGGTGATATCACGCACCATTTTTCGACGGAAACTTTGCGGAGTGATCGGATAATTCGCATAGAGGGGAATGTCCGGTTCGTTGGGACCAAATTCCTCGCGGTGGTGGGCCATGTGCACAAACCGATATCCATCGGTATTCACAAATGACGGGTATCCGAGTAGCCATCGCCCGACAAAGTCATTAATCGATTTGTTGGCAAATAGCAGTCGATGCGCCGATTCATGCATTAGCGATGCAAATTGGGCGTGCGAGCGACCCATTAGGGCAAAAGC
Organism: Ilumatobacteraceae bacterium; assembly: GCA_046716325.1. Taxonomy (GTDB): domain Bacteria; phylum Actinomycetota; class Acidimicrobiia; order Acidimicrobiales; family Ilumatobacteraceae; genus UBA3006. The sequence goes on along the minus strand of JBKJXI010000204.1, from coordinate 1,129 downwards.
CACGACATACACAAACGGATTGTGCAGCGTGATGGCCACCAAAATGATGCCTATGGTCTGTGCGTAAAGCAAGGCAACGCTAACTGCATTGCGAAGTCCGGGAATGCGACGAAGTTCGGACCGCCACTCTGGGGTCGGTCTTCCGTCGTCGCGAACCTTTTCTGACTTAGTCTGGCTTCCGAGCAGTTCTGGCGCCGGCGCCATGCCACCGAGTTTCACGGTCTTGTTCACTCCTTTAATCATTACCAGTAATCATTACCAGCCCGCTCAATCCATGTGGCCAATTGGGGGCGTTCCGCACCGATTGTGGTGTCGTCGCCATGTCCTGGCAGGACAACTGTGTCTGCCGGAAATACAAGAAGTTTGGTGTCGATGCTGTGAATGATCGTGGCGAAATCGCCACCTTCAAATGATGTGTTGCCGGGGCCACCCGGAAACAGCGTGTCGCCGGTAAACAGCAACGGTGTGTCGGCCACGGCAAAGGAGATCGAACCTTCAGTGTGGCCCGGATTGTGGATTGCGTGCAATCTCAGATTCCCGACTTCTAATACTTCGGCGTCGTCGATAAACAGGTCGTAGCCCACATCTTTAAGTCGGGGCGCGTCTAGGGCGGTTACCGCAACCTCATAACCGGCCTCGCGCATCGCCGGTACGGCCTGAATGTGGTCCCAGTGACCATGGGTTTCAAGAACGCGACGAACACCGAGTTTTTTGCACAGGGCGAGCAGTTGTTCGTGCTCGTTGGCCGCGTCAATGAGCACGGCATCTCCGGTTGCGCGGCAGCGAACGACGAACACATTATTTGCATATGGACCTACTACGACTTTGTGCACCTCAACATTGACATCGCTCCAGTGCAACGTATTTGTCGCATTCACGTGGAAATCACCTCAAAGCCAAGCGAAAGGGCAACCGGAATCTGACCGGCGTCAAACGTGACGAAGCGAATCGGCTGCGGCAGGCGCTGGGCCGCGGCCAGGTGAATCGCATCGCTGATCCGAAGTGGCTGTTCACGAGTAAGCCGAGCGGCATCGTTGAGGCAGCGCTGATCTACTGGCACAATCGCAACATAGTCCCAAGTGAGTCGCAGGGCATCCTCAAGGTCTTCGCGCAACACCGTTTCGTCGGT
>JBKJXI010000203.1:0-23519 GCA_046716325.1 Ilumatobacteraceae bacterium | reverse complement strand
CCCTGGCTATGTCATTACGATCGTCCCAGATTCCCTGACCGCCGGAGTAGACATGAATTTTTCGTCGACCCTCGGTCTCGGTCGGCACGGCAAGCGAGCTCTCGGGTTCGAGGAACGCGTGTTCAACGCGTTGGGTTTGAAACACTTCACTGACGATGTGGGGACTCGAGACAAACGCCGCTTCCACGTCGCCACGGGAATAGCTACTTGTGCTCAGAATGTTTGTCGTCGTCCGCCACACCGCAATATTTCCCGGTTCGTCGCTGGCAATTGCCCGGGCGGGATCGGTAATCGCGGCAAGCGGTCGATATTCGACAACGATCGACTGGGCAGCATTGCGAGCGTTTTGCCTTGTGTCGGCGACAACTATTGCCAGCACATCACCGGAATACGATGTGCGCCCACCAACCGGGATCATGACCGGCCAGTCCTTGTGAATGATGCCGACCATCAAGTCGCCCGGGATGTCTTCCGCGGTAAAAATGGCGCTCACGCCAGCGCAGCTCAGCGCGGCGCTCGTGTCAATGGAGACAATGTCGGCTCGAGCATGGGCAGCGAAGTGCAACGCGGCATGCAACAAGCCCTCCATACGGATGTCATCCACGTAGCCTCGATCGCCGAGTGCCAGCTCGGACGCCTCGTATTTTCTGCTTCGAGTTCCGATTCCGCCAGTTGGAACAAGCACGGGTCGATCGTCTCTGGCGATCATCTCGATCGCATCTAAGATCTTGACGTAACCCGTACACCGACACAGGTGGGCTCCCAGATGTCGAGCCATATCTTCGCGTTTGAGAGCCGCTCCCTTCTTATCGATCTGTGCCTTGGCTCGCACAATAATCCCCGGTATACAAAATCCACATTGCAGGCCGCCGCATGCGGCAAATGCGTCGGCATAACGCATTCGTTCCTCGGAGGGGAGACCTTCAAGAGTGGTGATGGATGAACCCGCAATCTTGGCGATCGATTGCTGACAGCTGACAATCGCCTTTCCGTCAACCAGGACGGTGCAGCATCCGCACTGGCCGGTCGGTGAGCATCCATCCTTGGGAGACGTCACATTCAATTCTTCACGCAGCGCCGAAAGTAGATGTGGGTGATCGGATCTCACGCCCACCGATTTACCGTTGAGCTGAAAATTTACGGTTTCGACCGCCGCGGTGGGATTTGACGTCGACATCAATCGCTGTTCGCCTTTACATTTTGTTAACCAAGTGATGATAACGCTAGCCGAGTTTCTCTCCCCGCTGCGCTGTAATCGGACCGTACATTTCCGGGCGACGGTATCGATCAAAGTCAAACAGTGTTGTTTTGTATTGAGTACACCAATCCAGATCACAGGTGGCGACTATCAGCTCATCCGAGTTCGTAGTCGCCTTGACCAGGATCTCGCCGGAGGGGGCAACTATGCACGATTCGGCTAACCCGTCCACGCCTTCTTCCATCCCTCCTTTGGCGACGCCCACCACAAAGGTGCCATTTTGATAGGCGCCGCTTTGCATCACGAGAGCATTATGAAATCCCTGCAGACGATCTTGCGATGGATCCGGTACATAGTGGATCGGCGTGTTGTAGCCACACAGGATCATTTCGACGCCCAGTAGCCCCATCACCCGGTAACTTTCGGGCCATCGTCGATCGTTGCAGATCATCATCCCGATGCGGCCGCCAAAGGCAGGCCATACGCCAAATCCCTCATTACTAGGTGTGAAGTAGTAACGCTCCGCATGTTGAAAAGGTCGATCTGGTTCATTTGTTTCGTGACCCGGAATGTGCACTTTTCTGTATTTGGCAATGACCGAGCCATCCCGGCCAACGAGAATCTGCGTGTTGAAGCGCTCTCCATCGGGAGTTAGTTCGGCGTAGCCGAGCGAAAAACCAATGCCCAGTTGGCGGGCTTCGTCGAACAGGGGCGAAGTGACCGGAGATGGCATGGATGTCTCGTACCAATGATCGGCGTCTGCGATATTCGGCACAAACCATCGAGGAAAAAACGTAGTCAATGCCAGCTCAGGAAAGACGACCAGATCACAGTGTGCGGACTTCGCCTGACGCAATAGTGTGAGCAATCGTTGCACAACCAGTTCACGGGAATCCGATTTTTGAATCGGTCCAAGTTGAGCCGCGCCTACGACGATATTTCGTGTCATGCCGAGAAATCCATCTCCGCCAACGTCAACATCACATGCAGCAAAACGTTCGATCCTGCGTGAAGGTCCGGCACGGGAGTGAATTCGGCCGGGTTATGGCTAATTCCATTCACGCTTGGCACGAAAATCATGCCCGATGGACAAATGCGTGCAAGCATTTGCGCATCGTGTCCCGCGCCCGATGGCATGCGCCGAACTGTGTGGGCGAACGACCTCGCCGTTTCCTCGACGCAATCGATAATGCGTTTGTCGAACTCAACCGGTTCGAATCGCGCCAATGTGCGAGTCTCGACCGAAACCCCTTCGTCCAGGGCAACCTTGTTGACGAACTGTGTCACCTCCGCTTCCGCCGTTTGCAGCAGTTCCTCGTCGGTATTGCGAAGGTCGAGAGTGATACGGGCACGAGCGGGGACGACGTTGATGAGATTTGGGTGCAGGTCTATCTTGGCGGCGGTGCACACTTGATTGCCTCCCAGCCGGAGCGCCAGCTTTCGCGCAAACACAGCAATTTCGGCAGCAACATAGGCGGGATCGCGGCGCATTGTCATCGGGGTTGTTCCGGCGTGATTGGATTGTCCAATTATTGTCAGTTCCTTCCACGAAATCCCTTGCACGCCGGTGACCGCGCCGATGAGGACACTGTTGGCCTCCAACACCGGCCCCTGTTCGATGTGAACCTCGACGAACGCGTGCGGTGCCGGACCTGGGCACGGAAGCGGTCCGGCATATCCAATTCGGACTAACTCGTCTCCAAGTCGCGCGCCATCAATCGAGGTGATGTCGAGTGCCTCCTCGAGAGGTAGTCCGCCCGCATATACAAGCGATCCCAGCATGTCTGGCGCAAAGCGTGCGCCTTCCTCATCGGTAAAGAATCCGACCGCCAGAGGTCGGGACGGATGGTAGCCCGCACGTTGACAGGTCTCGATAACTTCCAATCCGGCCAAGACCCCATAGTTGCCGTCGTACTTCCCGCCGGTGCGAACGGTGTCGATGTGCGATCCAGTTAGCACCGGTGATCCCGTTCCTACATTCCAGGTTCCGACCACGTTCCCGATGGAGTCAATTCCGATTTCAAGTCCAAGGTCTTTCATCCACGACAGCACCAAATCTCGTCCATCGCGATCTTCGTCGGTTAGGGCGAGCCGACAATTGCCGCCGCCTTCGATTGGAGCAATTTCGGCGAGCGCAAAAATTCGCTGCATCAGACGAGATTCGTCCGTTCGCAAATGTGCGAATGCACTCGTCGTCGCCACGGTGACAAGTGTAGGAGTTTCGCCCAAGCCAATCGATGAGCAATGATTGGAAGATGATAGATATAAAGAAACTCGGCTCTGTGCGGAGAGCAGAAGACGAACGATTTCTCGACACGCACCGAGATTCCGCTGAGCTATCTCGACAGGCACAATCGTCGCTGCTATCCGGCGTGCCGATGGCGTGGATGAGCAGATGGCCGGGAACACACCCCATTTATGTCGAGCGCGCTTCCGGTGCACGATTTGTCGACGTAGACGGGAACGAATACGTGGACTTCTGTCTCGGCGACACCGGCGCGATGACCGGCCATGCTCTTCCCGCCGTGGCCGACGCCGTCTCGCTTCAGGCGCATCAAGGTCTCACAACGATGTTGCCGACCAGGGATTCAATCTGGGTGGCCGACGAACTGGCGCGCAGATTTGGTCTCCCAAAGTGGCAGTTCACCCTGAGCGCTACCGACGCGAATCGATTTGTGTTGCGGTTATCGCGACACATCACCAAACGGCCCAAAATCGTGGTTCACGACTGGTGTTATCACGGCACCGTAGACGAAACTCTTGTCAATCTAGATCCGAGCGGTCGCACTATAAGTAGGGGCGGAGCGATCGGCCCGCAGGTGGATCCATCACTTACGACGCGAGCCATTCCGTTCAACGACCTTGCGGCCCTCGAGTCCGCGCTTGCCAACTCAGATGTGGCGTGCGTTTTGATGGAGCCGGCGCTGACCAACATTGGAATCGTCCTACCTCATCCCGGCTATCACGATCAGGTGCGCAAACTGACGCGTCGGTATGGTGCCTTTCTGGCGATCGACGAGACACACACAATTTCCGCCGGTCCGGGCGGATGCACTCGGGCTTGGGGATTGGAACCCGATTTTGTGGTGATCGGTAAAACCATAGGCGGAGGCGTTCCAGTCGGCGCCTATGGCATGTCGGCCGGCGTTGCCGACGAGCTTTCGACGGTGATGTCCAGCCACGACGTGGATGTTTCGGGAATTGGTGGCACATTGAGCGGAAGCGCCCTGGCAATGGCGGCGATGCGGGCGACCCTGTCCAGCTCCTTGCTTGAGCAACAATTTGATCTGACGATCCCGCTTGCCTCGCGGTGGGCGGCCGGTGTTGAGTCAGCGTGTTTCGATCACGACCTACCGTGGCATGTCCAACAACTTGGTTGTCGAGTCGAGTACTGGTTTTCTTCGCCTCCCCAAAATGGAGCAGAAGCGGCTGCCGCGGTGAATCCACAACTCGAGCAATTCTTGCACCTGTTTGCCTTGAATCGAGGGGTTCTCTTGACCCCATTTCATAACATGGCACTCATTTCGTCGTTCCATTCGAGCCAAGATGTTGACCTGCACTCCGCGGTGTTTTCGGAATCGTTGAATGCAATCGTGTCGTAGATCGTGGAACTTGACCAATACCTCGCTTTGGCGTGCATCGTGCTGTTTGCCTCGACCGTTCAATCGGTCAGCGGATTTGGTTTTGCGTTGATGACGGTTCCGCTCATGGTATTGATTATTGACCTGCGGATTGCCGTCGTCGTTTCCGCGCTTGTGGGAACGGTGGGCACCTGCGGTCAGGCATGGCAGTTGCGCAATCACGTGGACCGCATTTTGACTCGCCGCTTCATCATCTCGTCATGCATTGGTGTTCCGTTCGGGCTCGCCGCATTTATTTTGGTTCCGCAGAATGTCCTAAAGATTGTTCTGGGTGTCGCCGTTTTGTTTGGTGTCGCCGTATTGAGTCGGGGACTGGACATGCGATCGACACACCATTCGTTTGACTGGCTGATGGGCACCCTCAGTGGATTTCTGTTGATGTCAACCTCCACAAACGGACCACCGCTCGTGTTTACGTTGCATGCTCGACGGATCAATCCACAGACCCTTCGAGCGACCCTAAACGCGGTTTTTGCGGTAACGGGGATAATCAGTTCGGGTCTCTTTGTCGCGTCGGGAAAAGTGACACGAGAGATATTGGGAATTTCGGCCATTGCGCTCCCGACAATGGCCATAGGGGTCTATTTGGGAACTCGATTTCGTCAGTTCATCGCGGTGGAACGATTTCGCTCGATGATTCTGGTACTGCTCGCTGCTAGCGGTGTGAGCAGTATTGTGAGCGCGTTTATCTAGCGTCCGAACCATTGCAGCCATGCCTGCTTGGTCGGGGGCTTAAAGACGCTATTGGACATTTTAACGGCGCCCAAAAAGTCGTGGGCCGATTCCGAGTAGCGATGACCGGGATAGAGAATTGTATGGTCCGGTAGCGCGGCGAGAAGTTGAAGGCTTTCATACATTTGTTCAGGGTCGCTTCCCGGCAGGTCGGTACGACCGCATCCATCCAGAAACAGAGTGTCGCCCGCGACGAGTGAATTGCGAACATGGAAGCACTGACTTCCCGGTGTATGTCCCGGAGTGTGAACCAATGTGATATCAATCGACCCAATTCGAACAATGTCACCTGAATCGTGTTGACGAAGATCATCGTCCGTGACACCCGTTGTGCGTATCACCCATTCGGCTTCCGAACTTTGGACATGAATTGGCACATCGATTCGCTCGAGGAGTCTCGCTATACCTTCAATTTTCAGACCCATCATCGACCCACCAACATGATCTGGGTGATAGTGGGTGGCCAGCACATCGGTGATTGTCATGTCATCGTCGAGGGCAATCTGGACGAGCTCGTCCACCGCGTACGCCGGATCGACAATCGCACATTTCCCCACACTGCGGTCGCCGATGAGATAGACGAAATTCACCATTTGGGCGGCAGCGTGGTCCTGGCGGGCGAAATCCACCCCGGAGAGTAGCTGACGAAAATACAGTTGATTATTCGTTTGTTCGGAATCGTCGGCGAGCATCATCGATAAACATACTCATTGTCGATAGCAAATCGAAGTTATGGTTGCAGCAAAATATTGTCGATGAGTCGCACTTCTCCAACGGTTGCAGCCAACAAAACTACGCTGGGGCGAACCACGGAGTCGATGGCCGTCAGACTTTCCGCGTCCACGCATACCAGATACTGCAACGAGATTCGCTCGAATTGTTGTAGGTAGTCGCGGGCAATGGCTTCGAGTTTTCGCGGATCGCGCTGACCGTCCAAAAAGAGGTTTTCGGCAACGGTCAAGGCTTGAAATAGGCCTCTTGCCAGGAGTCGGTCGGCCGCCGGTAATCGAACATTGCGGCTGGAGATCGCTAATCCATCCTCGTGGCGGACGGTTGGCACGCTGCGAATGCAGATATTTGGATGTTGCTTTGCAGACATCTGGCGGATGAGAACCAATTGCTGGTAATCCTTCTCCCCGAAGATTGCCAAGTTTGGCTCAACGACTGCGAACAGCCGATCAACAACGGTCAGTACTCCGTTGAAATGGCCTCGTCGGTGCTCTCCTTCGTATAGCTCGCCGAGAGGTCCGGAGGAGATTCCTTTGACGGATACAGCTGGATAGATCTCGGCGATGGTTGGGGCAAAGACCGCGGTCACTCCCTGTTGCTGACAGATTTCCAGATCGGTTTGAAGTGTGCGGGGGTAGTTCGCCAAATCTTGTTCGTCGCCGAATTGAAGCGGATTGACGAATATTGAGACGATGACATCGTTGGCCTGGGAAAATGCCTCACGTATTAGTTTCACGTGACCGGCGTGTAATGCTCCCATTGTGGGAACGAATGCAAGCAACGATGAATCTGGCAATCTGGATCGCCAGTCCCGAACCTCGCTTGACTTAGTGAAAAGAGTGGGAATCATCGGGCCAACTACCGTTTCGCACTTCGAGTGCGAATTGGGTCAAGGCTGTGATACTAGATTCCCGAAGATTGACGAATGATTTTGTGAATTTCAAATTTCGTTTGCTCAGTCCGAGAATGTCGTGCAACACGAGGACCTGCCCGTCGCACTCCGGCCCGGCGCCAATACCAATTGTCGGAATGCTTACCTTGTGAGTGATTGAGGCGGCCAAGTCTCGAGGCACCCCCTCTATCACCATCGAAAACGCTCCTGCCTGTTCGACCGCGTGGGCGTCTTCGACCAGTCGCTCCTTGCCACCGGCTTCGCGCCCATCCAGGCGGCCCTGTACACGATGTCCGCCCATGCGGTGATAACTCTGGGGAGTGAGTCCGATATGCCCCATCACTGGAATGTCGACCCGAGCGATCGCCGAAATTGTGTCAAACATCGGAATCCCTCCTTCAAGTTTGACCGCACCCGCACCGGCCTTGATCAGCCGAACCGAACTTTCAACCGCGTGCCCTGGACTTACCTGGTACGAACCGAATGGGAGATCTGCGACAACAAGAGCATTGGGTTGGGCTCGAGCTACCAATTTGACGTGGTATTCCATCTCATCGAGAGTGACCGGCAGAGTCGTCGAATTTCCCTGCACTACGGTGCCAACAGAGTCTCCAACGAGAATGATGTCAATTCCGGATTCGTCCACTATCTCGGAAAACGCGGCGTCATATGCGGTGACCATGGTGATCCGACGACCATCCCGCTTCATCGCCATGAGCGCGGGCACGGTCACTTTTGGCATCGACTGAAGGCTATCCGCGGAGCCCGCTAGTAGCCTCGGCACATGCTTTGGCACCGAGTACGAACTTGGATTGGCGACACAATCGCGGCCAGTTGGAAATCGGTATCAACGCTTGCCGCGATTGGACCCGATTCTCGGCGGGCGAAACGCTTTGGCGCATTTGGTGACCACAGCATCATTTGCTTCCCAACGACCACAATATTTAACGAGCAATACATTCACATCGGTTCCAACACGATGATCGGCGAGCATGTAGCACTGTCCGCAGGAATGATGCCGGGACAACACTGCGTGACGAATCCGGTCGTAAAAATCGGGGATCGCTGCCTCATTGGGCGAGGAAGCGGAATCGTCGGACACTATTCGATTGACATTGGCAATGATGTTTGGACTGGACATCATGTGTATATCACCGATCAAAACCACGCCTATCTAGAAGTGGAAGTTCCGATCTCCCGGCAGACTCAGCCAGAACGAGCCGTGGTTATCGGCGAAGGCTCGTGGATCGGATATGGCAGCGTGATTCTGCCGGGATCTATGATTGGCAAACATGTGGCGATCGGAGCAAACTCGGTCGTGACGGGAATAATTCCGGACTTCTGCGTCGCCGTTGGTGCGCCCGCCAGGGTAATCAAACGATATTTCCCCGGCGACGGATGGAGGCCGGCATTGGAATTCGATCGCGACGAGTTACACCGATAGATCGATGGGGGGTTTGCACGATGCCAAGCGATTGTCGGAGGCAAATGTCGCCAGTTTCTCGCTCAGTGGAAGTTGGTCAATCTGGGTTTCGGCAAAAGGGGAATTGATTCCGTCCCTCAGTTGGTCGGCATAGTTGCGGCGATCGGCGATATAGGTTCGGTAATCCGCCAGCCATAGTGGGACAATCGCCGCTCCCTTGGCGTCCATGACGGGCAAATTAGCGATTTCGAAAACCATTTTTTCAAGCGTGTCGGTTGCAAGATCTACAACGTCTGCTCGTTCGGCGAGTGCATTGGGACCGGATTCGCTTACCAATCGTAAATCAATGAGTGATTCTCGCTGCCTTTTCGCGGAGAGACAAATTTCATCGGAGTCCCGTCGCCACTGTTCATCGGCAACCTTATTCACTACCTCTTTGGATGCGAAGAAGAGTGCATAGATCCACATCAGACAAATTCCAGCGACGATGATCGAGAGTATGACACGAGTGAAAATCTTCACTCAGTGCAATGTAGGCGACTTTCGTGTCGCGAACTGCTAGAAAAGAGAGAGACATGAGTAACATACCCACCTCCCAAGCGAACACCGAAAGCGAATCCAATATTGGCTCGCTCGAAAGTGAAAGCCGCCTGAAAAGCGCGTACCGACTGCTGTCGGCGCTCGTCCGCGTTCATCCGAGGCTGTTCATTACGGCGGTCGCCGGGGCAACCCTGTTTGGCCTGTGCACAGTGGCATCCGCGCTTGGCGTTCGGTGGATGGTGGACAGGGTGATTTTGCCGAGGTTCAACGAGGGCAGAACGGATACCCGTGCACTGCTTATAGGCGCGGTTTTGGTAATTGGAATTGGCCTGTTGAGAGCTGTGGGAGTTGTGCTTCGGCGTGGATTCGCCGGGGCGTCCAGCTGGAGGACGGCGGAATCCATTTCTCTCGACGTCTTGCACCGAATCGTTGCCCAACCATCGACTTGGCATCGCCGCCATATGACCGGCGATTTGGTGGCTCGAGTAGGGGTGGACACAGATGCTGCGGTGGCGGTGATCGGGCCCATGCCATTTGCCAGTGCCGTCGTGGTGATGCTTGTGACTTCGGGAGCATGGCTCTTATTCGTGGATGTGCCCCTCGGGCTGTTGGCGATAGTCGTATTTCCGTTGCTCATGATCCTCAATATTGGATATCAGCGTCGAATCGACACGCATTATAAAACCGCTCAGGACGAACTCGGTTTGCTTTCGGAGGCGGTTCACGAAAGTTTTGACGGTGTCATGGTGGTCAAGGCGTTTGGTGCCGAGATGCGGGAGACCGAACGACTATCTCACATCACCGGTCGGCTAAAGGATGCCCGGACGAGGGCCGTGATACTGCGGGCCACATTCGAGGCTCTCCTCGACGCAATTCCCTCGTTCATCAATATTGTTCTATTGGTTATCGGCGCACACAGGGTCCAGTCCGGTGCCATGACGGTAGGTGAGCTCACCAGTTTTGTGTATCTCTTTACGCTGCTCATTTTTCCGCTTCGAATCATTGGTTACGTATTCAGTGAGGTGCCACACTCGTTGAGCGGATGGAATCGCACGCGGCAAATAGTTGACGAGCCGCTTGTTCCCGATCCTCGGGCTTCGATTCATGTGGCGCCGAACAACACTGCAATTGCTGTCTCGGGAATTTCGGTTACGTACGCTGACCAGCGCATCTTGAACAATCTGTCATTGACGATTAGCAGTTCGATGACCGTCGCGGTCGTCGGAGCAACCGGCTCGGGAAAGACCACCCTGCTTCACGCAATTGCTGGGCTCATTCCGGTTGACGCGGGCTCGATAGCGGTGATGCCGGGGGGAGTAGGGATGGTCTTTCAGGAGGCATTCATATTCGCCGATACTTTGCGCTTTAACGTCACACTTGGCGACGACATCTCAGACGAGGTCGTGCTGGCAGCCTTAGAGGTCGCGGCCGCTACGGAGTTTGTCTCTAAGTTTGAGACCGGCCTAGACACGGAGCTCGGCGAACGAGGGGCGAGCCTGAGCGGCGGTCAACGACAGCGCGTCGCGCTGGCCAGGGCAATTGCGCATCGGTGCCCAGTGCTGTTACTCGACGACACAACCTCGGCTCTCGATCCCACCACCGAGTCGATCGTGATTGAAAATCTCCGTCGTCAACAGACCGTTGGTGCCACACTGGTCGTCGCGTCGCGCCCATCCACTATCTCGCTGGCAGATGAGGTGATGTATCTTGCCAATGGAGTAATCGTCGACCACGCACCTCATGCGGTGCTGATGGCGCAAAATGTCGAATATCGAGAACTGCTTGAGGCATTTGAGCAGGATCGACGGGAATCGAAATGAGCCTGCAGGAAGTTCGTTTTGAGACTGTCCGCACGATAAGTCGTGGTGTTGATGTCGCGCCTTCTTTTAGGCGAGGCCTCGGCATCACCTTTCTACTCGCGCTGGTTGGGTCGGGCGCCAGATTGGTGATCCCAATCATTGTTCAACAGAGCATTGACAAGGGATTGCGCCCAGGAAACATCGATATTGGCTTCGTCACCAAGTTGGGAATCATCGGCGCAATCAGCGTGTTTATTTCCGCCTATGCGCTTCGGCTGTCGGCAATGCGTCTCGGGGTTCGTGCAGAGGAAGGTCTGTATACCCTGCGGGTCAAACTTTTCGACCACATCCATCGCCTCAGCTTGGCCGATCACAATGAGGAGCGTCGCGGAGCGCTCGTCTCGCGGGTTACGAGCGACATTGAGACTCTGACCAATTTTTTCTCGTGGGGAGGTCTGGCCTGGTTGCTGGATGGTTCCCAGATTCTGGCGGTTTCGATCGTGATGCTGGCCTATGACTGGCGACTCGCCTTGGTCGCATTCGTTGTGTCGGCCCCACTTGTGTTTGTGCTCAAGGCAGTTCAGCATCGACTCGTCGAGGCCTACAACCTGACCCGGGTGCGAAACGCCACGCTTCTTGGAATGATCGGCGAGCTTTTCGCCGGGTCTGACACGCTCCGTGTTTACGATGCCTCGCCCCACTTGGTCGAGCGGGTGCGGGGGACGGTGCGCAGTCGGGCCGACAGCAATATCAGGGCGGGGTTCATCGGAGCGTTTCTGTTTCCGTCCGGCGAGGTGTTCTCCGTATTCACCGTCGTCGCGGTCGTGACCTGTGGCGTGATCATCGGACCGGCCGGGGGACTCACCGCAGGTGCGCTGGTGGGATTTGTCTTTCTAACATTTCGATTTTTGGAGCCGATTGCGGAATTCACCGAAGTTGTCGACCAGACGCAAACCGCGGTCGCCGGTCTTCGCCGGGTGTTGAGCGTTCTCGACACTCCGATTGGCCCACCTGCACCCGAATTTCCGCTTCCTTTGCCGAAGGGAACGCTCTCGGTCGACGTAAAGAATGTCAGCTTTTCCTACGGTTCTCGTTTGGACAGCCAGGATGATGATCTGCCGGTTCTTTCGGAAGTCGATTTTTCCATTCCGGCCGGACAGCATGTGGCGCTGGTGGGCGAATCTGGTTCTGGTAAGACAACGCTGGCGCGATTAATCGCTCGGCTGGCGGACCCGACCGTCGGAGTGATTTCTCTTGGCGGTGTGATGGTCAATCGAGTGGCAAACGACGACCTGCGGACAAGGCTTACGGTGGTTCCTCAGGAGCCATTTCTCTTTTCCGAAACGATCCGATTTAACTTGCAATTTGCCGTTCCATTGGCTACCGACGACGAACTGGTATCGGCGATTGTCGAACTGCAACTGGTTGACTGGTTTGACGCATTGCCGAGTGGTCTCGATACCCATGTAGGGAAGCGGGGCGGATCGTTATCGGCCGGGGAGCGTCAGCTTGTTGCGCTGATACGAGCGTTTCTGGTGCGACCCGACATTCTCATTCTTGATGAGGCAACATCGGCGGTCGACGCGCTCACCGAAATCCGTATCACGAGAGCATTCGATCGCGTTTCCGCCGGGCGCACGACGATCTCCATTGCCCATCGGCTCTCAACCGCGGCTCGAGCGGACCGGATAGTGGTGTTGGAACACGGGCGCATGGTCGAGGATGGAACCCATGACTCTCTCATCGCGCGGGACGGAAAGTATGCGCAAATGTACGACGCATGGTTGGCATCGACTAATGCCGATAGCGAAGTTCGTGGTGTCTAGGCCGGGATCTAAGAAATTCGCTTCAGTGATTGCATTGATGTGTCTCGTTGTTGGGTTGAATGGTTGCAGTTCGATCGCCGAACGCAAGGCTTTGTGTGACCGGTCGGCCGGACTTGAAAACGAACTATCGGTCGTCGGACAGATCGTCGACGACATAGCCAATGCCACGCCCCAACAGCTGGCCAACACATTTACGGTAACTATTGCCACCTTGGCGACATTGCACGATCTTGGCCCGTCATCGCTGAGAAGAGACTTTGGACTTCTTCTCGCGGCCTATCAATCGCTGGGCTCAGCAATTGAGGCCACGGGTTGGGATGGGTCCGTCGCTGCAGGCGACCGCGTCGTGAATGCCGCGAGAGATGCGCTTATCTCGAATGCAGTTATCGAGTCTCGCGATTCGATTCGCACCTACGTCATCGACAATTGCTCGACGGGATTCAGTATCGAAAATGATCAGTTCGAGGGAACGGCTACGACACTGCCAAATCCTCCGATTGCGGATGAAAACGCTCCCGATCCGACAACGGGGTTCGACAACGATGACTCAATATTGAGCTCGTATGGTTACTACGTTGCCGAACAATTCAATTTGGCGATCACAAACGATCAAGCGATCTGTATCGGTCGCGAGTTTACCGAGCAAGCAATTTCAGATCCTAAAGCGGCCGACGACGCATACATTGAATTCGTTTCCGCGACTCTCCTCGCGTGCGGAGTTGAAGCGAACATCTCAGGGTCTTGATCGCCGGCAGAGTAAGTTGGATGGATGGAATTTACGCTCATTCGGCACGCCGAACCGGAATGGGTGAAGGACGGTCTGAGCGTTGTTAATCCGCCGCTAACCGCTCGGGGAGCTACACAGTCCGAACGATTGGCGGCCCGATTGGCGGCCACTCATTTTGACCACATCTACATTTCGCCGCTCCTCCGGACTCGGCAAACCGCTAGACCGTTGCTCGAATTGAGTGGGCGAGAAGAAGTGATTGAACCGTGGCTTGAGGAGATCCGCGAGCCGTCATGGCACGGTGCTCCGGCGGAGCAGACCATCAAGGCTTACCGAGATGAGGTCGAGAGAAACGCGGAGGACCGTTGGTCCGGACTCGAGGGTGGTGAGTCCGTGCGGGATTTTGTTGCCAGAATTCATGCCAGTTGCGCGAAGTTTCTTTCCGATCGAGGGGTCCATCGCTTGGATCAGCCACTTCCGGTATGGCACATCGAAGATCCCAGCGACAGCATTGCCTTGTTTGCCCATGCAGGCACCCACAGTGTTCTTATCTGCCACTTTCTCGGACTGCAGTCCACCCCATGGGAGTGGGAGAGGTTCATCATCAATCATGCGTCGATCACCACTATTAGGGCGATGAAACTCGGAGATGGATATACATTCAGCCTGACATCACTCAGCGATAGCGAGCACCTCGAACGCGAAGATCGGACTCGCTGACAATTGAAACGAACTAGGCGGGTCAGGAGATTTTTTCAGTGTGGGCGGCAGAGATCTCACCTTCCGCCGCACCACACCTCACGCTGACTGAGTCAGGCGTGAATCAAGATTGAGAAGCTACAACGGTCAGGACTGCGGGAGCACTTCTGTCACATTGCAAGCATCTACTACCTTGACGACCTGATAAGGGTTCACGGCGTCGCCGCCGAATGGATGCACCTCGAAATGCAGGTGCGGGCCACCAGCATTACCGGTGGCGCCGACATAGCCGATGATCTGCCCGGCCCGAACCTGGGCCCCAACGCCGATTCCGGCGGCGAACGAATCCAGGTGGGCGTAAAAGAAATAGGTTCCGTCCGGTTGCGACAGGCGCAACGCGTTGCCGCTGAGAGAACCGCTCGCGGTAACCTGCGAAATGTACCCATCCACAACCGCGTACAGTGCCTTGCCCGTGGCGGCGGTGATATCGACCCCGATATGCAAACGGCCACCAGAGCGGGGCTCGTGCCACGAGTCGGTGTACGAGCAGAGTCCCTGAACGGGGAAGACATTGATGACGGTGATGCCGAGATTTTCCACGCTTGGCAAAACGCCGAGCGCGATCGCCGTGCGCACGTCCAGCGACTTGGTCACCGGTATGTTTTGCGATTCCTGAAATTTGCCAATCGATATGGCGGTCGCGATTCCAAATACTCCATCAACACCGCCCTTTACTTCGATCCCCGTAGCGATGAGTGCGTTTTGGACAACTCGTACGGCATCACTTCGCTGACCAAGAGTTGGCAAGGAGTCGATAGACAGCGATGCCGAGACCGGAGCAACTGTGGCCGCCACGGCGACTGTTTTCGTTATCGCACCAAGCGCAATCGAGGTGGCCTCGTCGAGGACTCCGTTGGCCGGGAGGTTGTGGCGGCTCTGGAATGCCGCCAGAGCGGCAATTGTGGCGGTGCCGTAAATTCCGTCGACGCCTCCGTTAACGGTAATTCCATTGCGCAGCAGCGCCGTCTGCAGTTCCCGAACGGCGTTGCTCTGTTCCCATTGAGCTGGAAATTTTGAACCACCCGTGGTTGTCGCCTTTTTGGCGACCGCGGTAGCGATCGGGGCAGGGGCCGCAATCAGGCCGAGCGCGATCGCGGTTGACTTATCGAGTGCCTTGGTCACGGGAAGACCCTTGGCCGATTGAAACTTAGCAAGCGCGATAGTTGTGGCAAGACCAAATTTGCCGTCCGCTCCTCCCTTGAGGGTAATTCCATTGTTGATCAGCGCCTGTTGCAGCGTCCAAACCTGATCGCCGCTCATCCCAACTTTCGGAAAACTGGTACTCGACAGAGGTTGCGTATCCACCAGACCTAGAAATTTGGCGGTCTTGCTGTCCAAAATGCCGGTTGGCTTGAATCCGGCCACCGTTTGTAATGCCTTGAGCGCCGTACGGGTGGCGGGATCAAAATTGCCGGTGATTCCACCGCGCAGCGTGAAGCCACGGGCGATGATTGCCTGTTGCAGGCGGACCACCGATGCCCCGTTGTCGCCAAAAGCTGGCAATTCGGATGGAACGATGACGGCAGAACTGGCCAGCACCGGGGTGCCGATAGTCAACGTGAAACTGACCGCGCTAGCGATCCCGACGATTAGCGCCAAACATATGCGGCTTCGACTGAGTAAGCCGGGTCGGCGATTCGGCCGACAATTGACAGTTGCTGTTTCCATGTTGTGCTCCCTTTTGCGGTGTGAGACCCGATAAAGGGATCGGCAGATTCGGGGTCAAACTTGAGGTATATCTCACGGATATTGTTCAAAGAACCACCCAGAGTGGTCATATATCACGCAAGGTGATCAATTCGTCACCTTTGGTGGGCATCCCTGTGGCGGCAAGGCAGGGGGTAATGTGTCCCGATGTTCACGCCGGTCATCTCGCTGCGGGCCTATGGGCGCGTGTCGTGGGCCTGTTTGGTGTCGCTGTACGCGATTATCGTGACCGGATCATTGGTGCGCCTAACCGGTTCCGGTCTTGGATGTCAAGACTGGCCCCGGTGTTCCGACCAACGATTCGTTGATGTGTCAACCGCTCACGCTGCGGTCGAACAGGTCAATCGACTTTTTACGGGGGTGGTGGCAATTGCGGTCATCGCCTCCGTCTTGCTCTCGCAGCGACTGCAACCTCGGCAAAAGGCGCTGACCTGGCTGTCGTTTGGATTAGTAGGTGGGGTCGTGTTGCAAGTCGTGATTGGCGGGATAGTCGTTATCAGTGGACTGCATCCCGCATTCAACATGGCCCACTACTTGGTATCGATCCTGTTGGTCACTATTGCCTTCGAGTTGCTGTGCCGGGTGCGACGCCTCCGACGCCGCGAAGTCGAGTTGGGCGACTCGGCCCAACCATGTGCATACGACACGCCGATTTCGAAGCTGACTCGGCGTCTGGTCTGTCTGGTGGTGGTATTGCTTTTTGTGGTCCTGGTGGCGGGCGCAGTTGTCACCGGTGCGGGCCCGCACGCTGGCGACGAAACCGCTCCGCGTTTTCAACTATCGATTCAAACCGCGACGCAGATTCATAGCGCAACTGTGTGGGTTGCATTGCTCTCGGTGGTCGTCCTATTTGTGCGGATCAGACGTACCCGTCTTGAATGGGAACTTCTTTCTCGAAGTCTCGAATCGCTTACTGTGGCAATCGTGGCTCAGGGTTTCCTCGGGTACGTCCAATATTTTTCCGGGGTGCCCGCTGGCTTGGTTGCGATCCATGTCGGGGTATCCGTCGCCGTTTGGATCTTGGCGCTTGTCGTTCTCGACAGGTCGCGGAATTCTGTGACATGGCGGCGATTTGTGCTTGACTAGAGCGATTGCATGAACGCTAAATGGGGCTTACGCGCGATGGTATTTCTCGGCGGAATAATGGTGGTGCTGTGCTTTGCCGGGTCTCAGGTTTCGGCGGCAGAAGACGACTTGTTCGTGATCGCCCAGGTCAATCATCAGACTGTCGATGCGGGAATCTCGACACGCGAACCGGTGCAAGGAGTGAAAGTCGCCGTTTTCGACGCGTTCGGAGTTCTCGTCGGTGAGGCACTCACGGACGACCGGGGCGAAGCGAGAATATTGGTGCCGAGTCGAGCCGGATACACGGTAAAGCTCGACACCTCGACATTACCCGACAAGCTAAGTCTGATTACCGGGACCTCCGATTTGTTCACCATTCTGGAGGATGAATTCAAGACCCAGGTGAAACGGGTGAGTTTCTTTATTGGGGATAGCGGTGTTTCCACTACGACAATGGTGGAAAAAATCGCTCAACGCGCCGCCGACGGAGTGCGCTTGGGTCTGATCATTGCCCTATGTTCGGTTGGCCTCTCGCTTGTGTTTGGCACTACCGGACTCACCAACTTTGCCCACGGTGAAATGATTACCTTCGGCGGCCTCGTGGCCTTCTTCTTCAATGTCACTCTGGGCATTCCGCTGCTGCTGGCGGCGCCATTTGTGGTGGCCCTCGGTGGCCTCTTTGGCCTGGGATTCAATTGGGTGATCTTTGCCCGGCTTCGTAAGAGAGGGGTAGGTCTAGTTTCCCAAATGGTGGTGTCGGTCGGACTATCGATCATGCTGCGGAACATGTTCCTGTTTCAGTTTGAAGGTAGAACTCGACCACTCGATGACTTCAGTTTGCAAAAAGGAATGGAAATTGGACCAATCAGAATTACACCGCGGGACTTGACCACGGGGATTATCTCCCTCGTCCTGCTAATAACGGTGGCTTTGGTCTTGCAGCGTTCGCAAACCGGAAAGGCCGTTCGGGCGGTATCGGACAACCCGCATTTGGCATCGGCGACCGGTATCGACACCCAGCGCATCATCCAGATCGTGTGGTGTGCCGGCGGGGCGCTAGCGGCGCTGGGAGGAGTCTTTCGTGGCCTTGACGAACAGGTCGGTTTCCAGATGGGTTCGGGTCTGTTGTTCCTGATGTTTGCGGGAATTACCTTGGGCGGACTCGGGTCGGCATTTGGTGCATTGGTGGGAGGATTCCTCGTAGGAGTTCTGGTGGAGATGGCTTCTCTGGTCGTGCCTTCCGAGCTGAAGAATGCACCCGCGTTACTGATTTTGATACTGGTGCTGATTCTTCGTCCACAGGGAATACTCGGTAAGCGGCAGAGGGTTGGCTGAGCGTGGACTGGATTCGTATTTTTGAAAATACCTTTCGTGCATTTGCCGGTGTCGATGCGGCCTATTTTGCGCTCGCAGCGATAGGACTAAATGTTCAGTTCGGCTACACCGGTCTGCTCAACTTTGGTCAGGCCGCGTTTATGGCCTGCGGTGCCTACGGACTTGGACTGACCTCACAGTATTTTGGCGTCTCGTTCTGGTGGGGGATACCGATCGCCATGTTCTTGGTCATTATTTTGGCGTTACTTGTCGGCATACCGACGCTGCGCCTAAGGGCGGATTATCTAGCCATCGTCACGATTGCCACTGCGGAGCTCGTACGCCTGGTCGTTCGATCGGTGAAATTCAAGCGGATTTTCGGTGGCAGCGATGGAATCAATACGTTCAGCAATGAATTTCGGGCGCTGAATCCTTTTCAACCCTCGACGCCATATGGAATCTGGCCGTTTCGTTATAGCGGATACACAATGTTCACGCTCCTAGTTGGCTGGGCCCTTGTAGCCATAATCGCAGTTCTCGTGTGGCTGCTAATGCGCAGCCCTTGGGGCCGAGTGGTCAAAGCGATTCGCGAAGACGAGGATGCGGTTCGCAGTTTGGGGAAAAACATTTACAGCTACAAGATGCAGTCGCTGATCATCGGTGGATTTTGCGGGATGCTCTCGGGAATGGTTTTTGCCCTCGATCGAGGATCAGTACAACCCGACAACTACAGCCGTGATGTGACCTTCTACATACTTACGGCGCTCGTGTTAGGTGGGTTAGCGAGGGTGATGGGTTCCATCGTCGGGCCGATGATGTTTTGGGGTCTGTATGTCTTTTGCGACAATGTCTTGCGCCAACTGGTCCAATCCGAACCGCTTCGAATCGGCGGTGTCACGATTATTCAAAGCACACAAGTCGGTGCCGTCAATTACATGCTCGTCGGTCTTGGCTTGATCATCCTGATGGCCAAGAGACCGCAAGGCGTTTTCGGAAATAGGCAAGAGATGGCTCTCGATGGTCGATAACAGGCAACTGTCCGAGGCCGCCACGCGCGCCCGGAACGCCCTCGGAGCGATACGCCCCGAACCCGGCGTGACCAAGGAGGACCCCATCTTGCGTGTCGTGGGTGTGAAGCGCCACTTTGGGGGGATCACCGCGGTCAATGTGGATCATCTTGACATTCAACGCGGCTCGATCACCGCACTGATCGGTCCAAATGGTGCCGGAAAAACCACTTTGTTCAATGTGCTCACAGGATTTGATCCCCCGGATGCCGGGGAGTGGCAGTTCGACGGCAGCGAAATGAATAATGTCAGCGCCCACAATATGGCAACGCAGGGAATGGTGCGCACATTTCAACTCACCAAGAGTTTGACAAAATTGTCCGTGATCGAAAATATGAAACTTGGTGCCACCGATCAGATCGGAGAGCATTGGTGGAATGCCCTCATCCCGGCTCGCTGGAATGCCCAGGAATCTCTGATCGAGCAACGCGCCGACGAACTGTTGGCCCGATTTTCCATCGGCCACATGCGCAACGAGTATGCCGGCACGCTTTCCGGTGGTCAACGAAAATTATTGGAAATGGCGCGTGCCCTGATGACCCAGCCGAAACTAGTGATGTTGGACGAACCGATGGCGGGAGTCAATCCGGCCCTCAAGCAGAGTTTGAACGAGCACATTCGGGGCCTGCGAGACGAAGGCATGACCGTGCTCTTCATCGAGCACGACATGGATATGGTCCACGATATTTCCGACTGGGTAGTGGTGATGTCCGAGGGGAAAATCATCGCCGAGGGCACACCAAGCCAGATATCCGAAAACACCAGCGTGATCGAGGCCTACCTTGGAGCGCATCAGGGCAACACCATGTACGAGGAAATCCGCTGATGGGCGACATCCTGAATGTGAGTGAGCTTGTTGCCGGATACATTCCCGAGGTAGACATCTTGAACGGGTGCAACATCACCGTTGCCCATGGCGAATTCGTGGGCGTGATTGGACCGAACGGAGCAGGCAAGTCCACCGTATTGAAGGCGATTCTTGGCCAGTGTTCGGTCCGCTCCGGCTCCGTGACGTTCGAGGACATCAGTATCAGGGACGCCAAGGCGCACGAGTTGGTGCGACGCGGGGTCGGCTATGTGCCCCAAACCCAAAATGTATTTCCGAGCCTCACAGTGACAGAAAATCTTGAGATGGGTTGCTTTCTCAAGCCCCAGGTGTTTGACGTCCGTTTTGAATATGTGACATCGCTTTTTCCACGACTAAGGGAGCGCGCCAGTCAACGGGCCGGCTCGCTTTCGGGTGGCGAGCGTCAAATGGTGGCCATGGGTCGGGCACTGATGATGGAGCCCAAATTGCTGCTACTCGATGAGCCATCGGCGGGACTATCACCGGTGTTACAAGACGAGGTGTTTGCCCAATGTAGGAAAATCAACCAAGAAGGCATTGCGATACTGATGGTGGAACAAAATGCGCGCCGATGTCTACAGATCTCTCATCGGGCGTATGTCTTGGACCAAGGTCGAAATGCGTACACCGGGACGGGGCGGGAGTTGATCAACGATCCGAATGTGATTCGGCTGTATCTAGGAACCCTTGCCAAGGCAACAGGCGGCTCGTAGACGTTTGTGCGTTACCCAAGCGAAACCCTGTAAACAAAAGAGCCCCGGGCGAGTGCCCGGGGCTCTTTCAATAACTGTGAATCGCTATTGGTTACTTACCCGAGTCGAAGTTCTCGCCGAGTGCATTACCCATGTTGCCATCCACTCCGTAGACCCTCTTCACTAGCGGTCCGATTCCTTGCTCAACCATTGTGCGCAAGATACGGGAACCTTCGTCAAAAGTGATCAGAACGATTGCGTCTGGATTGGCGGCCACGATCTCGCCCACTTCAGCATCGAATGTCGTTGCTGCTGGGTCATAGATCTTGGTGCCAAGTACTGTCACACCGGATGCTGTAAGAACTTCCTCGATAACCGTTGCCAAGCTAGTTCCGTAAGCGTCGTCCAACGCCAGGATGTATGCCGAAGCAACTCCATCGCCGGCGATGATCTCAGCCAATACCGAGCCCTGAAGGTCGTCTGGTGGAGCGTTGCGGAAATAGAAACCCTTGTCCGCATATGTGCTCAACTTCAACGAAGTGTTTGCAGGGCTGAATTGGACAACACCAGCAGCGCTGATCTTGTCGATCACGGTCAATGAGACGCTCGAAGAGGCGGCACCGATGATTGCATCGACGCTTTCCCCGAGGAGACGATCGACTGTGATGCTGGCTGTGTCTGTGCTGGTATCGCCCGAGTCGCCTTGTACGTACTCGACTGGCTTACCGAGAATTCCACCGGCCGCATTGATTAATTCGATTGCGTATTCCGTGCCGGCAAACATTGGCGCTCCGAGGAACGCGAGGCTGCCGGTTTCTGGAAGCAATGAACCAATTTTCAACACTCCGTTGCCTTTTCTCGTAACTTCCGTCACGGCCAATGGCTTGACAGCAGATGCCGGGGCCGATGCAAGGACATAAGTTGTCAAAGCGTCGTCCAGTCGGTTGTCTGCACCAAACGAGAGCACACCGTAGGAGGCCTCAAGTGGCTCACCGTTACCGTTGAGTGTGTTCGGACCGGACACGCCGTCATAGTCGATGTCAGTACCATCGGCAATAAGGGCGAGGCAAGTCTCTGCGGAATCACACTTTGTGCCATCCTTCGAAACGGCCACGATCTGGTCAGCAAGTGCGCTGCCATCCGTGCCCGCTGCTTGAGTAGCAAGTGCAACCAACATCACCGCGTCAAACGATTCTGCGGAATAGTTGTAGTCGCTCAGATCTGCGTTGCCTTTGGCTACCCAGAACGCGTTGAGGCCGTCCTTGAATTCGGCGGAGAGCTCGACCAATGGGGTCGTTCCCTTCATGCCTGCAAGTTCGCCACCTTCGACTGGCGCCACCGTGTCGACCACAGTGTCTACGACTGTTGTATCTGCCGCTTCATCGTCACTGCCACAGGCTGCAGCAACAAGGCTGAGACCTACAAGCAGAGCGCCAAAGCGACGCATATTGGTTTTCTTCATGTGTTTGTTTCTCCCCCTATAGATAGAACGACGGTTGTCGGTCTGGTTAGGACTTCTTAGCCTATGTGAGATAACTCGGCGTTACAACGGTCTATTTTGGCCGCCGAATCGCTACCTCGTCGAGGCTTTGGTCAGGCGGTCGCGAATCGCGCGACCGAGGCCGGCGTCGGTTGGCATCACCGCCACAACAACATCGCAGCCATGTCCATCGGCGTCGCGCAGGAACTGATACATGCCCCTGGCGTATCTATCGACATCTTGGCTGTCATCGAGCACCTCTACTCGCAAACCCTTAATTCGGAGTTGCTGAGCGCGGACCCGGGCCCCGTGCGAAGTCGTGACAAGTTCGACAGCGCATTCCGGCGCGTAATGCGAGTCGAGCATTCCGGGTGCCCGAGGCGGACTCTTGCCGAGATCAAGCGTCTGGTTGAGGATGTCCTCGATTTGAGCGACTGAGACGCCTCCTGGTCGCAGAAGTTGTGGAATCGGCACAGTCATGTCGATGATCGTGGACTCGACTCCGAAGGAACAGGGACCTCCATCCAAGATGAGATCCACTTCGGTTCCAAGATCGGCGAGAACATGGAGCGCGGTAGTGGGACTGACCTTGCCGAACCGATTTGCCGAAGGCGCGGCCAGGGCGCCATCAAATCTGGTCAGCAGATCTAACGCAACAATATGATCGGGCACGCGCAGGGCCACGGTGTCGCGCCCACCGGTGACGAGTAGCGACACTCGCTCCGACCGGTGCAGAAGCATCGTAAGCGGTCCCGGCCACAATGTTCGTCCGAGTTCGCGCGCCGCCGCCGGAATGTTTTGACTCCACTCGTCCATTCGGGTGTGATCGTCAACGTGCATAATCAGTGGATGGTTGACGGGGCGACCCTTGACCTCAAATATGCGGCGAAGAGCAGCATCGTTCTCTGCGTCGGCGGCCAAGCCATAGACGGTCTCCGTAGGTATGCCTACGAGTCCACCGTTACGCAATAATTCGGCCGCACGAGCGGTCGATGCCGGGTCGAATCCATCAAGAAGAAGACCCGAACTCGATGATTCGGTCATGTTGTCACGTCGATTGGGAATTGAGAAATTCCAACAT
>JBKJXI010000202.1:0-7033 GCA_046716325.1 Ilumatobacteraceae bacterium | reverse complement strand
CCCATATTCAGAGCAGCGGAAGTAAACAGGGTAAGACTCGATGGCCGAAATACATGTCGCCACAGGATTCGACGATCCGATAGCCCCTTGGAGGCCGCCATCGTCACATAATCTTCCCGCAAGGTGGCGATCATGTCGGCGCGCAAGAGTCGGGTATATACGGCGCTCAGCCCCAGACTGAGGCTAGCCACCGGCATGATCATGTATTTGGCGTGTTCCCAGACTCCATCAGAAATTGGGGCGTAACCCAAAGTCGGAAGCCAAGCCAATTTCACTCCTACAACGATGATCAGGGTAAGGGCAATAGCAAACGACGGAATCGACGAAAACGTGAACAACGAGTTTCCAATTACCCGATCGGACCGGCGACCGGCGCGGTAGGCGGAAATTACGCCGAGCGGAATTGCGATTGCCAGCGCCACTATTTCGGTATAGATCATCAGTAGGAGGGAGCGAGGCAACGCCGAGGCAATATGGGTCGATACCTCTTCGGTTCCGCCAGAAAAATATATTTTTCCAAAGTCGCCGCGCACAAAACCACTCAGCCATTTCCAGTAATAGCCGAAGATTCCTCTGTCTAGACCGATCGCGTGCCGAAGCGCATCCCGTTCTTCGGGACTTCCCACCGGCAGCAACACTTCGGCCGGATCGACCGGAATGAGACGTACCAACAGCGACACACCGAATGTGACGAACAACAGGACGATGAATAATTGCGCAAGGCGTTGCAGCAGGTATGTAACGCGCGACATCGCCCTCCAACTTACCCCATGTCTTGTCGAATGAAAAAATCTAACACACAAACGAAACGGCGACGGTGCGTGAACACCGTCGCCGTTCCTACTTAGTTCTGT
Organism: Ilumatobacteraceae bacterium; assembly: GCA_046716325.1. GTDB lineage: Bacteria > Actinomycetota > Acidimicrobiia > Acidimicrobiales > Ilumatobacteraceae > UBA3006. The sequence goes on along the minus strand of JBKJXI010000202.1, from coordinate 6,179 downwards.
GAAATTTTAATTAGCCGCTCTTCCAGATACCTGTCCAGTCGATACCGAAGTTCGTGACCAAACGGCGCGAACCACCCGCTACTAACGGCAGTTCACCGACTCCCTGCACCTTCCTGCCGAACGTAAGTGCATATGTCGTGAATGCAACGTTGGTCATATGTGCCTGCGACTGAAGCCGCAAAGTTGCCTTCTTGTACAGCGCCGTCCTCCTGACTAGGTTCGGCTCGCCACGGGCGGCGATGAGCAAGTTTTCGCTCACTTCGTCCTTAAATGCCGAGAGGTTCAAGATCCCGTACAGAATCTTCAACGGTGTCTTGGCCAACACGTGAGTCGGGTTGCCTCCAGACATATCGCTGACGACGAATGGGAAAATAAAGGCTGTGCCCGTGCCTTCCATCAGTAACAACGCCATTGCCTGAAACTGCTGGGGGAAGGCGCGTTGAATAATTTCCGCGACGGTGAATGGCGTGAGATTCACTGTAATTCCCGCCGCCGCTCCGAAGTCTTTGATCATCTGACCATTGGCGAGTGATTCCACCGAACCACTGATATACGGAAATGAAAATTCGAATGCCTTACCCGTCTCGGCCTTATAGGCGGCGACAAACTTCTTCGCCTTGGCGAGGTCGTAGTTTGCGTAACCCCTCTCGTTATACATGATGTTGTTCGGCCCGACGATGCTTTTTGGCACACCACCGAGTCCCTTGAGACGGACCTTGACATACTTCTCGCGATTCATCGCATGGGAGAAAGCAAGACGCGCATTCAAATTGTTGAACGGAGCAATCTTGTGATTCAACCAAATCGACCCGTAGTAATCGGGCGGCGAGAGAATGGTCTTGACCTTTGTCACATTTTGGATGTCGATGATCTGCTTGGCATCGGTTGCCGAGGTGAACATCACGGCATCTAGCGCGCCGCTCTTCACACCCTGTACGCGAGGGGACACCTCAACAAGGAAGGTAAAAGTCATTCCATCGAGATACGGCAATTTGTCGCCGTTTGGTGCTTTGCGCCAGTAGTCGGTGTTCTTGGTGACGACAAGTTCAGACAACTTGGTGGAGACCAATTTAAATGCTCCGGTACCAATCGGTGTTGTCGAGCACTTGGCCCCACTGAGAATCTGGCTTGGTGCACGAGCAAAGAATCGCCCCGATGCGTATAGCGAACCCGGATAGTCCACTTCGGCGTTCCACAAGTTGACCGTTACTTCCATTGGACCGGTCAGCGACACGCTGTCGATGTTGGCGGTGAAACCACCAGCGGTTCCAGGTGATGGTGCCTTACCTTGCAGGGTAAGCACCCCACGAAGGGCCTGCAGGTTGGTAAGCAATGCCTGACCATCTACGGGAGTGCCGTCATGGAACCTGATGCCAGGTCGGACGGTAAGTTTCCATGTCTTACTATCAGCGCTGCGGGTAAACGACTTGAGAATGTACGGAACGATCTTGCCGTCGGAGCGCTGCTCGACCCAAGTCTCATAGATTGTTCGGGCGCCCATGAGCGCCGAGTTTGCAAGGTTGTCCGCCATGCAATAGCCGGGGAACGAGTCAAAAATTCCTACTTTGAGATGTCCGCCGTATTTCGCCGAAACCACCGGCGACGCTCCACCTGCCGACACTTGGGTAAGTGACCCAACAAGTGCAATGGCCATTACTGCAGCAACCTTGCGGCGACCGCCCTTGAAACGATAATTCATCTAATTTTCCCCTATTCCCCGAAAATGACACCGCGGTGGTGTCAACTGATTGGTGAACTGTATGTAGTGAATATCCACAAGTCAAGTCACGCCTGACCGGCGCGCCTCACATGGCCCCTACCTAAAGCTGTTGAATCTTGCGTAATTGACCAATGGGTATGTGGCAGCGGATGAAGTGACCCGGCTCAGCTTCAATGAGGTCTGGCTCCAGGCTCGTGCACAGGTGCTCGACGCCACTGCCGACCATGCGGGGACAACGCGGGTTGAGAACGCAACCTGCGGGTGGCTGGGCCGGACTAGGGATTTCACCCCCCAGGCGTATGCGTTGGCGGGCGCTTCCATCGATGGCCGGAACCGATGAGACGAGGGCTTCGGTATAGGGATGATGAGGTCCGGAAAAGACTGATTCGGCGGTGCCCAGTTCCATTATCCGCCCTAAATAGAGGACGGCGATCCGGTCGGACAGGTAGCGCACCACGCCAAGGTCATGGGATATAAATATGAAGCTCACATTCTCGGTCACCTGCAAATCGGCGAGCAGGTTGAGGATGGTGGCCTGGACCGAGACGTCCAGGGCCGAGGTAGGTTCATCGCACACGACCAGTTTGGGACTTCCCGCAAATGAGCGCGCGATCGCAACGCGCTGCTTGAGACCGCCGGATAGCTGTGCAGGTTTCACGCTGTGGAGTAAGGAGTCCACGCTCATATCCGTCAGCAGACCGCGGGCCCGTTCAATTGACGAATCTTTCGATAATCCGGCCAGCTTTTCGACCGCACGCGAAACAATTCGGGTGACGGAGTGGCGTCGGTTGAGCGCAGAGTCTGGGTTCTGGAAAACGATTTGCACCGACCCCACTTCTTGCGAGCTGCGATCGGCGAGCGTCGCTCCGAGCGATGTTCCGTCCAGAGAAATGTTGCTCCCGCTATCCGGATTCGTCAGACCGAGGACAAGTCGCGCCAGCGTCGTCTTTCCCGAACCGGACTCGCCCACGAGTCCAAGCGTTTCGCCGGCGGCCAGTTGAAGAGCGATCTCGGTGAGCACGCGAATGTCGTGACCGTCTTGCTTAAATGTCTTCGTCACATGACTTAGCGACAGCAGTGGCGCTTCGGTATCGGCGACAAATGCCTTGGCGCCTTGAGCGATACCGGTACCTTCGATGCGGCGTGGAAGATTGGCAGCCTGTTCATGGAAGTAACAGCGACTGAGATGACCGTCTCCAAGGTCGAATAGCGGGGGAGTTTCAAGTCGACAAATGTCTTGGGCCAGGGAGCATCGGTCAACGAAGACGCAACCTGCCAAGCTGGCGCCGAGTGCAGGAGGCGAACCAGGAATGGTATCGAGCCGATCGTGCCGTTTTTGCAGACCGCCTTTTGGAATGCAACGCAGAAGTCCAACCGTATACGGATGACTCGGATTCGAAAGTATTGTTTGGGTGTCGCCTTCCTCAACAATCGAACCTGCGTAAAGTACGCCTACCCGATCGCACATGGTACGGATAACACCGAGATTGTGACTGATGAATAATACGGACGTACCCGTTTCTGAACGAAGTGTGCGAATTAAATCGAGAACCTCGGCTTCGACGGTGGCGTCCAATCCAGTTGTTGGTTCGTCCAACACTAGAAGTCGCGGATTCGATGCCAGTGCCATCGCAATGACAACTCGCTGCGCCATTCCACCCGACAATTGGTGTGGGTAGCGACGCATAACGGCCGGCGGGTCGGCAATCTTCACCTTGCGAAGAGCCTCCGTAGCGAGATCTAGTCCGTCTCTCTTGCTGTGGCCAAGAAGCGTGAATGACTCCGCCACCTGGGCACCCACACGGATGGCGGGGTTGAGTGCGGCGATTGGGTTTTGGTACACCATTGAGATTGCCTTGGAACGCAATTTACGGACTTCCTTCCAGCTCACATTGGTAAAGTCGCGTCCCTCGAAGTGAATTGAGCCTCCCGCGATAACTCCGTTTCGAGGTAGATATCGCATCGCCGCGAACGCCGCGGTGGACTTACCGCAACCAGACTCGCCGACCAATCCATACGACTCGCCGGGAGTTATGTTGATCGATACATCACGCAACACTGTGCGGTCGATACCGCGAACGCGGTAGGCAACTTGCAGGTTTCGCAATTCAAGTGTGGGGTGTTGTTCGCTCACAGTTCGAATGCCTCCAAGACACCGTCCGCAATGAGGTTGATGGCGATGGCAAGGGTTGCGATTGCGCCCGCGGGAAACACGGTCGACCACCAAATGTTTCCGTAGATACTCGTATAGTTTTCCGCTACCTGCGAGCCCCAATTTGGCGAACCGAGTTCAACTCCCACACCAAGAAATGAAAGGGTGGCGATTGCGAACACCGCATAACCAAGTCGAATAGTAAATTCAACAATGATTGGTGGCAGCACGTTGGGCAAAATCTCGACAAACAAGATGTGAGGCATGCGCTCGGTGCGTAGCTTGGCGGCGGCCACATAGTCAAGTTCGGCTTCGTTGAGCACCGCGGCTCGAACAGTTCGGGCGATGATGGGAGTGAATACAAAGCCAATGATGATGACGGTAATTGAGGATGACGAACCGTCGACCGCGGCCAAGGCGAGCAGGGCGATAACCAAAACCGGAAGAGCCGAAATGGCATCCAGGATTCGCATTGTGATTGCATCGAACATACCCTTCAGGTAGCCGGTGGCAAGGCCAATCATGGTGCCGAATACCGTGCCGAGAATGGTCGCCACTGCGGCCATGATCATGATCGGCCGTGCTCCGGCAATAACACGGGCAAATACGTCTCGACCCAAGCTGTCGGTGCCAAACCAGAACTCGCCAGACGGCGATCGATCGCTGATCAAAACTTTGACGGCCGCGTAGTTCCTTGGAGTGAGCAAGGTGCCGAATGCAGCACACAGAATCCAAAATCCCAAGATGATAGAGCCGAAAAGAAATGCTCGGTTGCGCCGCAACTGGGCAAATCGTTCGCGTCGAATACGGTCACGTTCGACCAGGTCCGATTGATTGAGGCTTGGGGCATCGCTCACTATTTTGTCCTCTGGCGAATTCGTGGATTGAGGACCGCAAACAAGATGTCGGCAATGAGCTGCACCGACACGATAACAACGGACACGATCAAGACGGCCGCCTGCAGTACGGGATAGTCGCGAAATTGCACTGCCTTGAGAAGCAACGTGCCGAACCCTGGGTAGTTAAACACGCGTTCCACCGCCACAAGCCCGCCGATGAGATACGGCACCTGAGACGCAATCACTGCAATTGTCGGCAGTAACGCATTGCGCAGGATGTGTCGCGACACGGTGATGCGCTGGTTCAGTCCCTTGAGATAAGCGGTGCGCACATAGTCGGAGTCGAATGCCTCGATGACTCCCGCACGCGTGATGCGCGAGATATAACCGAACAACACCAGAATCAGCGCGATCGACGGAAGGATGAGGTGGTGGATGACGGTAAGGACGCTTGCGCTCTGGCCGGGAAAGGCATTTACCGGGAGCCACCGCAGTTTGACGCCGAATACGAGAACCAATAGCACCGCCCACACAAACTCGGGGACGACCGCGGCCGATAGTCCACCCACCGTGATCGCTCTATCGACGGGTTTGCCGCGATTGATACCCGCCAGGACTCCGGCAAAGATGCTGAGAGGAATGGTGAGCATGAACGCCATTGCTGCGAGGCGTAACGAGTAACCGATTGCGGGTAACAGAATCTTTGTCACCGGCACCTTGAACTGCACCGACTCACCAAGATCGCCGCGAAGCGCGTCGCTAAGCCAGTTCCAATACTGAACCGGGATTGGTTTATCCAGGCCGAGTTTCAGTTCGAGCTTCAACACCGCTTCACGCTCGGCAAGATTGCCAAGGATTCGCTCTGCCGCATTGCCGGGGAGGATGTGCGTCATGAAAAAAATTGCGGCAGTGACAATGAGCACCGTAACCAATGCAAGAACTATGCGCTTCAGTATGTAGCGGCCCACAGCGAGCATCCTAGGTGTGGGTGCGTGCCAACTGGATCACGCTACGAACCCGTAACGGAACCCTGAGGGCTAGTAACGAGAGAAACTAAATTGTGCTGTTTATACGTTGCGTGCAGCTGCAGACTCAAACTGTTGCATGCCGTTCGCGTAGAAGCCCGCGAGTCCTTTGCGAACAACCGCTGTCTGGGTACCGAAATACAGGAACAGATACGGTGTGTCCTCCAAGCACAGCTCTTGAATTTTCTTGCTGGCCGCGCGACGAGCATCGTCGGTTGTTGCCGAGATGTACTCATCGGCCGCGGCGTCGAATGCATCGCTCTTGTAGTGGGCGGCGTTCCAGTCACCAGTGGACTTAAAGGCACGAGTGAGAATCTCGGCTGGTGAGCCGCGGTGTCCCCAGTTCGTTATCCCAAAGTTGGACTCGAGCCAAACATTGTTTTCGACCAGTTTGGCTTCCTGCGCGGTCCACGGTGGCGAGTAATACGAGTCGGCTAACTTGA
>JBKJXI010000201.1:0-5476 GCA_046716325.1 Ilumatobacteraceae bacterium | reverse complement strand
GACACCAACTTCGGTGTGATCGCCCGGATATCCCTTGCCGATGTCGTGAAACAACGCACCGAGGACAAGCAGATCCGGCCGAGTTACCCGCGATACGAGTGCGGCGGCATTTGCCGCTGTCTGCCACAAATGTCGATCGACGGTGTAGCGATGATATGCATTGCGCTGTGGCTTGCTTCGCACCGGCTCCCACTCCGGCAATAGCTTGATGAGCAGATTTCGTTGGTCAAGACTCTCGATGACAGGGATAGCACGCTCCCCTTCCAACAGTAACGCCACGAGATCGTCGCTTGCCCCCGCCGGCCATGGACCTGGCCACGGGGAAGTTTCCTCGCCGAGACGATCCAATGAAGCACGATCAATGCGCACACGATGTCGCGCCGCTGCCGTTGCCACGCGCAACATCAACGTTGGGTCATCGCCGGGATTTGCGTCGGGGGTGAGTTGGATAGCGCCGTCGCGAAGCTGGATGCCGGGGGCAACGGCAATCGGTGACCTGCCGGTCGAAGCGGGGGGATCCAGCCGGGCCCAAGCCTCGTCGGCAATCCATGCGACTCGTCGACCGGCTCCCGCGATCGAAGCCATCAATTCATCGGCCGACGATGCACCAGTGGATTGGGCGACCGCGTCTTGGTCTTGCAGGTGCAAGATATCGCCGGCTCGCTTGGTTACTCGATGCAACCCGACACGCGCGGCAGTCAAAATCTCGTGACATTCCCCAAGTGCACGTTGATCACCAACCGACACCTGAAATCCAGCCGCAATTGCCCACCACAGGGCATGAATATCTCGCAATCCACCCAATCCTTCCTTTAGGTCGGGCTCCAAATAGAAGGCCACCTCGCCGGACTCGATGTGCCGTTGCAAAACGCGTCCGTGCAACTGACTTAGCCAGCGCTCACCTGCCTTTTTTACTTGGGCATGAGTTTCGGCAATCAGCAAAGTCGCAAGGGAAGAGTCGCCGGCAAGTACCCGCGCCGTCATCATCGATGTCGCAACATCAAGATCATCGGAACAAATTTTTAGAGTTTCCTTGCGTGTGCGCACACCGTGACCAAGTTTGAGCCTCGTATCCCAAATTGGATACCAAATCTTGGCGGCTAGCTCTTCGATGCCTCGATACGAATCGTGGACAATGATCAGGTCTAGGTCACTAAATGGTGCGAGTTCGCCACGACCGTATCCGCCAACGGCCAAGAGAGCCACGCCGCGCGTCACCCGAAGTTGGCTACAAGCTTCGTCAAAGAGATCCTCCAGCCAAGCATCGGTAAGTTCCGCCAGTGCGGTGCACAGGGTCGGGCCCTGTAAATCCGTTCGACCGATGATTTTCGAGCGTTGTTGGGCGTATCGAATGAGCGCCGAGCTGCGTCGAAAGTCCGTGTCAGGCATCGAGAATTTCAAGCCGAATGCGTTTGTTGCCCTTGCCCTTGTTCTCCGTTTTCAGCACCTTGATCCGTCCAACTTCGGCCGTCGAGCGAACATGGGTGCCGCCATCGGCTTGTTTGTCGAGGCCGACAATATCTACAACTCGAATCTCGGAGACCGACTCGGGAATCAGGTTCACCTTGGTCCGAATGAGATCCCGATCGGCGATCGCCGTGTCACGGGGCAGGAACGACACCGCAATTGGATAGTCGGCAGCCAGGGCGCAATTGACTAACTGCTCAACTGTGGTGGCGAAACCTTCCGGCAACGGATCAAATTCGAAATCCATTCTTGCGCTTAGCGGTTCCATACTTCCACCGGTCACGGGCACACGCCATTCATTCCAGATCACTCCACATAACACATGCAACGCAGTATGGGTGCGCATCAGCGAGTGTCGCCGATCCCAGTCGATGGTTACATTCACCGTGTCGCCGAGGACCGGTAGTGCGCCATCAAGGGTGTGCCAGCCAAGTCCGTCTTCCTTTTTCACATCGGTGACACGCGCACCGTTCATTTGACCGGTGTCATGGGGCTGACCGCCGCCGGTGGGATACATCGCCGTTTTGTCGAGGGCAACCGCCGATTCGCGAACATCTACGACGCGCGCGTCGAAGGACCTTAGATATGCGTCGTGCAGGTAAAGGAGTTCGGTGTGCATCCAGACAACCGGATACCTGTCTGCCTAGAGACTTAGAACAAGTTCTTCGACGGGAGTGACCATGCCAACATAAAAGGTGCCGAAGTCTGCATACTTGGCCGAGGCTTCATCGAATCGCATTGTGTAAACGACGTCCTTCAGGTCATCGGGATGCACGCCAAACAATGTCACTCCCCATTCATAGTCATCAACACCGGCAGACCCGGTCACGAGTTGAGTAATTCGACCGGCAAATTTCCGACCACTCTGGCCATGTTCCATCATCAACTCACTTCGCTTTTCAAACGGAAGGGTGTACCAGTTGCTTTCGGGATCGCGTCGCTTCGACATCGGATAGAAGCACCAGGCCAACTTTCCCGGCGGGGGCAATTGTGGGTACAGTCTCGCATTGAGCATCTCTTGGGGGACATGAGATGAGTACTCACTTACTTCGGTAAGCGAAACATAACTATCGGCGACGATCACTCCCGACTGTTGCAGCGCCGATTGAAACTTTCGTAAGTCACGAAGGTCAGAGGCGATAGCCATGAACGCGAGGTCGCACTTATGGCCGAGCATCGATACCGACACAACCTGTACTCCAGTTGCCTGGGCATGTTTTACTGCCGCCACGACGGCTTCGGCGTCGAAGTCAAATGCGGGATGGCAGAACAAGTGCAACACGGCCATTCCGGTTGCTGGCGAAAGCGACTCACTCATTATTGGTCAGGTTACCGCTGCGGTATCGCGGCGACAGATGCGAGCGTGACTTAGTAATCTTCCATCCCGCCACCTGGCATTGACGGACCGGATTCTTCTGGTTTGTCGGCGATGACTGCCTCGGTGGTGAGAAATAGTGCCGCAATTGACGCCGCATTTTGCAAGGCCGAGCGTGTCACCTTGGCCGCATCGATGACCCCAAGTTTCACGAGATCCTCATAAACGCCTGTTGCGGCATTCAAACCCTCGTTACCTTTGAGATTGCGCACCTTTTCCACGACAACGCCGCCTTCTAGACCGGCATTTTCGGCGATTTGCTTTAGCGGTGCTTCAAGCGATTTGGCCACCAAGCGAGCGCCGGTTGCCTCGTCGCCCTTGAGCGAATCGGCAACCTTCAGCACCGCTGTCTGGGAACGAAGTAGCGCCACTCCTCCACCCGGAACTACGCCCTCTTCAATGGCAGCCTTGGTAGTACTGACGGCATCTTCGATGCGATGCTTCTTTTCCTTCAGCTCAACTTCCGTCGCGGCGCCAACTTTAAGTACGGCCACGCCACCCGACAGTTTTGCCAGGCGTTCCTGTAGCTTCTCGCGGTCGTAGTCGCTATCGGTGTTTTCGATCTCGGTTTTGATCTGGCTAATGCGACCTTTGATGTCAACATCTGTGCCGGCGCCCTCAATAATCGTGGTTTCGTCTTTCGTCACGACTATCTTCTTCGCCCGACCAAGTAAATCAATCGTTGCGTTTTCAAGCTTTAGACCAACTTCTTCGCTGATTACCTGTCCACCGGTAAGAATGGCGATGTCTTGCAACATGGCCTTGCGCCGATCTCCAAATCCTGGAGCCTTTACGGCAACGCTCTTGAAGGTGCCGCGGATTTTATTCACAACCAGAGTTGCCAGTGCTTCTCCCTCGACGTCTTCGGCAATGATCACGAGTTGGTGACCGCCCTGCATAACTTTTTCAAGCACCGGGAGTACATCGCGAACCGAGGCGATCTTGCCCCCGACTAGCAACACGTACGCGTCGTCGACGACGGCTTCCATTCGATCGGTGTCGGTGACGAAATACGGCGAGATGTATCCCTTGTCAAAGCGCATTCCTTCAACGAGGTCCATTTCCATGCCGAAGGTCTGACTCTCTTCGACGGTAATCACTCCGTCCTTACCCACTTTGTCAATTGCTTCCGAAATCATGGCGCCGATCTCCTCATCGGCCGCCGAGATCGACGCTACTTGGGCGATCTGAGACTTCGAATCAACATCCTTTGCCAAACTCTTGATGCTCGCCACGGCGGCATCGACAGCGGCTTCGATGCCCTTTTTCAGGCTCATCGGGTTGGCCCCGGCAGCAACATTGCGTAGGCCCTCGCGAACCATCGCCCAAGCAAGGACCGTTGCCGTCGTTGTTCCGTCGCCGGCTACATCGTCTGTCTTTTTAGCCACTTCCTTGACTAGTTCGGCGCCGATTCTTTCGTACGGATCTTCCAGCTCGATTTCTTTGGCGATCGAAACGCCGTCATTGGTGATCGTTGGTGCACCCCACTTCTTGTCGAGCACGACGTTGCGGCCTTTTGGTCCGAGGGTGACGCGAACCGCATCGGCCAATTTATTCATTCCGTTCTCGAGTCCGCGACGCGCGACTTCGTCAAATGCGATGATCTTTGGCATGAGAATCCTCCAGAAAACGTTGATATATCGTTATGGGTAACGCGTTAGCACTCTACCGCCGAGACTGCTAAATCAAACCGTGGTTGACCTGCCAGGCGCCTAGCGGATCCGCCGCAGGATCACATCGGTGCGAGTTTCGGAGGCACCCTCGCGTTGCAACCAGCGCAATAACGTGTCCAAGCCCGCCGTCCCATCACAGGCAACGGCGAGAGTTACGTCGGATTCACCGGTGACATGTGCCGCCCACAGCACATCGTCTCGTTTGACCAGGGCGTCATCGAAACCCTGTGAATGTGCCATTCGGGCGTTGATCACCGCCTCCAGTGTCCGACCCAGCGAAGCCTGATTGACTCGGGCACCAAAGCCCTGGATAACTCCGGCCCGTGTCAGCCTGCGGACGCGGTCCGACACGGCATTGGGGGAGAGATGAACCCGATCGCCAAGCGTCTGCCATGGGATTCGTCCGTCAGTCTGCAGAATGCTGAGGATTTCACGGTCAATACGGTCTAATACCACTGTTCCAACGGTCACAGTGCAATTCTAACGAATATATCCGCAGTTTCGGCGGTCAATTTTGGCCCATACTCAATGTCATGAACAACGAATCCATGTGGACGTGGATCCTCCTCGGATGTGAGCTTGTCGGCATTTCCGGCATGCTGCTCATTGGCGCCCGCAAATGGTGGGGATGGGCATTGGTCTTGGCTCATTCCCTACCTTGGCTCGCCTATTCGATTGTGTTCCACAAGCCTGGCTTTATCGCCATGAGCGTGATGTGGATCGGCACACACGCCCGCAACCTGCACGTGTGGCGCAAGAATAACTCGCCAACTACGGCAATCGAAACGGCTCCAATCAAATTAGAAGCCGACCTCGTTGCGGCTTAGGACAGCGTTCAACCGCCGGCAACGGCGGGAATGATTGAGACGGTTTCCCCGGCCGGAACCGTGGTGTTGAGGCCATCCAGATAACGGACATCATCGTCGGCAACAAACAGATTGACAAATTTATGCAATTTGCC
>JBKJXI010000200.1:0-6869 GCA_046716325.1 Ilumatobacteraceae bacterium | reverse complement strand
AATTGCTCAAGTGCCGACAAGCGTCCGATGGCCGCCCATCCGGTATTCGGAGTAAGGCTGACATGTGCTTCACGAAGTATCGGGACCGAACTCACCCGAATCGGCGATCCATTGCAGAACGCGCCAGTCCCTGTGGCTGCCCACCAACGGCAGCCGAGCGCCGGAGCAGAGACCATTCCCAACACGGGAATCTCATTGTGGACGAGAGCGATCAGCGAGCCCCACACGGGAACTCCGCGAATAAAATTAGTGGTGCCATCGATTGGGTCGATGATCCATTGAAATTCTGCGTTGTCTGATCCGCTCATTCCATGTTCCTCACCGAAGATGCCATGGTTTGGTCGTTCGCGGGACAGAATGTCAGAAATCGCCTGTTCCGTGGCGCGATCGACTTCCGTGACTTCGCTGTTGTCGGCCTTTCGTTCAACGGAAAAGCTTCGTAATCGGAAACCGGGCAGACTCACCGCGTCGGCCGCGTCGGCCAGTCGCACGGCCAACGCCAGCTCTCCTTTGAGGGATTCCATGTTGGTTATAGCGAACGAAGGTTACAAACCGAGTCGGCGATTCCTTGGGCGTCGAGGCCGAGCTGAGCGAGAATCTTGTCTGGCTTGGCGTGGGGAATGAATCGCGTAGGGACTCCGAGAATCTCAATTCGCGGTGCCTCTGTTCCCAAGGACGCAGAGTCTCGATTCACAGCGTCGGCGATCGTCATGCCGATTCCACCATCGCGAATTCCATCTTCGATGGTAAAAACCATTCGATGCTGTGCAGCGTCGCGAATCATATCGGCGTCGAGTGGCGCACATGAGCGAACATCCCATAGCGATACCTGAATATTTTTGTTGGCGAGAATTTCGGCGGCCTTTTCGGCATTTCCTACGAGCTTGCCAATGGCGAGGATGCACACTCCATGCGATGAATCGGATCGAAGCCTGCGTGCATTGATTCCCGATCCGATGTCATCGTCGGCAACATTGCGGGCCAGCCCCTTTGGATACCGAATGACCACAGGACCGCTGTCGGCCAGCCCAATTGCATCGGCGAGCATCTGTTGTAGTTCCTGCGCGCTCGACGGCGCAAGAACTCTCATTCCCGGCACCTTGGAGAGCAACGCCATGTCATAGATGCCGTGGTGACTCGGTCCGTCATCTCCGGTGATGCCGGCACGATCGAGACAAAACACGACCGGGAGGCGGTGCAGGGCCACGTCAAAAACAACTTGATCCCAAGCCCGATTGAGAAAAGTTGAATACAGCGCCACGACAGGGCGAAGTCCGCCCATCGCCATTCCGGCGGCCGCTGTGACCGCATGCTGCTCGGCAATTCCGACATCAAAGAAGCGATCGGGAAAGTGTTCCTGAAAGGGCAGTAGCCCGGTGGGTCCCGGCATTGCGGCGGTTATGGCAACGATTCGTGGGTCGAGTTCGGCAAGCTTGATGATTGTTTCGGCAAACGCCTGCGTATAGCCAGTCGGCATCGACTTCGGTGGTCCCTTCAGTTGATCGAACACGGGGGCATCGTGCAGGTTCTTTTCGTCGTCATCTTCCGCGGGCGGGTAGCCGCGACCCTTTTGAGTGATGACGTGGATGACCACTGGACCTTCGGAGACGCGTTCCTCGGCGGCGGTGAACGCGTGTTCCAATGCCTCCAAGTCATGACCGTCGATTGGACCGACATATCGGACGCCGAGTGCTTCGAAGAACGCTGGGGGTTGGAGAAATTCTCGCACCCCAGCCTTGAACGCCTCCAATCCACGTTCGGCCTGTGGACCGACGAGGGGCAGGTCGCGCAAAAATCGTTCGAGCTTCCGTTGGCGACGGACGTACACAGGGTTCAATCGAATATCCGTGAGTTTGCTGGCCAAAGACTGTGTGACCCGGTCGATCGGCCGAGCGGGGTGACTCGAGCCTTCGGAATTTGTGGGCGCCTGTGTGAGATTCGAAATAGTTGGCGCATAGCTACGGCCGTTGTCGTTAAGCACGATGATGACCCGTTTCCTGCTGTGGCCAAGGTTGTTCAGCGCTTCGTAGGCCATGCCCCCGGTCATCGACCCGTCACCAATGACCGCGACCACATGGCGGCGATCTGTAGCCAGACCCGAATCTCGAGCAACCGCCAGGCCGTAGGCGTAACTTAGGACCGTCGAGGCGTGACTATTTTCGATGAAGTCGTGGATACTTTCTTCGCGGCTGGGATATCCGGACAATCCATCGGCCTGACGTAGTTGACTGAACCCGAAGCGCCGACCGGTAACGATTTTGTGAATGTAGGCCTGGTGACCGGTATCCCACAGGATTGCATCGCGCGGCGAATCAAAAACTCGGTGTAGCGCCAAAGTAAGTTCTACGGCCCCGAGGTTGGAACCCAGGTGACCACCATTGATTGCGACCGACTCGACGACAAAATCTCGGATCTCACCGGCAAGTTCCTGCAATTGAGGAATGCTGAGAGTTCGTAAATCGCTCGGTTGACGGATATCGGCGAGTGCCATGGCACTCTTACGATACCCCCGTTGCTAGCGAGGACTTGTGGGCGTTAGCCGCATTGAAGTTGAATCAGGTCACTGGGTGTGGAGGGTCCCGCAGTCCGAGTCGGCGATTATTCCAATTGTGCAGAGTTGTGCCGATCATAAAACCAACTCCAAAAACGACGAGGCCGCCAATTCCATCGAGCCAGAAGTGGTTTGCGGTCACGACGATGCAAAACAGCGTTATCGCCGGATAGATGAACAGCGCCGCCCGCATCCATCGCTTACGGGTGAGTGGCCACAGCGCAAATACGCACCACGATGCCCAACCAATATGCAGGGAAGGCATCGCGGCGTACTGATTGGACAGAGTCGCACCCGGTCCCTTATTAAACGTCCAAGGTCCGCCGTAGGAACTGATCGTGTCGACGAAGCCAAAACTAATCGAGTTGCCGTAATTTCGTAGTGGAGATTCGATGCACGCGCCGCCTCGATCCACCGGAGGGCATGGCTTATCGAGCAGCCGCGGCGGCATCAGCGGAAAGACAACGAACCCAATGATTGCCAACCCTGTCATGGCGGCGAGGGAGTTTCGCCATTGCGGAAAGACGTCGGGACGCTTCCGATACAAAATAATGAACACGGTCAGCGTCACGAAGAAGTGAGCCGTTCCATAGTACGCGTTCATCAATTTGATGAGCCATAGGTGTGGCAGAAAGAAATCCTGAATCGATTCTTCGTGGTAGAGGCCCAGCCATCGTTCAAATCTAATTATTCGGACTGCATTTGTGAATGCATGCAGCGGCACGTCGACCCCGCTTACCAGCGCGGATCCATATTGGTTTCGAACCAACGTGTAGCCGGTATAGAACGTGGAAAAGATGATCGCTTCTTTCCACCAGATGGTCTGATATTGCCGTGGCGCCGAGGTCTTCACACTTGCGGAAGGTCGATCGTCCACAGAGAGATAGTAGGCGTTGATGACTGCACCGCAATAAGTCGGCATCGTCGATTCGGTAGGCTGGCGTGATGTCTCCCAGTGCAACGGCCCCACCATTAGTTGAAACTCAAGTGCTGGCAAAGGTGTTGGCCAAGGGTCGTAGCACCGGAGCTGAATTTGCGGAGATATATATAGAGGACAAGCGCTCGACATCGGCTGGCTTAGATGATGGCAAGGTCGAGCAGGTCACCAGCGGTCGCGACCGGGGAGCCGGCATTCGGGTGGTGTCCGGAGAAACGACAGGGTTCGCCCATACCTCAGATCTGTCGGAGCGGGGACTGCTGGCCGCGGCACAAGCGGCGGCCACGGCGGCAAAGCAGGGCGACGGCGGAGTGCACACCATTTCCCTTGGTCCACTCGTTCGCCACCAAGTCAATAATGTCCGTATCGCGCCCGATGAAGTCGCCAAGGCTCGCAAGGTTGAAATGTTGCAGCGAGTGGATGCGGCGGCCCGCGGGGTGGATGGATCCGTTGTTCAAGTTTCGGCTGGCTATGGGGATTCCATGAAACGAATCTTGATCGCCAATAGCGACGGTGTACTTAGCGCCGATGACCAAGTCCGCACCCTCTTTCGCGTCGTCGTGGTTGCCAATGGCGACGCCGGTATGCAAACAGGCAGAGACTCGATTGGCCAAACTATTGGATTTGAAATATTCGACGAACACGATGTCGAGGAACTTGCGGTGCGCGCCGCCACGCGTGCGATCACAAAATTAAAGGCACGCCCGGCCCCGTCGGGAAGCATGCCTGTGGTGATCAAACAGGGAAGCGGCGGCGTGTTATTCCACGAAGCATGTGGACATGGGCTGGAAGCCGACCTGGTCGGAAAGGGCGCCAGCGTGTATCGCGGAAGAGTTGGCGAACTTGTGGCCGCACCGTTCATCACTCTTGTCGACGATGGCACGATGACCGGGGAGTGGGGAGCGATCGGAATCGACGACGAAGGACATCCGTCGCAGCGAAATGTGCTCATCGAAGACGGCGTGCTCACCGACTACATGTGGGACTTTCTCCGGGCCCGCAAAGAGGGGCATCGCCAGAGCGGAAATGGACGACGACAGAGCTATGCCGATTTGCCTATGGTGCGGATGACCAACACGTTTGTACTCAACGGGACTTCCGAACCCGACGACATCGTGCGGTCCACCGAACGCGGTGTCTATGTCGCACAACTCGGCGGTGGCAGCGTCGATACCGCCAGCGGTGATTTTGTGTTTGGAATGACCGAGGCATACCTCATCGAAAGCGGCGAAATAACCGAGCCACTCCGAGAGGGAAATTTGATCGGCAATGGACCACAAGTGCTTAGGGACATCGACCTACTCGGTAATGATTTCGCAATGGGTAATCCGGGCACATGCGGGAAGGATGGTCAGGGCGTTCCGGTTGGCGACGGCCAGCCGACACTGCGTGTCAAGTCGCTGACCATTGGCGGTACCGCGGCGTGAGCGTTGAGGTGCCGGAATTACAAGAGATTGCCGACCGGGTTGTGGCTCGCGCCACCAATGGTGAGCAGATCGAAGCATATGTAGGGCGCGGAGGCGAAACGGCAATTCGCGTCTATGAAGGCACTGTTGAGCATTTTGTTTCGGCGCAAAGCGAGGGCGTCGGAATTCGAGTCATCAAGGATGGTCGCACCGGATTTGCATATGCCGGCACGCTCGACCCAACGGCGGTGGCCGAGGTTCTTGCCGAAGCACGCGACAATGTTCAATTCGGGACCTCAGATGAGTTTGCGGGGCTAGCTATACCCGATGGCGTGGTTCCGGTACCGCAAAAATTGTGGGACGACGAACTCGAGCACTTTCCTACCGCCGGCAAGATCTCGATCTCCAAGGAGCTCGAACAACTCGCCCTCGGCATCGATACACGCATTCGCGTCGAAGAATCAAACTACGACGACGGATGGGGCGAGACGGCGGTTGCGACCACGACGGGCATCCGCGAGTCCGGACGAGGAAACTCGTGTTATGTGTACGTCGCGACGTTGGCCGACGAAGGCGACGAGACGCAGACCGGGTACGGTTTTTCGGTCGGCGATTCGCCGAACAAATTTGATTTGGAAAAAGCGGCTCGCGAAGCCGCCGATCGCGCCACACGACTACTTGGGGCGATCAAACCACCAAGCAAGCGGGTAACCGTCGTACTGGATCCGTATGTCACCGCCCAATTTTTGGGAGTTATTGCCAGCACACTTAATGGCGAGAGCGTTTCTAAAGGTCGAAGTTTCTTTGCCGATCGCCTCGGCGACCAGGTGGCCGATTCTCGGATCACGCTCGTCGACGATCCGACTAACTCGCTTGCATACACCGCCACCGATATTGACGGGGAAGGTCTGGCCGCGCGTCGAAATGTTCTGATTGAAAATGGCGTGTTGAAAAAATTTGTGCACTCTTCGTATAGTGCCCGCCGATTAAACACGGTGAGCACGGGAAACGCCGTGCGCGGCGGTTTTGCCGGTTCTCCAGGGGTTGGATGCATTGCCATGCAACTCACTCCGGGGACAAAGTCGCCGGACGAACTTATTGCCGAGGTGGAAGACGGCGTGTGGGTGCAGATGGTCCAGGGTCTGCACAGCGGTGTCAACCCGATCTCGGGTGACTTCTCAACGGGTGCATCCGGACTGCTCATCTCAAATGGACAGGTTGGCGCGCCGGTGCGCGAGTTCACTATCGCCAGCACATTGCAACGGATGTTGCTCGATGTGGTGGCTCTTGGCAACGATGTTGACTGGTTGCCCTCGCACGCCGCCGGATTGACGATGGTCATTCGTGACGTCACCATGAGCGGTGCCTAAGCAGTACGAGTGTCAATTTTACACGCCGTCATCCTCGGCATCGTTCAAGGACTTTCGGAGTTTCTACCAATCTCGTCGAGCGGACATCTGATCATTGTGCCGTGGCTATTCGGCTGGAATGATTTCGCCGAAAATGTTGCGGCGGAACGAGCGTTTGATACCGCATTGCATCTCGGCACCCTGGTTGCGGTGTTGTATTACCTGCGAAACGAGTTGCGACTGTATGTTCACGATGGACTGCGTGCAGTGTTCGTTCCGGCAATGCGAAAGTCGGTACATGGACGATTGGCCTGGTTCTTTGTGGTCTCCTCGTTACCGGCGGCGATTGTCGGTGGCATCGGAGACGCTTGGATTACCAAACACTTGGGGAAGACATGGCTGATTGCAAGTTCGCTCATTTTCTTCGGAGTTGTCTTGCTATGGGCGGATCGCCAGAGCGGCAATAGGAAAGTGGAGGGGTTTACCGTTCGGGATGCGGTGACACTTGGCGTGGCTCAAGTTCTGGCGTTGAATCCGGGAACCTCGCGCTCGGGAATCACAATTACGGCTGCGCGTCGACAGGGATTTTCGCGCGATGCCGCGGCCCGAGTGTCGTTTCTCATGGG
>JBKJXI010000199.1:0-26353 GCA_046716325.1 Ilumatobacteraceae bacterium | reverse complement strand
ACCACAAATTCACCACCTTTGATACCGGGGGTTCACCCAGCCGAATGACCACCTCTGGATTCAACGATCGCGCCATGGTTTCCGATCGCAGAAACGTGTCTGCTCCGGCAACAACGACGGGAGAGTTTCTCTCGACGACACGGCATCCACTTCGAGGATCGGCGAGAATTGGCCAGTGAAGGACTCGCGCTAACTCGAGTACGCCGGAGCTGGTTTTGCATCCGGCACCAGCTATCAACACTCCCCGCTTGCCGCGCAAAATACCGACAATGTCGGTCACGTCATCTGGCGGTGGGGGTACTTCCACGACCGATCGTAAGGGCGTTCGGGTCGCGGATTTCGGCAGCTCACCGATGTCGCCAACCAGTGGCTCGCGGAACGGAAAGTTGAGATGAACTGGCCCAGGAGACTCACCGCACGCCGACTCCAGGCAGGACTGTGCGAGGTCGCGCCACCCATGGGCCACTTCGCTATCCGCAATTCCGACATCCACAAATGCGCGAGTTGCAGCACCGTACAAGTTGCGTTGGTCAATGGTCTGCGGAGCTCCCACTCCCTGCAATTCGGGCGGTCGATCCGCGGTGCAAATTAGCATTGGCACCTCGGCGTGATGCGCCTCCACCGCAGCTGCGTGGAATTGGACGGCGGCGGTGCCTGATGTGCACAGTAAAATTGCGGGCAACTCGGATTCGATTCCAATTCCAAGGGCGGCAAACGCCGCCGATCGCTCATCGTGAAACACATGCACCTGAAGTTCGCTGCGGGACGCAAGCGCCAATGCCATCGGCGTCGATCTCGAACCCGGTGAAATGACCGCGTGGCGTATTCCGAGACGAATCCACTCGTCCACCAAGGTGGCGCAAAATGTCGCGGTAACCGATGGAGATGTCGTCACCCCTCTATCGTGGCATCTGTGCGAGTGGAAATCTTCTCCGACGTTGTTTGCCCATGGTGCTATATCGGAAAACGCCGCTTGGAGTCGGCCGTGGCAAACATCGTCGCCAATGGAGTCGCGCTGGACTTGGCAATCGAATTTAAGCCATTCCAATTGGATCCAATGGCCGCGCTCGGCGTCGCTACACCGGTTTTTCAGGCATATGCCAAAAAGTTCGGCAGCGAGCAACGTGCGTCCGAAATAATCGCAAATGTCACCGAGATCGCGGCCAAGGACAACATCGAATTTCGATTGGATCGAGCGCTCCGGACAAACACTATGCTCGCCCATCGATTGTCGTACATTGCTTTTCGCGATTATGGAAGCAATTTGCAAACACGGCTGGAGGAGTTGCTGTTCGAGGCCTACTTCACAGACGGCGCGGACATCGGAGACATCGGCGTGCTAGCAACTTGCGCGCAAGACGCCGGCATGAATGTCGAATTGATTCGACACCAATTACTTGGCAATGAAGGTCTCGCAGAAGTGGAGAGCCAGTTGCGCTTGGCCGCCGAGATCGGAATTTCCGCGGTACCAACTTTTGTGTTTGATGGAAAGTGGTCCGTACCGGGGGCCCAAGATGTTGCCGTGTTCGAGCGGGTGCTACTTCGTCTCACCGAACGCGCGGATTAGCTGGTGCTTGCTCACTCCGTTCACGGTTCGGTGCTCAATGCGAATCGTGTCGCATTCATTCACGGATTTACCCAAACCCGAGACTCATGGGCACCAATACTCAACCGTCTACCGGACGGTTTTCAATACATCACCATCGATGCTCCCGGTCACGGAGAATCTGCATTGATAGCCGGGGATCTGGAACAAACTGCAACCGACATTATTGACACCGTGGGTCCTGCGGTGCTGTGCGGATACAGCATGGGCGCCCGGATGTGCATAACGACGGCGCTGGCGTACCCATCGCTCGTCAAGGGCTTGGTGCTCATCAGCGGAACCGCCGGGATCGAAAGTGGCTCGGAGCGTCGGCGTCGACGAAAATCTGATCGTCAACTTGCGCGACATATCGTTGAAGTTGGCGTGAACGTGTTCGTAGACGAGTGGCTCGCTCAACCGATGTTCCAAAGCTTGCCGATCGACGAAGCAGATCGCGCGGTTCGCAAGACAAACACTTCACGGGGACTCGCCAGCAATCTCTTGACGACCGGCGTTGGAACTCAACGACCGGTGTGGGATCGACTCGCCGAAATAGAGATTCCCGTTTTGATTATCTCAGGAGCACATGACACTAAATTCGTGGACATCGCCTCGAGGTTGCAGCAAGGAATTCGATCATCGCGTCTTGAAATCGTGGGTGATGCGGGCCATGCCGTGCATTACGAGCAGCCGCAGTTGGTATCGCGCCTACTCGAAACTTGGCTCACGACACATTTCACCAGCTAGGCAAATTCGATCCTCAGCCCCCCATCGCAAGCCCGGTCGCCAAAAAAATCGCTGCGATCAGCTGGGCCTTACCCGTAGCTTCAAGAACTTGGATCAAATCCCGACCCCGAACTCCATGTCGAATAAGCCAAATCGAGGGAATTACAACGACTAGTCCGGCGAGTCCAGCGAGAGCAAAGGGTCGCCGAAAAGAAACGATGATCATTGCTAATGCGGCCACAACGATCAAGAAAACGTAGATTCCCCGAGTTGTCCGGTCTCCGAGTCTCACCGCCAATGTTCGTTTTCCCGATTTGGTATCGCCAGGAATATCCCGCAGATTGTTGACCACTAATAGGGCACACGCCAGTGACCCGACCGCCACAGACGCGACGACACTTTGCGCCGTCACCGTTTGCACAATCGCATATGTCGTTCCCGTCGTCGCCACCACGCCAAAAAAGATAAATACAAAGATCTCGCCTAAACCGAGATAGCCATACGGGCTGGGGCCGCCCGTGTATCCCCAACCCGCGATGATGCAGATCGCGCCGAGCGCAAGCAACCACCACGATGTTGTCGCCGCGATTACCAGACCGGCAATCGCTGCCACCGCAAAGGAAAGAATTGCCGCATATTTGACATCACGCGCAGGCACGGCGCCGGAGCCCACCAACCGAATTGGTCCGACGCGATCGTTGTCAGTTCCGCGAATTCCATCCTGGTAGTCGTTGGCATAGTTAACCCCGACCTGCAGAGCCAAACTTACAATTAATGCGAACGGCAAGCGCCACCACGAGGGGTCACTAGAACCCGCTCCAACTGCGGCGCCCGCGCCAACGAACACGGGTGCGATTGCCGCGGGCAGAGTTCGTGGTCGCGCACCTTGGATCCACAATCGCGTGCGCGTCTGTCCGCGTGGGTTCACAACATAAGTTTTGCACGGATCGAGACACATTGGTGGTTCTGTCATACGATGACTGCCGATGAATCGACTGATCGCATTGGATATGCCAAGTGACGCAGCGTTTGTCGATTCGATCCGGCGCATTTGGAATGCCGGAGACGCCTTTGCATCAATCGATCAACGCTTGCCCACCGCGAGCCGCGTCGAGCTGCTGCACGAATTGGCCCCATATGCCGTCATCGATGCAAGTGGAGCGGAAACTAAGTT
Source organism: Ilumatobacteraceae bacterium (assembly GCA_046716325.1). Classification (GTDB taxonomy): domain Bacteria; phylum Actinomycetota; class Acidimicrobiia; order Acidimicrobiales; family Ilumatobacteraceae; genus UBA3006. The sequence goes on along the minus strand of JBKJXI010000199.1, from coordinate 22,868 downwards.
GCCAAATGGTCGTTCCGTTGAAGCGGGAGATGCGATCGTCATTGCCACCAGCGGTTCAACTGGCGCACCGAAGGGCGTCGTGCTCACTCACCCCGGTATCAACGCATCCGCGGCTGCAAGCAATGACCGCTTGGGTACTTCATCAAGTGACCATTGGTTGGCCTGTCTTCCACTGTCGCATGTGGGCGGAATCTCCGTGGTGACTCGTGCATGGCATGCCAAATGTCAACTCACGGTCCACCCCACATTTGATGCGACTCTTGTCCAGGCCTCGACTCGAGCGGGGGTCACGATGACATCCTTGGTTGCCACGGCGTTGACTCGAGTTGACGCATCACTATTTCGCCTCATCTTGGTCGGCGGAAGTTCCGTGCCAAGTCCGCTACCGAACAATGTGATTCCTACATACGGAATGACCGAGTCCGGAGGCGGAATTTTCTATGACGGATTCGCACTCAATGGTGTCAAATCTCGAATAGCACCCGATGGCGAAATCCAAATCAAGGCGCCGATGTTGGCTCGCTGTTATCGGGATGGATCGCCAGTGACTGATACTGACGGTTGGTTTAACTCAGGAGACATTGGCTTCATTGACGGCGAAGGTCGCCTGGTCGTGCGGGGCCGACGCGATGATCTCATCATCACCGGAGGCGAACATGTCTGGCCACAACAGGTCGAAGCCGTGCTCTCCCTTCATCCGCGAATTCAGGAAGTCGTAGTTCGGGGGATTCCCGATCCAATCTGGGGTCATCGGGTCGTCGCCTGGGTCACAACAGACGACGGCGAATCGTTGTCATTAGATGAAGCGAGATCCTGGGTGAAAGATACTCTCCCTAGATACTGTGCTCCGAAGGCGATCCATGTGATGACCGCGCTTCCGCGAACTCCTTCCGGAAAAATAGATCCGCAACGACTACCGTTCCCGCCGCTCACATGACAACTAAGCTCCCCAACTCGTTTCGACTTCAATTTGTTGCCAGCACCATCTCCAATGTTGGAGACGGCATGGTCACCGCCGCCGCCCCACTCCTAACTCTTAGCCTCACTTCGGATCCGCGACTCATCGCCGGGGTTAGTTTCGCCTCGTTCCTTCCATGGCTTTTGTTGTCGCTGCCGGCCGGCGTCTACATCGACAGATTCAACCGAAAGACATTGATGGTCACGGTTAATCTCATCCGGGCAGCCCTGTTCAGCGTGATTGCAGTGTGCACCGCGACCGGCAACCTCACCATTTGGTGGTTCATGCTGATTCTCGTTGGCGTCGGCGCATGCGAGGTGATCTTCGACATGTCAGGTCAGGCATTTCTGCCCCAAATCGTCCCCCAGACTCTACTCGAAAAGGCCAACGGTCGGCTTTCCTCGGCGGAGAGTGTCGCCAATAATTTTGTTGGGCTTCCCCTTGGAGCGTGGGCATTTGTCGCGGCTGTCGGTGTTCCGTTTGGAATTAATGCCGCAGCGTTGGCAATCGCGGCCGCATTGGTGGCCAAAATTCGAGTTCCACTCCAAAGCCCCAACTCAGCCGTGGCGCCAAACCACTCTTCGTTCGTTGAAGATCTAAAACAGGGAATCGGCTGGCTGATGGGTCACTCGTTGCTTCGCACATTGGCGATCTTGCTAGGGGTGGTGAATATGACATCGATGTTCGGTGCGTCTATTTTTGTCAAATATGCGGCGGACGTCCTAGGCGTTACCGGTCGCGAATATGGGCTGTTGCTCTCCGTTTTCGCCATTGGTTCCATTATCGGCGGAATTATCGGACATCGGATCGCAGAACATTTCGGAACTGGCCCGACCATCATTATGACATTTACGATTTTCAGCGCGTATGGGTTCGTACCCGCACTGTTTCCGTATGTGTGGACCGTCGCTGTGGCGATGGCCATTAGCGCGGTGGCGGGAACCACTTGGAACATCGTGACCGTCTCGCTCCGCCAAAGAATTATCCCTCCGGAGCTATTTGGACGAGTTAATAGTGTGTATCGATTTATTGGCACCGGTTCGATCGCCTTAGGCGCACTTGCTGGCGGACAGATTGCCTATCGCTATGGAATCAAGGCTCCGTTTACAGCGTCGGCAATTGTTTGCTTCGTCGCGCTGGCGTGGGGAGCCCCTCTCGTTCTCCGCGCCACTGCGTTACATAGAATTTGAGCGAACTCCCGCGCCGCCATCGATCACATAAGTCTCTCCGGTGATCCAGCTGGCCAAATCCGAAACCAGAAATGTTGCCAAGTTGGCGATGTCTTGCGGCTCCCCGAGACGACCGGTGGGAATTGAACCGGCGAGTTGATTGCCAAAATTGTCGATCAACATTTTCGCAAAATCGGTCTTTACAAGACCTGGCGCAATCCCGACAACTCGGGTTGGCCCCAACTCGCCCGCCAATTGGCGGGTCAAGTGGATGAGCGCCGCCTTCGTCAGGTTATAGATTCCCAAACTACCCTCCGCCCTCAGCCCGCCGACAGACGCAATGTTCAGGATCACACCGGGTTTGTCGCGCATGCACGAATTCCATACCGCTTGAGTCCAAAACAACGGACCCCGAAGGTTGACCTGAAAGGTCTTGTCGTAACGCGCCGCGTCGATTTCTAGGGTGGGGCCGGCATACGGGTTTGTGGCCGCATTGTTGACCAAGATGTCAAGACCACCAAAACGCTCAATCGTGGCCGCGACGCATGCCTGTCCCGCATCCAAGTCTCCGGCGTTGGCCGCAAAAATCTCGGTATCGCCGCCAATTTCGATGGCGGTCTGGCGAAGCGCCTCCTCCTTGCGCGATGACAGCATGACCTTCGCCCCGGCCTGCACGTACGAACGGGCGATGGCCTTACCGATTCCCCGTGATGCTCCGGTGACCAGCGCAACCTTTCCCTGCAACGAAATTTCCATACCGGAGACGCTACTGCAGGGTGCTTACTCGGACCACTTGAATCCTTCTTCCATCGAGTTCCTCGGTCTCAAAACGCCACCCTTCGTAATCCACTGAGTCACCCACTGATGGAACTCGTCCCAACCGTCCAAAAATGAGTCCGCCAATGGTATCGAATTCGTCCTCGGGAATCTTGGTCAGCAAGATGTCGTTGAGTTTCGACAGCGGTGTTCCACCGGCAATTAAATAATCTCCGTTCGGTTGTCGAAGAACCGATTTATCCTCGTCATCGTGCTCATCGACTATTTCACCCACCAACTCTTCCAAACAGTCCTCGAGGGTAACCAGACCGGTAATCGAGCCGTATTCGTCGGCGACCATCGCCAGATGGAACTTCGTTGCCTGCATCGCGCGCATCAGATCGGCGACCAACTTGTTTTCGGGCACCACCTCCACGCCTCGAAGCAATCCTGATATGCGTTCTCCGCCTCTGCCTGCCCGTTCGGCCACCACGAGATCCTTCACATACACCACACCAACCAGGTCATTGTGATCGTCGTCGCTGTGAAATACGGGAAACCGGCTAAATCCTTGCACTACCGCGCTATCGAGTGCCTCGGTCACGGACAGCTGGTCGTCGATGGAAATGACATCGGGCGACGGCACCATGATTTCTTTGACGACTGTGTCGCCAAATTCGATCACGGACTCAATCAGCTCACGCTCCTCGTGCTCGATCACGCTGTCATGGGCCGCGGCTTCGACAATTCCGAGAAACTCTCGTTCACCGATGAAAGGACCCTGCTTGATTCCTTCACCCCTGACGATGATATTGGTCAGCCGAATGAGCAAATCGGATGTCACCCTCAGCGGCCAGAAACCAACAAGCAATAGAAGCGGACGGGCCGTCATTGTCGCCGCTTTTACCGGATACAGCAAAGCATATGTTTTTGGCACTGCTTCGGCCAGAACGAAAAAGACCACGACATTGGCGAATACTCCGACGGCGATGCCGGCCGGTCCAAACAATCGTCCAGACACCACGCCCGTAAGTGTCGCTTGAACGGTTTGGCAAACACTGACGGTCAGTAACAACGGGTTGACCCAGCGAGCCGGTTCGGAAGCGAGCCTCACCAATGCCTTCCCCGACTTCGCTCCCTTTTCTGCCAATGCTTTGGCGCGGGGAATCGTCGTTCGCGAAAGCGCCATCTCGGCGAGGGCGAAAAATACCAACGCCACGAGCAGCACCATGATCACGAATATCATCCAGAAGTCGACGGCAGTCGGAGAATCTGCAATCACTGGGCGCCCTCAAGGTGGCCCTGACGAAACGATTTTGGCGCAGGACCATTCCAGTGATGAGTCTCTAGCAGTACTAGCTCCCGAGCGCGCATTGCCGTGGTTGAATCGGGTGTGTCATGATCGGCGCCGAGAACATGCAAAATTCCATGCACTATAAGTAGGGCTAGTTCGTCGTCCAAATTTCCTGCATGCGTGCTCGCCTGACTGGCCGCGACACTTGGGCAAATCACAACATCACCGAGCAACAACGGCAACTCGGTGATATCAATCGAAACTCGACTTGGTCCCTTTGACATCGCTCCCGGACCGGGAGTTCGTGCCGCATCGACCGCATCAAGGGGAAACGCCAACACATCGGTGGGCGCTGAAACTCCCATGTATTGCTCATTTAGTTCACTCATTGATAACCGATTGACAAATACAATCGTCAATTCCGCGGCCCCACGAATACCTTCCGAGTGCAAAATCCGCAGGGCAAGGTTTTGCCACCGCGGTAAGTCAATTTCGATATCGCTTTGCTCATCGGCACAGAATATTTCCGGCTCGCCGTCACCGCCAACTTTACGGGGCTTGGATATTCCCGGTCGGCTCTCAGCCACCTCGTTTCACCGCCGGCGCAACATGCCCTTCGTAGGCCGCAACGATGTCGGCCACAATTCGGTGTCGGACTACATCCGAGGTATCGAGTCGCACAAACTCAAGATCTGTAATGCCTGTAAGCATCTGCTCAAGGCCGGACAGGCCGCTTCGACCATCCGGGACATCTACCTGAGTTGGATCACCGGTCACCACTACCTTGGAACCAAATCCGATTCGGGTCAGAAACATCTTCATCTGCTCTGGTGTGGTGTTTTGTGCTTCGTCCAAAATAATGAAACTATTATTCAGAGTTCGCCCTCGCATAAACGCCAACGGTGCTACTTCGACGATCTGACGCTCGACCATCAACTTGGCCTGTTCGGCGCCGACCATATCGTGTAGTGCGTCATACAGAGGCCGCAGATACGGATCAATCTTTGCCGCTAGGTCACCCGGCAGAAAGCCAAGCCGTTCGCCGGCTTCGACGGCGGGTCGAGTGAGAATAATTCGTTGCACTCGTTTAGCCTGAAGTGCCTGCACCGCCATCGCCACTGCGAGCCAGCTCTTTCCTGTCCCTGCCGGACCCAGACCAAAGGTAATGATGTTGGTGCGAATTGCTACGACGTAGCGCCGCTGGCCGGATGTCTTGGCCCGAATGGGTCTGCCCTGATTTCCTCGGATCACTTCTTCGGTGAGGATTGCGCTCGGACTCTCATTTGCTCGCACCATCAAGATCGCGCGCGAAAGGACCGCCGCATCAAGACTTTCTCCCCGCTGTAGCAGTTGCGTCAGTTCGTCAAATAAGCGACCAACAACATGGGAATCGGCGCCAGATATTGCGATCTCGTTCCCTCGCACGTGCAGAACCAACGAAGGAAATTCACGCTCGATCGTTCGCAGATGGACGTCTCGCTCGCCCAATAGCTCCGCCATTAAATGGGTGCTCGGAACAATGACGTTTACGCCGGAGGTGGAAATTAACATGTACGGACTAAACAGCGTAACCAATGCAAAAGCTCATCAAACTATAAATCTAGCGGAGAGCCACCCTATCTAGTCTTGGCCTATACCAACCTGCGTTTGGTTGCGCTCGTCGATTTCAATTTCATCGCCCACCGTGGTTTCCTCGGCGGAAGCAAAATTCAAGGCGTAGTAACGCTGCGTTGTCAGCGTAACTAACTCTGCCTCGCCCACCATCCTCGCCATGCGCAACATCAATTCGGCGGCGCCACCGTCCGCGTTTGGTTGATTTGTTTCTGGCAGATCGAACACCAGTAGCGAACCTTCACGTGCCTCCATCGTCATCGCATGTCGCGCCATGAAAATGCTTGCCCCACGCGCAACAAATCCTGGATCCACCACGGCCCACACCACATAGTGGACCTGACCGCGCTCAAATTTTTCGGGAAAGTGGGTCCTAAAATAGTGCTCGCTTAGCCACCGGGTGCGACGAACATCGGTGGAAACGAGTGTCATCGCAATCGGGCGAGTGTCGTCCCAAACCACCCACGCTCGATTGGTTGCGTCCAACATCTGGTCATCGAATTCGAAACGATCCAACATTTCGTGTGTCACGGTCATCTCCACCGTGTTGATGTACGCGCGCTTGTACAAAATCCACAATTGATCTCGCAGCGAAACGTCGCTGGCGGGAGAGTGTCGAGTGATGAACATGGGCGGATTGATTTCTCCGGGGTGAGAGTTCGCACTCTCGTAGAGGAACTATGCCTCCGCCTGAGATGAGAATACCTCATCCTTTGCGTCAAAATTGGGATGTAGTACCGTTTTCCCAGTGAAATCAACTACCCTGGCCCGCGCAACGTGGGTGATGGTCGGCATCGGTTGTTTCGGTTCGCTCCTGACCATGAGTTTCGACTACATCATGGTTAGCAATTCGATTTACTTCATCGCCACCGCACAACTCGCAATCTCACTGCCGATCTCTGCTCGCTTTAATTCGCCCGATCGATTCATTTGGCTGAGCCTGCTCGTCGTGGCGGGCCTCTCGATTAGCGGCCAGTTGCTCGACGGAACATTTTTCGCACCAATCGGAAACCAGGCAATTCCGGAAGCGATCTTCTTGGTAGTCCAATTAGTACTTGGCGCCGGCCTCCTCTTCATTGTCGGTCGCCGTCTCGGAAGTGATCCGATAAGCGTGCTCGTCGATGCGATGATCGTCGCTCTAGGCACGTGGTTTCTCATCTGGATCACCTTTGTCGAACCAACCCTTGATGCGGCCAACGAACCCCTGCTCGTTGCCTCCATACGTGGTGCCACCCTGGCATTGAGCGCGCTCGTCCTATTTACTCTGGCAACCCTGCTTTTCGGTGACCGGCAGAGAACACCCGCGGTGTGGTTAGTCGCATCCGCCATCGCTCTGACGCTGCTCGGTGATTTCGTGTTTGCGGCAAACAGTTCTGGACGTGTGGATATTTCTGCCAGATTTGCGAACGCCGCATACATCGCATCCTTATTTTCGGCGTCGGCCGCATTCCTGCATCCTTCGATTGCATCGCTCACCAACCAGGGTCCACTCCTTCCCAAGCGCCCGATCCTCGGCAGACTAATCACCACCACCCTTGCCCTGCTCGTTCCGGTAATCGTTTTGGCGCTTAGCGACCCAACCGATCACCGCGATCGAATAGTCCGGGCCATTTCAATCCTCGTTCTGGCGGCGGCCGTCACCGCCCGAGTCGTGTACTCCGTGCGAACCAATGCCACAACGCAGCATCAATTGATCATCTCGGCCCAAACGGATGCCTTGACCGGGCTTCCCAACCGCAATCTGATGATCACACATGTCACAAATGCACTAACAAATGCACTGGCCGAGGGCCGTCAACCAACCGTGCTATTCATCGATGTTGACAGATTCAAAAATATTAATGACAGCCTTGGACATCAAGCCGGAGACAACGTACTTGTCGCCGTGGCCCAACGTCTGCAGAACGCCTTACCCGAACGCTGCGTGGTCGGACGAATTTCTGGAGATGAGTTTGTCATCCTCGACGCATCAAACCGGAGTTCAAGCGATGCGATGTTGCTCGCCGACCGAGTTCTCGAGGCTTTCTATGAACCGCTTTCGCTTCGACAGGGCGACGTGTTTGTCTCTGCCAGCATCGGTGTAGCAAGTTTCAGGCCGGATATCACTAAAAACGCTGATGACTTGTTGCGTCACGCGGATACGGCGATGTATCGGGCCAAGGATGCCGGACGCAATTGTGTGGCGATATTCGACGAGTCGATGCTGGAGCGCGTGGCCCAACGGCTTTCGGTTGAGACTGCCCTCTATCGAGCACTCGAGCGTAGAGAGTTACGGCTAGTCCATCAACCGATCATTGACATTGATCTCGGAGACGTCATTGGTTTTGAAGCACTGATGCGCTGGGAGCGCGAAGACGGTACGAGCATTTCGCCCGCGGAATTCATTCCAATCGCCGAAGAGACCGGCACGATCGTTCCAATCGGCGCATGGGCATTGCTCGAAGCTCTGACCCATCTTCGAACATGGATTAATGAAGGTGTCTGTCAGCGGGATGCGACGATGTCAGTGAATGTTTCGCCTCGACAACTGCAGGATCCCAATTTTGTTGCGGTTGTTAGCGAAGCTTTGATGCGTGCCCATGTGCCAGCCGAACAGCTATGGCTCGAAGTGACCGAAGGAGTGATGATTGCCCAGCCCGAACATGCACTCGTGGCCCTCAAACGACTCTGCGCGCTTGGAGTTCGCGTCGCGATTGACGATTTCGGAACCGGCTATTCCTCGCTCTCGATGTTGCAACGATTCCCGATTCAGCGATTGAAAATTGACAAATCATTCGTCAGCGCAGTCGCAGAAGATCTGGGAACGCGTGCACTCGTCCGCACAATCATTGCAATGGGAGAATCGCTCGGCCTCGACATGGTCGCGGAAGGTGTCGAGAGTGTTCGTCAACTGCAGGTCTTGGCCGAACTGCGCTGCCCCAAGGCGCAGGGATACCTCATCAGCCATCCTGTACCGCCCGAATCAATGGCCAGCACGGTTGCAACGCTTGACCAAATAGGTTCGTGGCCGAGATTGCGTGGCCCAAAGCCGAACTAGTCGCAATGTCGCTAGAGGGGGCAAACACCCGGCAATAGATCGGGCAAGTCGTCAGCAATGAGTCCCACACCAAAACGTTCCGCTGCCGTTGCGTGTATCCAGACCGCGGCCGCCGAGGCGAAAAATGCATCCATTTTTTGCGCCAGTAGCCCGACAATAATTCCGGCTAACACGTCTCCTGAACCTGCGGTGGCCAATGTCGGTGGAGCAGGCGGATTGACTATTGTGCGACCATCAGGCGAGGCAATCACCGTCTCTGCACCCTTTAGGACTACGACTGCGCCGCTTTGCTGGGCAGCTCGCCTGGCGCGACTCAACCTGTCGCCGTCGGTATCAAAAATTCGCCCGAATTCACCTTGGTGCGGAGTCATTACACACGGGCCGGCAATTGCGCCAAACAATTCGAATGGATTGTTCTCAAACACGGTGATGGCGTCGGCATCCAAGACCACGGATTTCTTGCTTTCGACGAGCGCAAGGGCTCTAAGTCTCGTGACTTGGTTTACGCCGACCCCCGGGCCGAGTAGAAATGCCGAGACTCTTCGGTCCGCGACCAACCCGCTGAGATCATCGTCGGGGTTAACAATTCGCACCAGAATGCTTTCCAGCGCTGCCGCGTATACCTCAAACGCCTCCGCCGGGACCGCAATTGTCGTCATCCCGGCACCAATTCGGGCCGCGGATCGGGCCGCTAATCGCGCGGCGCCGGTCATCGGAAATCCGCCAAAGATTAGCGCGTGTCCTCGACTGTATTTATCTGATGAAGCACTCGGACTTGGCAGCAAGTGCTTCCATAGTCTGGGAGAATTTAGTTCGTCGATCAGGTCACCATTCTAAAGATGGGAATCGGTTTTCATTACCACTAATCCAACTATGGCCGACGTGGCGCTCAACAAGAAGATCGACCAATAAATCCCCAGCGGCGGAGTCCAAATTGGATTCGAAAACATTTCGAGCGCATTGTCGCCGATGATACCAACCGAGTATCGACGTAAGGCCGCCAATCCGCTAGCAATAACGACAACACACCAGATTGAGGCCGCCACCCACTTGCCTCGCTCAGAGATTCGGATGTATCGCGCCCCAACAATTGGTAGACCAACCAATAGCGGTGTGAGGTGTCGACCCTGAACTCCAAAACCACGCAAAATGTCGTAATAGTTGAGGTCTTCTGCGACAATCAGCACAACACATGCGACGCCAAGCAGTCCAAGTGCGCGTTTCGAAGATCGGGTCAGGTTTCTCCATCCGCTTACGACAAGAGAAACCGTCGTGACGAAAATGAGCAAGGCAATCGGCCGTGGCGTGGCAGTATCCAGCCACCCGTAGTTGCCAATTGATTCATCGATAACTCGGGGAATATCGCCGATGGAGTGCAACAATTGCTCGCCAAGTGAAATCTTTGGTAGTCCCTCGGTCATTTGTGGATCGATCACCGAGTTGAAGATGAAGAAGTACCACCAGGTCATGAATAAAATGGTGACCGCGTGGAGTCCATAGACGACGAAGTGCTTGCGCACATGGGCAATCAGATGTCGAGCCTGTCCGGAAGCAATGACAACGATCGCGACAATCGCGGCATACAAGACGGGTCCCAACGGTCGCCCGCTAATCAGGAGAATGCCGGATAGCGCCACGGTCGCAGCCTCAAACCGATCGCCTTTGGAGTCGGCGACAAAACTTGTAAGTGAGACCCACAGCGCCACCGCGGAACAAATCTCTATGCCGCTTGGGCTAATGACCGAGGAAATAAATATGACTCCCGGGGTAATTGCAATGAGCATTGGTAGGGACGACAGTGATCGTCGCTTTAGACAGATAAATGCGAGGGCAAGCAACGAGGCGCAAGCTGCGGCGTTCGTCGCCCGCGACAGCCTGAACGCCATATCATTTGGACCCGCCACGGTTGCAACACCGCTCACCACAAAACCACCGGGTGGATAACGACCCATGTTTGTCCACGCAGTTTCAGCGGTAATCGGCTGATCCTCTATCGGCGTATTGCAAGCGGGCCTTTCACCATACGGCGCGAAGCACCACGGAACCTGATGCGCCGCGTTAAATTGTGGATCAATATCTACCTCGGTAGTCCAATATGACAACCCTAAATTGGCCGTGACGCGCGATTGATCCACATAACCGCTCGTCGTAGATGATGTCTCCGGTAGTTTTCCATCGACGGGTGTGTTCGATTCCGGCGTGGTCACAACATTGTCGCTGTCCCCGACATCCAATATGACAAGTTTGCCATCGTTGAGTTCGGCGTATACTGCGTACGATCGCGGGTCGTTGTTTGGCAAACTAGCTGTTATCGAGTACCCGACCAAGGTCTCGACATCGATGGCAAGTAACTCGGCCACATCCGCACGCGCCGTGTTTGGTACCCCGACCGCTCCAACGCGACCGTCGATCGTCAAGATGATTCGCTCGATTCCACTGTCGCTATCGAATGCCCAACCATCGGCGGTGACTGACCACCGATCGAGATCCTTACCGATGAACTCACCTCGAATGACGGCCGCCGACTTAACGAAGTTCGACGGCTCATCCGGACCTGCGCCTAAGGGAACAAGTTGTGACCACACCAACATGCAGGCGAAAATTGCCGCGCCAAACAAAAGACCATGCCGAATGGTGTGAGCCGGTTTATAGACATTCACTTTTTGAATTACTTGCACACACCAAGACTAGAGTTGGACCCGAGAATCACACACCATGCTCGACATTTCAGGCCAAAATTCGGTACTTGTTTTACCGACGTATAACGAAGTCGAGAATATTGAATCATTTATTCGTGCAGTACGAAAAAGTTGTCCGTTGCTACACATTCTGATAGTCGATGATCACAGCCCAGATGGAACCGGCGAGATCGCAGACCGTCTGGCCGCAGAGCTACATGCAATCGACGTGATTCATCGCTTCGGTGAACGCGGATTAGGTAGCGCCTACCGCGCCGGATTCGCGGCAATTGCCGACAGAGAATTTGAGGCAGTCATCACGATGGATGCTGATTTTTCCCATGACCCAACTGTTTTACCCCGAATGCTGGCCACGCTTCAATCCGGCGTGGGAGTTGTGATCGGCTCACGATATGTCGACGGAGGAGATATCCGTGGGTGGTCGCTGTATCGAAAATTATTGTCGAGGTGGGGTAACGAATATACGCGGTGGGCTTTGCAGCTGAAGGTGCGCGACTGCACATCGGGATACCGAACATATTCCTCCGAGGCTCTAGCAACTATTAATCCATCGCTTGTCCATGGAGAAGGGTATGTGTCATTAACGGCACTTTTGCGACGCGCCCAACAACATCAGTTGACGATGACCGAAATTCCCATTACCTATACCAATCGAACACTAGGTTCTTCAAAGATGTCGTGGCGGATAATTCTTGAGTCCATGTTTCTTGTGACCGCATTGGGAATCAGAGATCTTCAGCGGCGGGTCGGTAACAAACTCCGACGTGCTACTTGAATGTAACGCTGGCCTTTTTCTTAGCATCGACTAGCAATATCCAGACCTGGCCCACGTCAAGTGGGAAGCGCGCACCGTTCACGAGATACGAAGTCCCTTCTTCACCTATCGGTCGAGACCAATTTGCCGAAAAACGCTGACCGTTTCGCAAGATAACGGCCGAGCCGGTACCTACCGTTCGGATAAGCGGAGTTTTTCCGCCGAATCGATCGCCCTGACTTGAATCGTTCTGTGCCGCAAATTGGATGATTACAGTCCTGGCGATCACTGCTTGGCCGGTGACATAATCTTTTTGTGCCCAGCCATCGACAGATATCGCCCAGCCCTTTCTTGACCACTCTCCGCTCACGGTTGATGATGGCCAAGTTGCCTTAAAGGACTTTGTCGCAGACCCCCCGATTGGAGTCACGCGATCAAAGATAAGTTCGACGTCTCTCACGACTCCAAGACCCTTAATTTTGGCCATCATGTCAGCCAATTTGAGCATCTGATTGTGCGGAACTTCCTTCTTCAAATTGCGATAGAAGAATTCACCTTTTTCGGTTGGCGACAGGCTCATTGCATTTGATCTCGCGATTTGCTTAAGCAGGATCTTGTTGGCGCCGCTGAAGACAAATCCAGGTTTCGAAAACTGTTTCAGGATTTCGAGATCCGAGATGCGGCCACTTCGAACTGGACCGACCACTTTGGGGATTTTCCTGTTGAATAACGCCGCAAGGCGTGTCAATCCCCATTCGACTTGCTCGACGTAGACAAGATCGGCATCGACTAGTCCAGTGTGCGGTCGGGCGAGTCCCGTATTGTCAAGTTTGACCATCACAACCGGTTTGCCGATTCCGCCGGGCAAGCCGGACAGTGGGCTATCCCCTTCCGCCGCATGTGCGCCGTGAGCCGGTAGAAGTATCGCCACTGACAAAGCAAGTCCGATCGAAACGATGCGATTACCAAGGTTCTTCAGCGTGAATCCCTTCGCGGACAACTAGGTGCACAGACTACCGAGTGATAAGTGAGAAATTCAGTCGCCTAGCATCTCGTTGGGGGCTTCTCTGTGACTTCAGACAAATTGAGTAATGTAGTTGAGCAATACCGAGCCGAGGGTTACGCGGTCGTTCCAAACTTCATTCCCGAGAATGACGTAGCGGAGCTACAGATGGAAACCAAGAGGCTATACGAACAAGCACTTGAACATCCCACAACTTTTCGACATGGAAATTTACTCTTCGAAATTCTTCCGGAGCGTCACTTCCTCAAGCGATATGTGATTCAGGCCCATTGGTTTGCCTGGGTAAGCGACTATTTTGAGTCATTTCGTCGGCGACCCGAGTTCTTTGAACTTCTAGAGCCACTCCTCGGCAAAAATATCAAACAAGTCGCCCAACAGATCCATTGGAAACCACCAGGTGCGGATCAAACCGGATATCGCTTTCACCAAGATCTTCGTTTTCGCGAAAACGGCGCGCAACTCGGCAACCTTCTCACCGATTCAATACAAGTTGGCTTGGCTATAGACGAATCCGGCCGCCACAACGGGTGTTTACAGATCATCCCTCGGGGCCACGAACACGGCTATCTAGGTCTTTCCGACGAGGGTGACGCAATAATGACCGGGCTGACCCACAGAGAGGAACTGCTTTCGGTCGGGCTTGATCCCACAACGACCATTGATATCGAAATGAACCCCGGAGATGCCGTTATCTGGGGACTCCTCACCGTGCATGGGTCGCTTCCAAATCTTTCCGATTCAGATCGTGCGTTCATGATTTCTAGCTACGTACGTGGAGAAACTTCGCTACGGGGCGAGTGGACATTCCGCGACGGCATTTCCACGCCACTCGGATCCGAGCCGCAACTTTGCAAATACGAATCTCTACACGAACGACCGGAGCCGCATTACATAGACTCGGAATGGTACCTGTAAATGATGAGTGGCAAGCAACCGAATCAGGGGGACTTACTCGGTCTCGCCGATGCCTACGCAGTTGTGACACCGGCAGACAACAAGAATTTGTATGCGAGATGGGCGACTTCGTATGACATTTCATTTGTTGAGGCAAATCGGTACCGTTATCCCCGAGCCATCGCCGAGCACTTTGACGAAGTCACTCCACTGAACATTGGAGATAATTTCGTCGATGTCGGATGCGGAACTGGAATTGTCGGTGCTCGTTTGGCGTCCCTGCGACCCGCTTGCCGAATTTCCGGCATCGATATCTCGCCGGAAATGCTTGCCCAGGCAGGCAAAAAATTCCGAAGCGATTCATCGCCCGTCTACCAAAATCTCATTGAAGCAGATCTCACTCGGCCAATAGACGCCCGCGTCACCGACTATGACGCGATGCTCAGTGCCGGCACATTCACCCACGGACATTTGGGGCCGGAGGCAATTCGGAATCTATTGCCAATAGTTCGAGCTGGTGGTTGGTTCGTAATTGGAGTCAACGCCGAACATTTTGGGGCCCGCGGCTTTGCCGACATGCTCGCCAGTATTCGGCATCTTGGCCACATCGATTCGCTTAGCCTTGACAAAATTCAGGTGTATGAAGAAGGAAGCCCACACTTTGGCGACCAAGCGGTGATCGCCACATTCCGTCGAGTCAATTAGCATTTGATGAAAGGAGGGTCCCGATGTCTGGTGTCGCGATCATTACAGAGGCTTGCATAAATGTAAAGGATCGTGCTTGCGTCGATGTCTGTCCCGTGCAGTGCATCTATGAGTTCGATCCAGCCAAAAATGTGCTTGTTTCCGAAGTGGAGGCCGGAAGCGGCATCATAGAAAATAGCCACGTCGCAAATCCAGACTCGGTGGCAATCTTTGGTGACAGCGTGCTCTATGTCAATGTCGACGAGTGCACATCGTGTACCGCGTGCTATCAACCCGATGTCTGTCCCGTTGGGGCAATTTATTCTGAGGAACAGGTGCCCAATGGAACTTCGAACACTAAATACAACTCGGAGGATCCAAACAAAGGACACGATCACACTTTTTTCATCCAGCTGAGCCGAGATGTCTTTGCGGACTAAATGACCAATCCGGATCCGCTTACGGTTACGGAAGCCGTCGCATTTCTGCACGAACTGGGCTATACCGATGAAATCGAACTGCAAGGATCAAAATTCGTGTGCGAGCGGACAAGCCTTTCGTATGTTCTCGCCGACGTAGTCGTCGACCATACGTTCCGCTTCGAGGGAGACAGCGATCCCGGCGACGAGGCGATCGTTCTTGGACTGCGCTATCCAGAAACCGATATTCGCGCCACGCTCGTTTCCGCCTATGGCCGAGACGCCGACCCCGCCACGGCGGAATTCTTTCGCCGCTTGCGCAATTCTTAGGTGGTCGTCACTTTCCCTTGGACCACGACCAGGGATAATTCAGATCGGATATGTCTCTCCCTGCGTTGGCCACTGCGAGCGGCCTAAAAGTATCGATCATCACCGCCAGTTCGTCCGTGCTGTCCTTGGAAACACTGGACTCATAGCTGCCAGGCTGTGGCCCGTGCACAAACCCGGCCGGGTGAAACGAAATTGAGCCAATGCCGATTCCAGATCCGACACGGCTGGCGAAGTTTCCCGCGGAATAGAACAAAACTTCGTCGCTATCGCTGTTGGAGTGATAGTACGGAATCTTCACCGCTTCGGGATCGAAATCCAGAGGTCGTGGCACAAAGGAACAGATCACAAAACCGTCACCCTCAAATGTTTGATGTACCGGAGGTGGCTGATGTATTCGGCCGACAATTGGTTCGAAGTCTTGAATATTCAGTGCCCATGGGTACAACGAACCGTCCCAACCCTCGACATCAAATGGGTGATGTTTGTGGATGTGTCTGCTTATTCCGCTGTGGTGGCGAATAAGAACGGCAACATTCTCTTCGTCAACCGTTAGGGATGTCTCTGGCGATCGCACATCTCGCTCGCTATACGGTGAACCCTCCAGAAACTGCCCACCTTTTGACAGATAGCGCTGGGGAGTTCGAACATGGCCACGCGATTCAATAAAAAGCAGTTCCAATGAACTGTCCGGACACCACCGAAGAGTGGTTCCTTTTGGGATCACGACGTAGTCGCCATCGCGAATTGCAACAGATCCAAAAATCGTTTCTAGAACCCCGGACCCGTTATGAACATAGACCAATTCATCACATGATGCATTTCGGTACAGACTCGACGACTGACTAGTTTCCGCCCACGACAATATGACATCGGCGTTTCCCAACAATTCATGTCGATTGAGGGCCACATCGTCAACCGGCTTCAGAATCCCGGTGCGTAGATGTCGAGGTATCAATGGTTTGTCCAGATGGAATTCTGGAGTACTAATGTCAATCGACTCGATCCCGACCAACGCCGAGGGCGAATGCCGGTGATACAGCAGGGCAGATCCGGAGGAAAAACCCTCTTGCCCAAATAATTCTTCGACCAATCGCGATCCATCTGGTTGACGATGGACGACATGACGCTTGAGGGGAATGTTTCCAACTCGGCGGTAATGCGGCATGTCAGTTGCTCCCCTCTCCGACAATCATTCCACTTACTGATCCAAGTCCAATTCGGGTAACTGGGTCGGACCCGGCCCAGCCGCGCAGGATGACCCGGTCACCGTCTTCGAGGAAACTGCGAGATGTCCCGTCCGGTAGCGAAAGTGGTCGGGTACCTCGCCAAGTCAGCTCGATGAAACTTCCCTCACTTCCGGGAGTGGGTCCAGAAACGGTGCCCGAGGCAATCAGATCACCAATTCGCGCGGTTGCTCCGTTGGCAACGACATGGGCCAACTGTTGAGAAAACGTCCAATACATGTCACCGAAACTGTTGCTCGAAATCTTGTGCGGTTCGATTCCACGTGCACGCATGGCACGAGACTCGATCAAGACCTCCAGAGACAAGTCGAGCCCACCGTTGCTCTTGCCCCGGAGGTATTGAGCGGGTTCGGGTTCCTGCAAAGGTGATTGCACGCGAAACGGTGCCAGCGCATCAAATGTGACAACCCAGCACGACATTGATGTGGCAAAGCTCTTGCCAAGAAATGGACCGAGTGGTTGATACTCAAATGCTTGAATATCTCGCGCAGACCAATCATTTACCAGACAAATTCCAAACAGATAGTCCTCGGCATCGACCGCCGTTACTCCCATCGTCGCTTTAATCTCGCGGCCAACGATTGCCCCAACCTCCAGCTCAATAT
The DNA here is from genome assembly GCA_046716325.1 of Ilumatobacteraceae bacterium. Taxonomy (GTDB): domain Bacteria; phylum Actinomycetota; class Acidimicrobiia; order Acidimicrobiales; family Ilumatobacteraceae; genus UBA3006. The sequence continues at coordinate 5,390 of JBKJXI010000199.1, read as the reverse complement.
CGAGTGAACGAGATGGCCCAAATTCTGGCTCGCCATCGACAAGTCGCACCCCGCTCGGTCGACGAATATCACTTCCATCGGCGACGATGGTACCTGTCCGACCGTGATAGCCGACGGGAATGTGTCGCCAGTTTGGCAGAAGCGCTTCGCCGTCGGGACGAAACAGTCGACCAAGGTTTGTTGCGTGATGAATGGACGAGTAGAAATCCACATAGTCACCGATGGCGACAGGGATTTGCATTTCGAGCTTCGCAATCTCAACTGCGTGCGTAGCAAGATTTGCGACCGTCTGCGCCGACGAAATACTGGCTTGCAGCGTCGCGCGAACATGCCGCCACACCGCCGGACCAAGTCCGATGAACGAATTTAGGGAATCGACCTCGAATGCGTTGACTAAGACCGTTCGGTCACCGATTTCCGAGTCAAATAATCCGCTCTTCGACAGTGAAGACAAATTGAGCGCATGGTCCCCTAGCGCCACCCAAGCTTGGGGTTGATCCGTTCCATATCGACCAATTCCAAACGGGAGATTGGAGGCGGTAAATGCTGTTCCCTCGGGTATCGGGAACGAGACTTTGTCGCTCACAGGTTTCCGCGACGCGCTTGCTCTCGCTCAATCGATTCGAAAAGGGCTTTAAAGTTGCCTTCGCCGAATCCGCTAGCTCCACCTCGTTGGATAATTTCGGCGAAGAAGGTGGGACGATCCTGTAAGGGTTCGGTGAAGAGCTGTAATAGGTAACCATCTGGTTCATGATCGACGAGAATCCCCAACTTCTGAATTTCATCCCACGGCAGATCGAGAAATCCGAGTCGAGCTCGAACGTCGTCGAAATATGCCTCGTTCGCTTCCAAAAACCTCACACCACGGGCACGAAGGCTTGCAATTGCGGTCATGATGTCGTTCGTTCGAAAAGCAATGTGTTGTACACCGGGCCCCCGATAGGAGTCGAGATATTCCTGGATCTGACTCCTCTTGAGACCTTTGGCTGGTTCGTTCAACGGCATGACGACGTTGTCTCGATTCCAAACCACCGTTGAACGCAGCGCCGAAAATTCGGTCGATATCTGGGCCTCGTCAAAGTGACGCAATTGCGAAAACCCCATGACATCTTCATAGAACGCAACCCATTCATCGAGTCGGCCGCGCTCGACATTACCTACGACATGATCGACCGCTTCCAGTCCCACATGCGGACCCGTCGGCTCCGGCGGCAGGCCGTCGCGAGAATAGCCGGGACAGTAATACCCGCGATATTCACTTCGGTCGACAAATGTATGTTTCGTCTCGCCATATGTACCAACTGCAGATAGCCGTAGGACACCATGTTCGTCGCTCAACTCATAGGGTTCGCGCACCGGGCGGGCGCCGCGTGCTACTGCTGCGTCGAAAACTGCTGTTGCATCGTCGACCACAAATGCCAGATCGTGAACTCCGTCGCCATGCTGACGAACATGAGTCCAAATCTCCGAAGTCGGCGAAATCCCGGCGGTGATAACGAGGCGAATCGATCCCTGTTCCAGCAGGTAGGAAGCAAAATCAGGTTGCCCCGTTTCTGGACCGGCATAGGCGGAGACATGAAAACCGAACGAGGCGCAAAGAAAGCCAGCGGTAGCCCTGGCATTTCCGACCCAGAATTCAATCGAATCCCAACCACGCAGTCGCGCTGCCGGTGTTGTCATTAATTGGTCTGCAGATGTCATTGCCCAATCACCTCAACCACAGACTAGGAAGTCGAGACGACATCAATGCGGTCAGCCCTTCTTCTTCTCCTGTTTCTTCAGTCGCTTCTCCTTGAGGGTCAATTTCGCGACTTTTTTCTGATTTGGATTGTTCTTCTGTTCCTTGTTAGCCATTTCTGCCCCATTTCGTCATCTTCTAGAACCGAACTTTATTGCGACCTCCGACAATAGTCGCTTGTGCAGTCATCAATTACATTTTGAATCCGAGCCAACTCTCTTCCTGCTCAATAACACAAAACCGATTGCCATCCGGGTCTTCCAAGACGACGAAATCGGCGTCCGGTGGATAGGAATCCCATTCAACTTCTCGGGCTCCGAGCTCCAAAAGTCGCTTTATTTCCGCTTTCTGATCGATCGCATATAGATCCAAGTGGATGCGAGGTCTTGCCTGCGCCGGAGCTTCACTCTTCGCCAGGGCCAACTGTGAACCGATTCCGTCTGCGGGAACGAGAATTATCCACGTGTCGTCACTCGGAGGACGAAGCGGCACATACCCAATCGCAGCTCCCCAAAACGTGGTGGCGCGTAATACATCATCCACTCCAAGCACAATCGAGCCAATCCTCAACATGTCAAATGCCTAGATCGGGGATTTCAACTTCCCGGAGGGCGATACGTCGCTCCTTTAGACTTTTGCGATGCGGCATCCACCTCTTCAGCCGTGATTAGTGGCGTGAGTCTGACACTGACTTTTCCGGATGATGACACGGTGAGACTTGCCGCCGTAGCCGATGCACTATCCGGCATGTCAATGACGCAAACGACATCGTCCGATCCGAACGCAAAGTAGAAGCATTCGACCGTGCCACCAAGTGACTTCACCAGGGCGGTTGCCTGGGCCTTGCGTGAGGTCCCTCCCTCAGCAAGCAGGGCCTTGGCTCCATCGCCTGTGTACGAACCGGTTAACAAGTAGCGAGGCATTTCAACTTCCTCCCAATTCCCAATTGATTGTTCAATTGAATTGGAATGTTATGGCCGCCTACGAATCATTGCTAGGTGAAAATTCGAGCTTTCAGCAAGTTCCGCCGGCCCCGAAGTTCTGTGTCCAGATGTAACCGCTGTATTTGCTGTCCAGTCTGGTACTAGCTATTCCTATTCCCAATTGAGTAAATTTCGCATTGAGAATATTAGCTCGATGACCGGGCGACTTCATCCAGGCCGCCATTACGGAAGCGGCGTCGTTAAAACCCGCGGCGATATTTTCTCCGGTCCAGCGAGATTTCGCATTTCCAAAAAATCCAGTCAGACGAATTCGATCCGAGGGTGATTTTCCGTCAGGGTTTGTGTGGTCGAAAAAGTCTCTCGCGTTCATGTCCTGGGAATGCAATTGTGCAGACTGGTCAAGTGTGGAGCATTCGGTCAATGGTTCAAGCCCTGATTCTGCACGTTTTTGGTTCACAATTGTGATTACATCTGCAACCCACGTGGAATATGGATTTGCAGCCAGCGTCGTTACTGGCGTCTTTGGCTGTGTTTTTGACTTGGATTGTTCGGCAACCCATGTGAGTCTCTTGTCAACCTTGATGCATTTGTAGCTGACGAAATTTGAAACAAATTTCGCCCCAACATCGTGGCACCTTCCACCTTCCTTTGCCGCCAAGGAAGCAGAAGCCCATAATCCCAGAGTCAAACTAAAAGTAGTCAGAACCGAGGCAACTGCGATTCCCCGACGCATATGCGTCGAATCGTACCCAGTTATTGACGAAAGAAATCAGCGGGTGAATGTAAGCAAAAACTCGAGAAGCCCCTTGTCCTCCGTTGTCACAAATGCGTTGCCTGGGATGGCGATCCTCGCCAAAAACGATCGCGACCATTTACTTCACCCGTTCAGGACAAACGACCTGGCAAAGGGGTGGGCCACTGCAAGTAGCATCTCCATGATGAAAGCTGCCGTTTATTACGAAGTTGGTGGGCCGGAAGTTCTTCGCTATGAAGATGTTGCGGAGCCGCAGTTGCGTGCAGGGGGTCTGCTGGTCGATGTTCGAGCAATTGCCATCCAAGGTGGAGACACTCTTAATCGCCGCGGTGGCATTCTTGCCTCGAAGCCACACATCGTTGGATACCAAGCGGCTGGCATCATTCGCGAAGTTGGCGATGGCGTTACGAACTTTAAGGTTGGTCAACCGGTAGTTGCCACAATGCCCTTTGGATCACACGCCGAGGTGATCAGTGTGCCTGCGACATCCGCTTGGGCAATACCCGACGGATTGTCGCTCGAGCACGCGGCCGGTGTTCCCGTTGAGTTTGGAACCGCCGATGACTGTCTATTTGAATTTGGCCACCTCAAGGCCGGGGAAACAGTCCTTGTTCAGGCGGGCGCCAGTGGCGTAGGGCTGGCGACGATTCAATTGGCGAAAGCCGCAGGCGCAACGGTTTTGGCAACCGCTTCAAGCGACGATCGCCTGGCACGACTCAAGGACTTCGGCCTCGATCACGGGATCAACTACAAGGTTGCCGATGTGGGCAAGGAAGTTATGGCTCTGACCAATGGCGCCGGAGCGAACCTCGTCGTCGACTCAGTGGGAGGTTCCACGCTCGAAGGCAGCGTTGCCTCGCTTGCGTATCGGGGACGAATCAGTTGGGTGGGCCGCGCCGGTCGCGAGGAACGACCGCCCGAGGTGTGGCCAATCATGCAAAAGAACGCATCAATCACCGGAGTGTTCCTCGGAGCGGAAATGGCACTCAACTCGGCGCGCACATATTCCATGATCGGCAATCTTCTTGGGCGCATCGCAAGGAAAGAGCTCGAAGTAGTCATCGACAAGACGTATCCACTCGCCGAGGCCGCGGACGCACATCAGTACATCGAGAGCCGCCAGGCGTTCGGTCGAGTATTGTTGGTTCCCTAAATTATGACGATTTCAAGTCTCACTACATACATTTGGTTCGATAGCCAAGCCGCCGAGGCAGCCGAGTTCTATGTCTCACTTTTTCCCAATTCGAGGATGCTGTCGGTCTCGCACTATCCGGAGAACGCTCAAAAACCGGCGGGAACGATCCTCACGGTCGAGTTTGAGATTTTCGGACAGCCTTTTGCAGCGCTCAACGGTGGGCCGATATTTCCGCAGACCGAAGCTGTCTCGTTTCAGATCGGATGCGACACTCAAGCGGAAGTCGATCACCTCTGGAATTCGCTGACCGCAAGTGGCGGCGAGGAAAGCATGTGCGGCTGGTGCAAGGACCGATTCGGTGTGAATTGGCAGGTAACGCCAAAGATTCTTGGCGAACTACTGGCCGAAGACAATAAATCTCGGTCGGATAAAGCATTTGCGGCGATGATGAAGATGCGCAAGATAGATATTGCCGAGCTACAGCGCGCGGTCGCCTAGCTCCATAAATTTAGAGGCGACGCCGGCCAGATAGCAGGGCACAAAGTCTACTATTAGCGTATGAAGAGGAACCGCCAAGGTGCCGAGGCTTCACCTGAGAGCAGGCGGCTAGAAGAATACGAGTTCTACCCATTCGTCGCGGACGAGAACCAGCACATTGAGTTCAGCGCTGAGTTATTCGTGGAGGCTACGCGTCACTTTCTTGGGGTGCGCAACCCGCTGGCGGCGCGCGAGTTGATCGTGATCGGTGAGCAGAATTTGGTTCGCGACACGTTCTCTACGGACGATCTCAAGGAATACAAGGAACTGTTCAAGGCATAC
>JBKJXI010000198.1:0-2698 GCA_046716325.1 Ilumatobacteraceae bacterium | reverse complement strand
GTCCCCGGCGATGTCTTTATCTCGGTACTCAAACTCGATGACTGAAATTTACGCAACATCGTCCGCTACCCACGGCGGAATGTTTCGCTCGCTCAAATATTTCAACGCCAAACTGTTTTTCTTTGGTCTGCTTGTGTCGAACATCGGTGTCTGGCTGCAACTGACGGCGACATCATTTTTGCTTTACCGACTGACGGGCAGCGCCACCGACCTCGGAATCAACCTGGCGTTGCAGTTCCTGCCGATGCTCCTACTCGGCGCATGGGCGGGAGCGCTGTCGGATCGACACGATCGGCAAACGATGACGATCATTACCCAATCGCTGCTGGCGACTCAGGCCATCACGATTGGGGTGCTCGATCTTACGGGAGTGATCAATCTTCCGACCGTGTATGTGATGTCTGGACTGCTCGGCATCGTCGGTGCGATCGACAATCCGGCGAGGCGCGGGCTGGTCACCGAACTTGTAGCACCAGTCGACATGTCGAATGCGATGTCGTTGAACACGGCGGTGATGACAGGATCGCGAATTTTCGGACCGGCTCTCGCCGCCATGCTCGTTGGTCCGCTTGGCACCGGTTGGCTGTTCATCGCCAACGGGGTCACGTTTGCGGCAATGTTGTTTGCACTTTTCGGGTTGCGGCGGGACGAAATGCACAGGTCTCCTCCGCGCCCCGCCGGTGGTACACCCGTTCGAGATGCGCTTCGATTTGTGCGCAACAATGAGCGCCTGTTTGTGCTGTTCATCGCCTTTACGGTTGTCAGTACATTTGCGTTCAACTACAACGTTGTGTTGCCAAAACTTGCCGACGTGTCGTGGGGGGATCCGAACGCTTTTGGCTGGGTGCTCGCCGTCACCAGCGTTGGCAGTCTGCTCGGATCGCTATTTACCGCGCGGATGCATCGGGTCACGAATGGATGGGTGGGAACCAACATCTCAATTCTTGGTGTTAGCAACATCGCTTTGGCGTGGTCGCCGAATATTTGGATTGCGTTCGTCGCAGCGATTCCCCTCGGTTTTGGCGGAGCGGCGATGATTGCCGGCACCAACAGCATCACTCAAGAAGTGGCACCACCAGACATGCGCGGGCGGCTGCTTGCGCTCACGGCGGTGGCATTTCTCGGGTCCACTCCGATTGGTGGTCCCATCACCGGTTGGATTGCCGATCACATCAGCGCGTCTTGGTCGCTTGGTTATGGCGGGATCATCGCCCTTGGTGCCAGCTTGTACATGCTTGCCCACTGGAAGCGTTCGGTATCCTAAGAGTGATCCACTGATGCTTGACGAACGCAAAACAGCCATCCTCAGAGCCATCGTTGAGGAGTACATCTCCACGGCCCAGCCGGTGGGGTCGTCGCACATCGCCAAGTTGTCTGGACTCTCCGTTTCCCCGGCCACCGTGCGCAACGAAATGGCGACGCTCGAGCATGAGGGATATTTGGCGGCGCCCCATACCTCGTCCGGTCGGGTCCCCACAGACAAGGGTTACCGTTTTTTCGTCGATCATCTCACCCCCGCCGGTCGGCTCGACTCGGTGTCGCAGGCGCGCGTCGGAGAATTCTTTGATCATGCCCATGGCCGACTCGAGGAAACTCTGCAGCACACCACCCTGTTGCTGGCCCAGCTGACAAATTATGCGGCAGTCGTGCTTGGCCCAAAGCACGAAGTAGCAGTGGTTCGCTCGGTGCAACTTGTCGGTCTGTCTGCGCATCTTGCCACCGCGGTCATCGTCCTTTCAAACGGCGTGGTGGAGAGCGAGCCAATCGAGCTGGCAGAGTCGACAACCGATGAACTTCTGCAGGTCGCAACATCATGTTTGAGCGCGGCAATGATTGGACGCACCCTCGATGCAAACAGCGCGCCACATTCGACCGGCGATTCTCGAGCCGATGCGCTTGTCGCTCAGGTCATCAAAACTTTGAGGACTCGTCGATCGGATGAATCGGTTTTCGTTGGCGGTGCGTCCGCGATGGCACAGGCATTTGATGCCGTGGACATCGTGCGATCGGTGTTGCACACACTCGAGCAGCAATATGTCGTCGTCTCGCTTGTTCGGGACATGCTCAATCGCGGTCTCGCAGTTGCAATTGGCGCTGAGCACGGAATCGAGCCGCTGGCAACTTGTTCGATGGTGCTTTCGCCGGTCATTTCTGAGGGTGCGACGGTTGGCATGGTCGGTGTACTTGGGCCAACTCGAATGAACTATCCCCAGGCTCTGGCGACTGTGGAAGTTGTGAGCGATCGCCTGGGTCGCCGCATCACCGAAGGCTAAACACGCATGGCCGATGATTTCTATGCTCTGCTCGGTGTTGCCAGAACGGCCACCGCCGCTGAAATAAAAAAGGCGTATCGCAAGCGCGCACGCGAACTGCATCCGGATGCAAATCCGGAAACCCCGGAGACCGAAAGTAAATTTAAGGAAGTGAGCCACGCCTACGAGGTTCTGTCGGATCCACAGACTCGTGCGCGCTACGACCAATTTGGCGAGGCCGGTATCGGCGGTAAGGGCGGCGGAGATCCATTTGGCGGCGGAGGAGTAGGCGACATATTTGATGCCTTCTTTGGTGGAGGATCACCATTTGGCGGCGGCGCCCAGCGCGGTCCCGCCGGTCCACCTCGTGGCCAAGACATCGAGACAATTGCCGATATCACTTTGGAAGAGTCGGTATTTGGTTGCAAAACCGAAGTGAAGGTGCA
>JBKJXI010000197.1:0-8804 GCA_046716325.1 Ilumatobacteraceae bacterium | reverse complement strand
TCGCTCACCAGTTTCATGTCTTCCATGGTCACAGCCAGTCTTCGGTGCCGATGTCCGTGTTGGATTGATTCCGTCGTATCAAGAATCGACGAACCCAACAATACCCAACTAAAAATTTCATTCATCCGCTCGCATCATCGGCTACGAATACCATCCATGACAATTGACCAAAACGGCATCAAAACTCACTCAAACCGTTATCGGACAACGATTCTTATGCTCGTGGCTCCGCTTCTATTTGCAGCATGCGGTGGAGATTCTGCCACTCAAACTGCGACAAACAATGAAGTGGCAATTGAACTCATCGCTTTTAAGCCCACCTCGTTAACGGTTCAATCTGGCGACACTGTTATCTGGAATCAATTGGATCCGGGCTTCCACACAATCACATCGGGAACAGTCGAGCAAGGTGGGGCCGGCGTCACCCAACAGCCCGACGGGAAGTTTGACTCTGGTCAGGTCGGCACCGGTGGAACCTATGAATTTACTTTCTCTGAGCCGGGCCTATATCCGTATTACTGCCAGATTCACCCGGCGACAATGCGCGCGGAAATTCAAGTCACCTGATCAACAACTGCAAGACCCATCCAATACCCCAACCAATAACAAGGAGAAACCCACATGAAACGAAATACCCTAATCAGGCTTACTGCGCCGCTACTCGCGTTTACGCTCGTGCTTGCGGCGTGCGGTAGTGACGAAAACGATGGCGCCACTCCCGACACCACTCATGATTCAATGGTCGGCACCACCCACGATTCAATGGTCGATGTCGCGAGCACCCAGACCGGTGCTGCCACTCTCCGAGCCGGACTCACAGACCTGCTTTCCGAACACGTGTTTCTGGCTGCCCTTGCCACCGACGCAGCACTACGCGGTGACAATGCAGGATTCGCTGCATACGCAGGTGCGCTTAATGGTCCGACAGATAGCAACACTGCTGATCTGACGGCAGCCATTACCTCTGCTTATGGTGCCGAAATTGGAAATGCGTTTGATGGTTTATGGCGCAGCGAGGGTCACATCCCTGCAGTTGTCGCCTATACCCAAGCGGTCGCTATCAATGACAGCGCTGCTGCCGACAAAGCCGTTGCCGATCTTCTGGCTTATGCCAAGACATTCGGTACGACGATGAATCAGGTCAACAGCAATCTCCCCGCCGCAGCGGTGGAGGAGGGCGTGGTTATGCACATCACCACGCTTAAGGCGGTCATCGACGCTCAGAAAGCAGGCGACCATGCGACCGTGTACAGCTCATTGCGTGAGGCCTACCGGCACATGGCCGAGTTTGCCGACACACTGGCCGGGGCAACGGTGCAAATGTTTCCTGATGCATTCGACGGTGACGCTTCGTCGCCCGCCGCCGACCTTCGTGCGGGGATGACATTGCTACTTCGAGAGCATGTCCTCTTGGCCGCAAGCGCCACCGATGCCGCTTTGGGCGGTCGACAAGCACAATTCGAAGCTGCTGCTTCCGCACTAAACGGTTTGACGAATAGCAATACGGCCGACATCGTTGGTGCAATCACGAGCGTCTATGGTGCTGAAATTGGCATGGCGTTTGATGGACTGTGGCGCAGTGAGGGTCATATTCCGGCATTTGTCGCATACACGCAAGCTGTCGCAATTAACGACACCGCTGCTGCCGACAAGGCAATCGCTGACCTGCTTGCTTATGCCGAGACATTCGGGACGACGATGAATTCCGTCAACCCAAACCTTCCAGCGGCGGCGGTCACCGATGCGATCAAGATGCACGCGACCACGCTCAAGGCAGTCATTGATGCCCAGAAAGCAGGCGACCCGGCAACGACAGCACCGCTGCTACGAACGGCAATCGCCCACATGTCTTCAACCGCTGACGTCCTCGCCGAGGCCACAGTCAAGTTGTTCCCTGACAAGTTCTAGCCAGCTGCAGTCTCCCCTACCCTGATTCCCTTGCCGAAGTCGGTGAGGGAATCAGGCGTTGGAGACAACTGATATCTCCGATTATTTTCTTGGTGGCGGGGGCAGGATTTGAACCTGCGACCTTTGGGTTATGAGCCCAACGAGCTACCGGACTGCTCCACCCCGCGTCGTAGAGGCTGTACGGTAGCGAGAGCACGACACGATTCACAACCTCGATACTCATGACCTTTTTTTCTCGCAAGCCCAAGGCGACCGTCGCCGACTTAGACACGCTTCGCTCGGAGCTCACTCAATTGCGTAGTGAACTCACCAAACGATCCAACGAACTTTCACTGGTTACGGCGGCCGCGAATGGAATTGATCAACGGGTAACTGCAATCGATACACGACTTACAAACATGACCGCCGAGTTGTCGCATCAGTTGCACGAACTCAGTTCCGACATCGAGGCAGTTGCTGGTAAAGCGGGTGACTCAGGTTCTGCGGAGGTGCTTGAACAACTTCGCGTTAGTCAAACTCGGATAGCCAATGAACAGGCACGCTATGAAATTGCTTTTCGGCAGGATCTGGCAGTGATCGCCGAACAATTACGCAAAATAAAATAGAGTTTTCGACTAGCTTCCGACTAGCTCGATTGCTTGCCGAATCAGTTCGCGAGCTTGCGCAAGTTTTTGCTGATAGAGCGCGAAGTTCGGCGGAGTTGCTCCAAGCGCGTCATCTGCCTCGTTGAATAGCGTCTCGGCCTGAGCGAGCAATTCACTCACCGTCATTGTTCCAGTGTCGATCGTAGAAGGTGGAGCGGTCGTTGTCGGAACCGTTGTCGTTGTTACGGGGCTACCAGGAATGGTCGTCGTGGTTACGGCGGTGCCATCGTCGAGACGATCTCCTAGATCATTGGTAAAGCCAGGGAACAGTTCGGCGATCGCACTACTTAGATCGTCGCTAATAACGACCGTCTTGTTATACGAAGCAAGGAACTTACGGACGAACACTTGTTTCTCGCTGGCATCATCGGGGCGCACATATAGAGGTCGAACGAAAACGAGTCCATTTGCCACTGGCACCATTTGTAAATCACCGAACACAACTCGAGACCCGCGTTGATCAAGCAATGTCACTTGCTGCGACACGATCGGATCGCTGCCAAATTCTGCGGCAATAGTCGCCGGCCCGTCCGGAAGCGGATCGGTCATCTCGTAGATCGTGATCTTGCCGTACGTGCGCGGGTCACTAGAGACCACCATGAAGGCCCGAAGTTCTTTGCGGGAATCGTCCGACGAAAATGGTACGAACGGTCGAAGCATCGAGAACACGCCCGACGACTCGGCGCCGTTTGGTTCATGGAATATCGTGTAATAGGGCTCGAATCTGGTCACATTTGCGTCTTGAACATTGATCGCATCTGCGTTTGCCGCAATGTCGGTGCCAGCAATCGCACCCGTGGATCCATTGGTCTCTGTGGATGGCGATTGAGCCACACTCCAGGCAGCGTCACGATTGAAAAACAGGGTCGAATCATCAAAGTGATAGCGCCCGAAAATGTTTGTCTGCACACGGAAGAGGTCTTCTGGATATCTAAAGTGCGCCACCAAATCTGCCGAAGCCTCACTTACCGGCGTCATCAGTTTTGGAAACGCATGTGCCCATGTCGCCGCGATTGGATCGGTCGGATCGACGAGGTAAAAGGTCAGATCGCCGGTGTAAGCATCGACGATGACTTTCACGCTGTTTCGCACGTAATTGAAACTGGCGTTTAGTCCGCTACCTGCTGTTAACTGGGAGACGTTGGCTTTCTGTGCATATGGGTAGCGATCTGTGGTCGTAAACGCATCAAGAATCCACACCACATTGCCGTCCACCACTGCCGGATAAGGATCGGCGTCATATCGAAGAAATGGAGCGACCTTTTCGGCGCGCTGCTTGACGTCGCGGACCCACATGATTCGCGAGTCTTTGGTGATGAGGTTCGACCCAAACAAGTTGTATTCGGCGAAATTCACCGCAAATGCAAGACGACGCAATGTCGTCGACAATTTCACCCCGCCGTCGCCCGAGTATGGCGTCGGCGCCATGTCGGGGCACGCCTGTTCAATCTGGTCCGTTCCAACAATTGAGTACGATCCAAGATCCTCGCCAACGTATAACTGCGGACGCTTAATGTCGAGATCTACATACATCGGTCGCCCGTCTGCGGTGACGATGCTCGCCGGTGCTCCGACAAGACCACAGCCGTGGGTGTACAGCAAGTGACGCGATACCCATGTTCGGTTTGGAATCCCATCTGGATTCAGTTCACGGGCTCCAACCATCACCTGCTGGGTGCGTCCGTCGACCGAATACCGATCAACATCGAGATCTCGAATCGTGTAAAACGACTTAAGACCCTCATCCAGAGCAAACCGATCACGCATTTCCGTTGGATCAAGTTGTCGCACATCGCGTAGCGGCGCGTCATTTGCAGCCACATCACTGGCGGTGATTGTCCCGAACGAGACCGGCACCTGTTCGACATCGCTGATCCCCATTGCGGATTTGGTGGCGACAATGTTGCGGGCAATGTATGGAAGTTCCTTTGTGCTCACGTTTGGTTGAACCGAAAAGCGCTGAACGATGGCCGGATAGATGGTGCCGGCGGCCACCGCGACGACTATCCACATCAAAGTGGCAAGCACCGGAAGTCGCCAACCCTTTTGGCGCACATTCCACAGGAACAGCAGGGCCACCGCAATCGATACCAAGATCATCAGATTTATTGCCGGCAACTGTGCCTTTACATCCGTGTACGTCGCTCCTTGTACCACTCCGCGCGTGGAGCGCGTCAATTCAAATCGTGACAACCAGTAGCTGACCGCCCGGACAAGGGCCATTGCTGCGAACAAGACCGAAAGATGCGCCTTGGCCTGCGGGGTCACGTGACGAATATCGGCCTGAACACGAATTCCGCCATTCAGATAATACGAAACTGCCGTTACCAATGTGATGAGTACGAGCGAACCAAATAGCCAACTCACGGTGGACTCGATGAATGGCAGGCGAAAGACATAAAAACTGATGTCGTGCTGAAATTGCGGATCCTTTATTCCGAATGGTTGATGATTACGGAACAACAGCCATTCCTGCCATTGACTCATTGCTGGAAGGCCGACCATTAAACCGAGGACAGTTGCCACCACGACGCGAACGAGCCACTTACGTCGGCCAACGATTTGCTGATAGCCGGAAAGTACACGCTGCTCAGGCGAGTTTCCAACGACAATCGGCGCCATGCGATCAGCAATCCACATATTGAGAACAAGTAGGACAAAGAAAACCACAACAAACGTCACGCCGAGCAAGGCTTTAGCGCCGATAACTCCCCACAACACATCACTTCGTCCCACCGAGTTGTGCCACAGCACATTCACATAAAACGAAGCGATACTTCGTGCCGACACAAAAAGCACGACGATGAAACCAATGAATATTGTCGCGATTAACCGGCTACGCCGAGGCGCCCTTATTCGAAAACCACCTACCGACGGGGTGCGTCGACGAGGGGGTAGATCAGCAGGGTTCCGCACGGAGTGGAGGTTAGCCGAGTGACGGCGTTACAAGACAGCGGCAACCAGCATGTGCAGTCGGATGCAAATTACCGGTTGGAAATTCTGTGCCAAGTGCGGTTGCACCGGCGAGAGCGTTGTCTTCGGCATCCGCACATGCGGGACCATTAGGGTCAACCATCCAACAAACTGGTGTGCCGGAATCAAGTACTAGATAGGCGCCTCGACTATAGGCAAGACATGCTAAATCCGGAATGTGAGAGTCAATTCGCTGAAGTTTCCACTCGCGATATGCGCTGCGCACCAGACTCGACATCTCGTCGCGGTTTCCGTCACTCTGAATGACACAACGCTGAATTCGATCTCGCAGCGGCAGAACAATACTGTCTTCGATGCTTTTGGCCAGTACTTGCATCACCGATGCGCTGCTGATCTTCTTGCGCAGATCGGATTTCATGCTCGAGGACAAGGATTTCGCGCCCCCCATGGCAGCCGCCATGATGTCCTCGGTGAGGGCCTCAACATACTGCTGAGTCTGAATTGACGCTTCTGGCAACACCTTTTCGAGGGCGACGAGTGCTTTTTTGCCCTCGAGATAGGTAAGCATCGAGTTTTCTTCGTCCGCCATGACGCGCTTCACCTTGCGTGTCATGGTGGCAATGAGGGGGTCGAGAACCTCAGACCGGCGCACAAAAAGCGATTCATCCACTTTGGGAACAACCGCTTTCGGAGTAGACCGCTTCCCTGCCGGCTTGTCAGGTGCTGAAGACTTGGATTTTGTGGAAGTCGATTCCGAGGCAGGAGACTTGACTATTTCCAATCTCTTGTGAACCGTACCTTTAGTCGTGGCCAACGTCTCGCTGGCCACGGAACTCGTGCTCGTTGCACGTAATTTCGCAAACAAATCATCAACAGACTTCTTCTGCGTCTGAGTAGATGGGATTTCTGGGACATTGGATTGCGTCCCCGACTCAATCGTCTTGGCGACTTCGGGTGTCTTTCCTCGCTTCGATTTACCAAACAGCTGAACTACTTGAGCGATTCGTCCCGTTTCAGCAGGTTCGCTAGAAGGATGTTCGGTCATCGCCGACGAACTATTTTGCGTGATCTCGGAAGTTGGAGTCACGGGTTCGACTATCGCGGTTTCGATCTCGACAACTTCTGAAACTATTTCCACAACCTCTGTAGCGACTTCCACGCTTTGTTCGGCCTCAACGACCGCGATTGTGTTTTCGGCCGAGACCGGAAGTGCCTCGGGATCCTTCTCGTAATCAAACGGAGTCGCGGCCGGGCCACTGGTTGCTGCAACCTTGGCGATTTGATCGGAAACATCGTCGAATTCTTTGAGCTCTCCAACAACATCTTGGGCAACTGAACTTGCACGTTCGAACACAGTCAATAAATGATCGCGGCCGTGAATTATTTGTTCGATTTGTTCTCTCGCAATTTCCCGTCTGCGGGCCATTTCCGCCAGCACTTTTTCCCGATACTCGCGCGCCTCGTTGACCATCTCGCGACCTTGCTGTTTGGCCAGTTCAATTTCGGCCTCTACATCTATTGCGACATCGCTTCGTCGGCGCGAAGCTTCAATTTCGGCCTCCTCCCGGATGCGTGTGGCATCCGAACTGGCTTCGCGGACCAGTCGTTCGGCAGATTCGGCTGCTCGGGAACGCATTTGCTGTGCCGCCTCGCGGGCAACCGTCAGAACACGTGCGGTTTCGGCACCCAATAATGTCGTCACGGTTTCCTCGTCGAGTACACCAGGAGCCGACATCCCTCGGGTCTGGAGCGCTCGAAGCTCACTATCTAAAAAGCGCTCGCGCTCTTGTAATCGTGCCAGTTCGGCCGACACCATTCGAAGAAAATCTCGAACTTCGTCTTGCTCGTAGCCTCGCCGACCAACGGAGAATTGCGCCGCACCTACAGCGGCGGGCGAAGACGGGTCAGGGCGCGAAAAGGTAATCGCCATGCGTAAAGAGTACGCCCGTTTTAGAGCTGTATTGTGGCATTCGTTAGACCGCTGCCCCCGAGGTCTCGCAGCGCCTTCAGTGCATCTTCGAGATTTGCCACCGGAATGATGCGTAAATTTGGGCCGGCGACCCGGCGAGCATCTGCAAGTTCCTCTTCACTTTGCGACGCTGGAACCAAAAATACCTTGGCTCCCGCGGCCTTCACGGCGACAGTTTTTTGGCGCAATGCACCAATCGCACCAACGGATTCATCCTCCGAGATGGTCCCCGTCGCAGCCACCTTGGTCCCACCATTGAGGTCCCCGGGAGTTAATTCGTCCAGTAATGCCAAAGTAAAAGCCAGACCAGCCGAGGGCCCACCGATGCTGTCCGTGTCAATGCCCACTTCGAAGGGTAGATCAACGGTTCGCGTATCGGCCGGAATAATTCCGATGAGTGTTCGTTTCGGATCGTCTGGATCGGCAATCAGCTGCACTCGGCGATCGACAGCGGTCGAAGATTGATGAGCAATGACGCCCAACGTCACAACATCGCCAGGTATGTAATCGGCAATGACTCGGATCAAGTCGTCTAAAGTCGCAATTTCATTTCCATCGAGGGCGATAATCGTGTCGCCTAAATTCAGTTGCTTACAAGCACTCAATCGAGTCGGCAACTCCAGACATACCAATTCTTCCACAATGACTTTGCCGAATTTCAAGGAAACTTCCAGACCAAGGCGATTGAAGGCGACATATTCTGCGATTTGTTTGGCGCTGGTCATCGACTCAAAGCCCAATCTGCGCTGCTCAGCTGGGTTAGACGTGCCAAATCGTTCAGCGAACGAATCAACTTGCACATCGGGGTCTATCCATCCGATTGCCGCGTCTAGCGCACTCATCTGTCCGCCAAATGCGGTCACGAACAACACAGGAGTTTCTGCCGGATAGTGAGTGACTTGATTCAACACCTGTGAATCGAACGAAAGGCGATTGGAAACCTTCGAAGCGGTACCCGGGGCTACTTCCCAATACTGGACTTGAACAAGTGAAGCGACCAACAAGGAAGCCATCGCCAGCCACGCCACGGTCAAGAGTGGCAACGCCCACCACAACCGACGTGAATGTGACGGGGCACTGGCCAAGTAATCTGTGTGCGCTGGAACTGGCGGCGGCAGTACGCTTATGGACACCGTGCTGTTGTCGTCGCTCATGCTTCCACTCATTGGTCAATCGGTTACTGCGGTGACGATCAGATCACTGCTTGTCGTGCTTCTCACTTTGGGTGCCATCTTTCTTCTAGGTCGCTCTAAGCCTGCCAGACCAAACCAGCCAATTGTCGTTCGGGTTGACAATCGGATGACACCTCTATATAAGGCACCAAATCAGCAACGACGTTTCATAGCCAG
>JBKJXI010000196.1:0-3604 GCA_046716325.1 Ilumatobacteraceae bacterium | reverse complement strand
ACTTACGGCCACGGAAAGGGCCGGCATCTCTGGCGCCGCGGTCACGCCAAACGTGCTAGCCGCCATCGCTCAGTCAACGGGCGGCGCAAGTGTGCGAGCCAATCTCGCATTGGCCGAAAACAATGCGCGGGTTGCCGCCGAACTTGCCGTCGCACTCAAGATTACTTAGGCAAATACCACCACTAAATCTTCGGAGAAATCCGGCGTGTTATATTTTGGCGATGGAAAATCGCAAATATTCGCGGTGGTTGTGGTTGGTGTTCGCGATCCCCCCGATCGCAGCAATACTTACTAATTTCGCGGCCCCCGATCCACATGGCCATTGGACCGAACACCTGAGACTCGTCGGGTTGAAGAGCGTCCAGCTCGCACTCTTGGTTGTTCTCGTGACCATGCTTGGCTGGCGCACGTTGGGTGTCGTGCTACCAATTATTCTCGCAGTGATCGCCATAGGCATCGGCTATCAGGTCGTCGGTGATTTTCAGGTCGCGGATTCAATCTGGCGGACGACCGACGATCCCGGATTCGGCGACGGTTACGTCCGCGGTCATGACTCGAGTGCATTCGGAGACTTAATCGTGATGGTCGGAGGTTTTGCTTTTGCCGTCGCCGCAGGGGCGACCCGCCGTGTGCGAGCCAGATTCGCCGTGATTGCGGCCGTCATGGTGATTATCCCGCCACCGTTCTTTTGGCCCGCGGCCGGAGTGCTCATGCTTATGGTTCTCGGTCTCACATCTGGTTCGCGCTTGAGTCGACCAGCGGTGACCGCGTAAGAACTCCGATTTCCTGGCGGAGGTGGACGGGAATCGAACCCGCCGGACAAGGTTCACTCGTCCCAACCGCTTTGAAGGCGGCGGAGTCCACCAGGTACTCGGACACCTCCGTCCATCAAGGTAGTCACCACATCGACAATTGAGGCGGCCCGCTTCACACATCCACGCAACATTTCACATCCCGTTGCGGACGCATGAACGAGGCATCAATGATTGTGTGTTGGTCGGTAAAGGGCGGCAGCGGCACAACCGTCGTGGCGGCAACACTGGCGCTTATTCTTGGTGCACGTTCGCCCGATGGTGCCCGTGTTGCCGATCTTGCCGGGGACCTTCCGGCAGCACTTGGCATGGCCGAACAGGCTGGGCTAGGGGTTTCCGACTGGTTGATGTCACCGGACGAAGTTGATCCAGACTCGCTAGAAAACTTGTTGGTCCCGGCGAACTCATCTCTGTCGCTGCTGCCGCGAGGACTCACCCCAATTGGCAAGTCCGTTCGATTCGAACTGCTCGCGCAGACACTTTCCGACATGGAACGGCCGGTTGTCGTTGACGCCGGAAGCGGCATGGCTCGCTCTCCACTCATCGCCTATGCCACGCGGTCTTACCTCGTGATTCGACCCTGCTACCTGGCGCTGCGAAGCGCATCGTCACTTGAACAGAAACCGACCGGGATCATTCTGATCACCGAAGATGGTCGCGCGCTAGGTCGTCGCGATGTCGAAGCTGTCATCGGCGCGCCGGTCGTTGCAGAGATTCCGTACGAAGCGTCTATCGCTCGTGCCGTTGATGCCGGATTGCTCTCTGGGCGTTTGCCCACCATGATTGGTCAGCGTCTCGCCGCCTTGGTATGAGTGCGAATCGGGTTGCCGAAAGCAACGAATTGGCCGACGCACTGCAAGAGTGCCTCATTTACGAGCGTGGCGATTTGCACCAGGCCGCACGGACCCATCTCAAGCGGCTAGCTCCGCTACTAACCACGGCAGATTCGCGCGCCGTTGTCTCACGAACTCTGGCCAGCATCACCGGCCTCGGGCCGCTCGACGAACTACTCGCCGATGACGATGTGCGTGAGGTCATGGTAAATGCCGATTGTGATGTGTGGGTCGAGCGACGCGGCGAACTGCAGCGAGTGACGACCCTTCGGCACGGTGAGATCATGTCAATCATTGAGCGAATCCTTCATCCTTTGGGTCGTCACATCGATTACATGTCGCCAATCGTGGACGCCAGGCTCAGCGACGGTTCTCGTGTTTGCGCTGTGATTTCCCCGGTCGGCGTCGACGGTGCGTATCTATCGATTCGCCGGTTCAGCGTGCGCCATGTGGCCCCCGAGGCATTCGGATCGCCATCCACAGTGAGGATCTTGACCGACATCGTTCGGCAGCGATGCAACATTTTAGTTGTTGGTGCCGCATCGACCGGCAAAACCACGCTACTCAATTCGCTTTGTTCGCTAATCGACGGCACCGAACGCATCGTGACCGTCGAAGACATCGCAGAACTTCGTCTGCAAACTCCACATGTCGTCCGTCTGGAAGCCCGTCCGTCCACTTCGGACCAACGTAAAGGCGTTTCGCTTTCCGAACTGCTCCATACCGCGTTGCGCCTTCGTCCCGACCGGTTGGTTGTCGGCGAAGTTCGCGGGGCAGAGGTAATCGACATGATTATGGCGATGAATACCGGGCATCACGGATCATTGGCTAGCTGTCATGCCAATAGTTCCGCCGATGCACTTCATCGACTGGAAGCGCTCGTATTGCAACACCACTCTCATTGGACCGTCGCCGCCCTGCGCCAACAGATTCACCTCGCCATCGACGTCATCATTCATGTAGATCGCCGACGGGACGGCTCACGCTTTATTCGCGACATCACCGAGGTGAGCGAGCATACGAATGAGCCACTTCGTTCACTTCTTATCGACGAAGACTCGAAAATTAGTCGCGGGAGAGTGTAGGGATGCCGACATCTCTCAATTTTGTCTTGGCACTTGTCGGTTCTCTTTCCCTTGCCATTGCGGTGTTCATCCTCATCGACAATCCCCTTCGGCGCATTTGGTCAAGACACTGGTTACTTCAACGCCTGGATACCTCGCCAACCTTGCGGGGCAGTCACGAGGCTCCTTCGCTCAATCAAAATTCCGGCCAGAGTCGCAGTGATGAAACCATCATCGACGAGGAAATGGCAAATTTCTTGGACGCCATGGGCAGAGAAATGCATCTTGGCCGTTCACTTACATCCGCCTTGCTTCATACCTATCTTTCATATCCTCTACTCGCCGAGTACATCAGACCAATTGCACTTACCTGTGAGCGGGGTACTTCAATTACCGAAGTCCTGCGGGTCGGCGGCGCAACGACGGCGACAGCGGCGATACCTTCCTGCGTTGTGTTTGGGATTCGAGCGATGTGGGCGGCAACAACGGGCAACGCTGGGGCGCATGCGCTTGAACGCGCCGCGACGACATTACGGGAACGTACCGCAATTCACCATGAGCGCCGAGCACAATCGGCGCAGGCCCGTCTCTCGGTGAAGATTCTCACTTGGCTTCCCATTGCATTTCTCGGGTGGCAAATAATCACCAACCCGTTGTCACGATGGTTCTTACTCGGCTCACCAATCGGATGGACACTGTTAGCCTGCGGACTCGGACTGAACTGGTTCGGCCGACGCTGGATTAACCGAGTTGTGACGGGAACAACCTGATCACCGTCCTCCTCATCCTGATTGCCATCGGATTTTTTCTTCGTCGGCACCGACACAGAGTGCGTCCCACCAGCATCGAGGTCCTGCATGACGAAATGACGGAACTCGTCGATCTGCTCATTGTC
>JBKJXI010000195.1:0-5031 GCA_046716325.1 Ilumatobacteraceae bacterium | reverse complement strand
CTTCGGGCCGATGCATATTTTGGGGCTCCAAGGTCAGCCACGACGAATGTATATCTGGACCGAAGCCCGGTCCGGCGAGGGATTCTTCAATCTCGGATTCTGGAACCTGGTGGCTTCCATTGGGTCGTTCGTCATTGCCGTCGGAGTGTTGCTCTTCTTGATCAATGTCGTGCGTACTGCCCGCGCGGGTATTCCCGCCCCACTTGATCCGTGGGATGCTCGAAGCATTGAGTGGATGACGACCAATCCACCAAAGGAACACAATTTCGATGTCATACCGACCGTGCATCATCTCGATGAATTTTTTCATCGCAAGTACAAAGAGGATGAAAACGGCGAAATGGTCAAGGTGAAGAGTGCAGAAGAAATCTTGACCGAACAGGAGCAAGCCGCCGATAAGCACATCCACATGCCGTCGCCTTCGTATTGGCCGCTGGTGCTTGCCCTTGGTCTACCAATTACCGCTTATGGAGTGATTTATTCGATCCCGATTGCGGTCTTTGGCGGAGTCGTCATTCTGTTTGCCGCATTTGGATTGGCTCTAGAGCCGGCAACCGCCAAGGAAACCGATTTTGATCCTCCGACGCATCCTGATTCCCAAGCCGGGGAGGTGATCTCCGTTGGCTGACGCTGTCATTCATCGCGATACGGAACACAGTTCCCATGGATCATCAAGCGGTATTTCCAATGTGAAATTAGGCATGTGGCTCTTTTTAGGCTCGGAGTGCCTGCTGTTCGGCGGACTCATCTCTACCTACATGCTCTATCGCGGTCGGGTGGGTCAAGGACCAACCCCGGCGCAAGTGTTCGATATTCCGTTCACTTCGGTAAGCAGTTTCGTCTTACTGATGAGTTCCCTGACCATGGTGCTGGCGGTGTCTAGCGCCACCAAGAAGGATGATCGCGCCACAACACTTTGGTTAACGGTTACCGCACTTCTTGGTGCAACCTTTGTCGGCGGCCAAGTATATGAATTCACGGCCTTCAAGAGCGAAGGACTTGGCTTCGGAACCAGCCTGTTTGGTTCGAGTTTTTATGCCCTCACCGGTTTCCATGGGGTGCACGTCACGGTTGGCATCATCATGCTGATGGCGTTGGTCGGTATCGTCCAACGCGGCGAGATTCCGGGAAGCAAAGCCGAGACAATCGAGATGATAGGTCTCTATTGGCACTTTGTTGACATTGTGTGGATCGTCATCTTTACGCTCATTTATCTGATTCCGGTCTGACAGTGACAACAACCGACACTCACACGCCGGCCGCCGAACACGGCATGAGCAATGCCGGTTATGTGCGAATCGCACTGATCTTGGGAATCATTACGGCCTTGGAAGTATCTACGTATTACGTCGACTTCGGTCCGTTGTTCCTGCCCGCACTTTTGATCATGATGGCAATAAAGTTCATCATGGTGGTGAGTTATTTCATGCATCTAAAATTCGACAACAAGCTGTTCAGCATGATGTTTTACGCGGGGCTCATTCTTGCCATCGGGGTTTACTCGGCGGCACTTGCCACATTCCAGTTCTTTCTCTCCTGACCATCAATAATCGGACTCGATTATGACGGCGATGCAAGTCGCGGTAAACAGCCATCCCTGGAGATTTCAGGCTCACCCGGAAGTGTGGTTGATCGTGTTTGCGATTGTGGCTGGTTACATCTATGCGGTCCGCATCATCGGACCACGGGTTGAGGGTCCATCGACTTCAATTACTCGTCGTCAGGGGGTTTCCTTTTTCTTTGCCGTCCTCATCTTGTGGGGCGCGTCGGACTGGCCGATCCACGACATATCCGAGGAGTATCTCTACTCGGCGCACATGTTGCAGCACATGATGTTGTCGTACTTCATGCCGCCACTGATGTTGCTGGCGATTCCAGGGTGGCTTTTTGACGCGGTCATTGGTAGCGGTCGGGCACGAAGCGCGATTCGCTTTCTTTCAAAGCCAATTGTCGCCGGCGCCTCGTTCAACTTGGTGGTGATCGTTACCCACATTCCAGATCTCGTGAACCGCAGCCTGTCGCACGGGTTGCTCCATTATTCGCTTCACATATTGCTCATAAGCACGGCCTTGTTGATGTGGATGCCAATCTGTGGTCCGGATAGGTCGTACCAAATTGGTTATGGCGGAAAGATGATCTATTTGTTTCTGATATCGGTTGTGCCGACCGTTCCCGCGGCTTGGTTAGCAATCGCCGACGGAGTTGTGTATCGGCATTACGACGTCGCGGTGCGTGTGTTTGGAATATCGGCCACGACCGATCAACAGCTCGCCGGCGCGGTGATGAAAAGTGGCGGAACCGTCTATCTGTGGTCGATCATCGCATTTATTTTCTTCAGGAGATTCATGGGAAGATTCTCCGAGGAACAGTCATACCGAAGTGAACCGTAAGTTAATGCCAACGAAACCAGCGACTTGCCAACAGAGGCGTCGCAATTGCCCACAAACTTAGGACGACCCATGAAGAACCGGGACGAGAGCCGGCGTCGGTTAAGGCCTGACGCAAAACATCAGCCAATGCTCCCGAGGGCAGTCCAGAACCAAGTGCTCGTAACGAGCCGGGCAACGAGTCGATGGGAATGACCACTCCACCGATGAGGAGCATGATCAGGTAGACACCGTTTTGGGCAGCCAAGTTGAGTTCTGCGCGCATAGTCCCGGCCATCAGCAATCCAAGTCCGGCAAATGCGAGCGTGCCCAAAGCGAGAGCAATGAGACTCAGTGCCCACGAGGCGCCACTCGGACTCCAACCCAAAACAATGCCGATCGCTATAAGCAAAGTGCATTGAACGACCTCCACCACACCGACCGCAAGACTCTTGGCCAGCACCAGCCTGGGAGTGCCAAGTGGAGTTGCGCCAAGTCGCTTCAACACCGCGTAGGAACGCTCGAAACCGGTGGCGATCCCAAGGCTGACCATTGCAGTTGACATCACCGCGAGCGCCAATATGCCTGGCAGCAGGAAGTCCACATTGCTTTGTTGACTAGTTGGAAGGACATCGACGCTGCTGAAAAATATGAGCAAAGTTATTGGAATTCCGATCACAACGAGCAGTTGTTCACCGTTGCGTGCGATCACCGCAAGTTCCATTCGTAGTTGGCTTACGAGCGGTCCCATCAGTTGTCACCTGCGGTAAGTCGCTTGAACACATCCTCAAGTCGCTGTTGTCCAGCCCGCAGGTCACGAACTTCTCCGCCAGCGGCGGCCATCCATTGCGATAACGCGGCAATTCGGTGCACATCGGAGCTGCCAATCACGAGGTACTCATGTGGTTCGATTTGCCGTACCTCAGCACCAAGATGGCGGGTAAGTTCGGCCAAATCAAACACGGATGGCGATCGAAATCGGATCTCGTCTCGACCACGACGCAACTCATCGAGCGATCCGTCGGCGATGACTTTTCCCTTGTTAAAGATGGTCACCCTGTCGGCGATTCGCTCGGCCTCGTCTAGTTCATGCGTGGCCACGACGACGGCGCATCCACTTCGGGCAAGTTCACAAATGACATTCCGGATCAGAGCACGGCCATTTACGTCGACACCCGAAGTCGGCTCGTCGAGAAATGCGACCTCCGGTCGAGCCGCCAGAGCCAATGCAAGCGACACACGCTGTCGTTCCCCACCGGAGAGGCGACGCCAGGTTCGAGTTCGTAGTTCCGACAATCCAACCCGAGCGAGAAGTGCGTCTGGCCTAACCGATTTTCCGTACACATTGCAATAGTGCCCAATCACTTCGCCAACTCGTGCGCTCGGATATATGCCGCCGCTTTGGAGCATCACACCCATTCGTTTGTTCAGCTCGGTGCGCTGAGCCTGAGGATCAAGTCCAAGCACTCGAATTCGTCCACTGAGTGGTGTTCCGTACCCTTCACATACTTCGATCGTCGATGTTTTTCCGGCGCCGTTCGGACCGAGAACCGTCGTTACTTCACCGGCGTAGGCGTTAAATGTCACTCCGTCAACCGCACGGAGCGATCCATAGTTAACGACGAGATTTTCCACGCTGACAGCGGACTTACGACCCGATTCCACAGTGCAACAGTACGCAAAGCGGGCCGTCCATCCCATGTCGCACCGCTAACCTGACTTGTTAGTGATTGACATCCGATTGTTGCGATCCGATAATCAGGCCGTTCGAAAAGCGATGAGACGCCGCGGCGATCCCGATCTGTTACGCCAATTGGACGAAGCCGAGCGTCTCGATGGTCGTCTCAAGTCAATCGTGGTCGAACGGGATGCGATTCGCCACCAAATCAATGAATTGTCAAACCAGGTCGGCGTCATCCGTCGATCTGGGAAGGGACAAAGTGGCGAAGAATTGATGGATGAGAGTCGGCAACTTGGAGCCAGCGAGCAAAAATTGGTCGCGGAGTTTGATCAACTCAGCGGGTCGCTTCGCGATGTCCTGTTGCGCTTGCCCAATACCGTCCACGACGATGCTCCCGAAGGTAAAACGGATCGCGACAACCCAATTGTTAACGGTCCGTACAATTTGCCCACCAATTTCGCCGACCACCAGCGCATTCCTCATTGGGAAACCGCGACCGCACTCGGGATATTGGACAATGAGCGGGCGGCAAAAATCAGCGGCGCGATGTTCACAATGCCGCGCCGCGCGGGGGCGACACTGTCGCGGGCATTGTGTCAGTACGCGCTTGACCAAAATGCGGATGCGTTCGAAGAAATTCGGCCTCCTTCCCTAGTTACGACGGCGACGCTTACGGCAACGGGCCAGTTGCCAAGATTTGCCGACGACGCCTTTTTCATTGAGCGAGACGACCTGTGGTGCATTCCAACCGCAGAGTCTCCTCTCACTTCAATACATGCCGGCGAGGTCCTTTCCTCGGCCGATTTGCCGCTTCGCTATATGGCCTATACACCGTGTTATCGACGCGAAGCCGGTTCTGCCGGACGGGACACTCGTGGAATGTTGCGCAGCCACGAATTTGACAAGGTGGAAGTGTTCTCGGTGACAACTCCAGATCAGGCCCCGGCAATGCTCGTCGAATTGCTTGGGCGAGCGGAGCGGACG
>JBKJXI010000194.1:0-10513 GCA_046716325.1 Ilumatobacteraceae bacterium | reverse complement strand
ACGAGCATTGGTGAATTTTCGGCTCGATTTGTCGTAAATGCTGCCGGTCTCAACGGCGGGGTGATTGACGAGATGTTCACAGGTAAGCGCTTCACAATTACACCACGTCGCGGCGAGCTAATCGTGTTTGACAAATTTGCGCGCACGCTGGTATCGAGCATCATTCTTCCGGTTCCGCAACGGCACACCAAGGGCATGCTGGTGACCCCAACGGTGTTTGGAAATCTTATGGTTGGGCCCACGGCGGACGACATTGACGACCCGACCGCAACCGGATCGACCCGCGATGGTGTTGCGCGAGTGCTCGCTGCGGCATACCGACTTGTACCGGCACTTCGTCATGAGGAGATCACGGCCGTGTATTCCGGGCTACGCGCTGCAACGGAGGAATCCGACTACCGATTATTCACGGATCCGGAGTTGCGATATGTATGTCTCGGCGGAATTCGCTCGACTGGACTCTCGGCAAGCATGGCCTTGGCCGAAGAGGCGAGAGAACGACTTATCGAATGCGGTCTCAGCGTCGGTGCATCACCAGAAAATAATATCGGGGTGAGGATGCCGCCTCTCGGGGATCGGCAGCGACGACCGGCCGACGACGGTGCGGCCTGCATCTGTCATTGCGAGCGTGTTACTGCAACTGAAGTGATTGAAGCATGCACGTCTCCGATTGGTGCGATGGATCTAGATGGACTTCGTCGGCGCACCCGTGTGGTGAACGGCAAATGCCAAGGTTTCTATTGCCTCGCCGATGTTTGCGCGCTCGCCGCACATACGACCGCAACACCGGTTGGACAATGGCTTGAGGGATCAAGGTGATGGCAGCGAAAACTGATTCCGAACACGATGTTGTAGTCATCGGAGGTGGACCCGCAGGATTGACCTTTGCCTCGGAGGCGCGTCGACGACTAGGGGTTTCGACACTTCTGGCAGAGCGCACCGGATACTTTGGTGGTACGCCGCAAAGCACGCATCATCTGGGATTTGGTGTTCGTGATCTGCACCGCTTGATGAGTGGTCCTCGCTACGCCAAAACGCTTGAGCATCGTGCGCGAGTCGATGGTGTCATACTTCGGCCAGGTACCACGGTACTTGAATGGTCGCCGGAACTGGTCGCGGATGTTTCCGGAGACCAGTCTCGCTACAGCGTTAGAGCCAAGTCAATAGTGCTGGCCACCGGAGTACGCGAACGATCGCGACACGCGCGGCTGATACCAGGTGATCGGGGAATAGGGGTGTACACGACTGGCGGGTTGCAGCGACTGGTTTGTCAACCCGGTATCAAGGTCGGCACGCGTGCGGTTGTTGTCGGCGCCGAGCATGTTTCATTTACTGCCATTTCAACTCTCGCGCACGGCGGTTGTCAGACTGTGGCGCTAATCACCGAGCACAAGCGCGATCAAACATTTGCGCCTCTTCGCTGGTTCTACGCATCCCGACGGCGCGTTCCTGTATACGCGAGTGACGCAGTTGCACTAATCCACGGCACCCAACGAGTCACAGGCGTGACCCTCGACTCTGGTCGGCATATTCCATGCGACACGGTAGTTTTCACCGGTAATTGGATTCCAGAGAGCGATCTCGCTCGCGCTGGCGGTGTCCAGTTGCAAGCAGGGTCACTCGGACCCGAGGTCGACTCATTCGGGCGCACACGGCAACCGGGGGTATTCGCGATTGGAAACGCCGTGCACCCCGCCGAGGCCGCCGATCTATGCGCACTTAACGCACGGCGCGCCGTTCGTGGTTTGCAAAACTGGCTCAGCGATGACATGTGGCCCCACAACGCGTTGCCAGTTCGTGTTCGGTCGCCGATGCTCTGGACATGGCCGTCATTGGTCAGTCTCGACGATGCGGATGCCAAGATGTTGTTTCGTGTCTCGAAGTTTGTTCAATCATCAGTCCAGATCTCAGTGTCTCAAGCCGGAAAGACGCTGTGGACGATGAGTCGGCGACGCACGATCGCTCCGAATCGCTCATTCACGCTTCCGATGCGCTGGGTAGATGCCCTTGACCCCACTCTTGGCGACGTGGAACTTGCGATTGATGGCGACTGAATTGCCTCACTAATTTGGTGGCAATTCAGTCGCCGACGATCATACTTATCCCTTTAATTCGAGTTCACGCTCGATGGCGAGGAGTTCTTCTCTCGTGCCCTGCACCTTTGGACCAGTGAACCACTTCTTTGCCGAAAGCTGCCAGTAGAGCCAGACACCGATCGCCGATGCGACGATCAATGGACCGGTGAAGTTCATGTTGTTCTGGTGGAACACCGTCAGATCGGCGCTAAATACCGTGTTGCCAAATGGCGGCCAGAATGGCCAAAACAGTGGCGCGAAGAACAACACAGTGATGAACGCCACCCAAATGAGCGCGGTCCATCCGACTAGCTTGGCCCGTCCCTTCAAGTTCCACGGTCCCTCAACAAAATCCGGATTCGTTACGCGCAAATAAATCGGAATCGCGTAGGCGATGTACAACCCGACCACGCATATCCCGGTAAGCGCAAAGAATGCGGTCGAGTAACCACCTTTCTGATACAGCGAAAGCAGTCCAACGATTGCGGACAACACCACACCAAGCCAAACCGCATTTGTTGGTGTCCTCGTCTTTGGGTTAATCCGATGCCAAAAGCTGGATCCAGGCAGCCCGCCGTCGCGACTAAAAGCGTAGATCATCCGACTATTCGCTGTCACCGATGCCATGCCACAGAAAAACTGGGCCACGATGCAAATCAGAACCAAGAACTTGGCCGTCACATCACCTACCGCCATACTGATGAGCCGGTTCGCCGCATTTACGAGGAAGAAGTCGCCGTCGCTTCCGTATGCAATTGTGGTGTAAGCGTCGGCACTTTTTGGAATCGCCTGTGTCATCGCTAGGTTCAAGAAGAATCCCGCGATTGCCGAAACATAGATGGCTCGGACAATAGCTTTTGGCGCTTCCGTCCGGGCGCCAACTGTCTCTTCACTGACATGGGCTGACGCATCAAAGCCTGTAATTGTGTACTGCGCCAGCAATAGTCCAAGAGCAAACAGATAGACCATCACGAAGGTGCCCCCGGTCCATCCCGTGAGGCCCTCCGGTGCTCGATCAAATACGGAACTAAGTCCACGACGGTCATCTGGAACGACAAAAAGAACGCCGACGATGATGGCGACCCCTGCGACATGCCACCACACGCTGATGTCACCGAGAATTCTGATAACCCCGACCCCGAAAGTATTGATCAGACCGTGGGCGATGAGCACCAGAAGGAATATCACATAAATGTTCTTAGTCGTGAGATTGAAACTGTCGTTGAACATCCGAATGAAGTAGCCAATGAAAATTGACAGCGCGTAATCGACACTGGCGATAACACCTATCTGGCCAACGAGGTTGAACCAACCGGTGAACCACGCCCACTTGGGTCCGTTGCGACGGGCAAGTTTGGCTGACCAATAGTACAGGCCACCAGCAGTCGGATATGACGAGCAAATCTCACCCATTGACATTCCCACAACCAGTGAGAAAAATCCGACGATGATCCACCCGAGTGTGATGACAATCGGTCCGCCCGTGACCAAGCCAAGCCAGTATGACGTCATACCACCCGCAAGGATGGAGATGATGGAGAAACTGATGGCGAAGTTGCTAAACCAACCAAGACCACGATGCAGTTCTTGTGCGTACCCTAGACCGTGAAGTTCTTCGCGATCGGAATCGCCGACGCTAGATTGTTGTGACATTATTTGCCCCCAAATAATTTGTAGTAGCGAGTCTCATCACTCGCTCTGGCGAGATTAGCGCACTCTGAGAGACCGACGAAACATCTGACTGGTGGGTCGAACCGAGTCGCTATGTTGTCGACGAGTCTTCGACTTTTTCGAGTGAAGAGCTGGTAACTGGTCGCCAAAATACTGAGAGTTGGGCGGCCGCCGACCCAACACCGAGCGCGACGGCGACCGCAAGAGACGCCCAGTTTGAATAGCCAAGATTAAGCGCCGAATCGATCGACCAATTGCCGGGCCCAAGCAAGGCGATGGTCATTGCCGCCGCTAATATCGCCGCGCAATACTCCCAGCCTTGACCCGGCCGAAATATGAAGTAGCCGTTGTGGCGATGGGCAACAACGATCGCCACGACCATTAGCGCAATGAGTGCGGCTGCGGCAATTGGCGTGGCGAAGCCGAGAACCAGGGCAAGTCCGGAGCCAAGTTCGGTGAGCGAAGCCAGCCTCGCTTGAAGTTTTGGCGTGCGCATACCAACTCCGGCGAACCACTTTGCCGTGCGATCGATCCCACCCTTGCCAAACATTTTGTTATAGCCATGGACAAAAATCGAGAGCCCAAATGCGAGCCTCAAGAGCAGCGCAGCGGCATCGACATGGATTGCTTCGATATCTATGTGGTCATGCTAATGATGAGGAAGTCATTTGAAGCGAGCAATTGGGCAGGTGCCAGGTGTACATGTTGTCGCTAAAAGTCGTACAATCTCTCAGGGCGAGGGAACAATCGTTCTCAACAGGCCCGGCATGGAGCGACCGATGACCGACACCGTGAAGCATGCAGTTGAACCGGAGTCGCTTCATCATGTAGTCATTCGTTTTGCGGGTGACTCGGGCGATGGCATGCAGTTAACCGGCGACAGGTTTACCTCGGCAAGCGCACTCTTTGGCAACGACCTGGCAACGCTTCCCGAATTTCCCGCCGAGATTCGGGCACCGGCTGGGACAGTGCCCGGAGTGTCGAGCTTCCAGGTACGAATCGCCGACTCCGACATCACCACTCCTGGCGATGCTCCGACGGTTCTCGTGGCGATGAATCCGGCGGCATTAAAGGCCGATCTCGACAGGCTTGAAAAGGGCGGATTGCTGATCATCAATTCCGATGCCTTCACCGAACGTGATTTGGAAAAGGCCGGCTACGCGGAAAGTCCGCTTCTCGACGACTCGTTGAGGTCGTATCGAGTCGTCGAGGTCCCGATGACATCCCTCACCAAAGAGGTGACGGTGCCACTCGGTGTGAAGGCGCGGGACGCCGAGCGATCAAAGAATTTCTTTGCGCTCGGGCTGATTTCGTGGATGTACACACGACCGATTGATACCACCACCAAATGGATCGCCGATCGTTTCAAGGATCCACTCGTGCGCGCCTCGAACGAAGCGGCGTTCAAGGCCGGATATCACTTTGGTGAAACCACCGAACTGATCGACCACCCGTTTAAGGTGCCGCCCGCACCACTTCAGGCCGGCGAATACACAAATGTCACCGGCAACACCGCACTGGCGTGGGGCGTGATCGCGGCCGGACAGCTGGCAAAACTTCCCGTGTTCCTCGGTAGCTACCCGATTACGCCGGCTTCCGACATCTTGCATGAGCTGTCCAAACACAAGCACTTCGGGGTGCGCACCGTGCAGGCCGAGGACGAGATCGCGGCGATCGGTATGGCACTGGGCTCGGCGTTTGCGGGACACCTCGGTGTCACCGCCACGAGCGGTCCCGGCATGGCCCTCAAAAGCGAGACCATCAGCCTCGCAATTTCACTCGAGCTTCCACTCCTCATTTTAGATATTCAGCGCGGCGGACCGTCGACAGGGTTACCAACCAAGACCGATGCCGGCGACTTGCAAATGGCGCTGTACGGCCGACACGGTGAATCGCCGTTGCCCGTCATTGCCGCGTTCAGTCCGTCGCATTGTTTCTTTGCCGCGATTGAGGCCGTACGCATTGCGCTCAAGTATCGAACTCCGGTGATCTTGCTTTCCGATGGATACCTGGCAAATGGCGCCGAGCCGTGGCGGTTACCAAACATCGATGAGCTACCGGATATTTCCGTTCCGTTCGCCACCGAACTCAACCATGTTGCCGACGATGGCACGGATGAATTCTGGCCATACCTGCGGGACGCCGAAACCTTGGCTCGACCATGGGCGATCCCGGGAACGCCGAAGTTGATGCATCGAATTGGTGGAATCGAAAAAGAAGATGGTTCGGGAAACATCAATTACACACCGCAGAATCATCAGCTCATGGTCAACTTGAGGGCGAACAAAATTGCCGGAATCGCAAATGATATTCCGCTAGCCACCATCAGCGGCGATGCGGATGCAACGACTTGCGTGCTTGGTTGGGGCTCGACTTGGGGCGCGATCACAGAATCGGTGATGCGTCTTCGGGAAGAGGGAGTGAAGGTTGCCTCCGTGCATGTAACCCATCTCAATCCGCTTCCCAAGAATCTCGGTGAAGTTTTGCGCGGCTTCGAAAATGTGTTGGTGCCGGAACTGAACTCTGGACACCTTTGCAGACTTGTGCGGAGCGAGTATCTGGTCGATGCCCGCTCTATTAGCAAGGTCCAGGGCATCCCGTTTACGGCCGGCGAACTAGTCATCGCGATCAAGGAGGGGATGTCATGAGCGACACGATCGTTCCACTCACCACCAAGAAGGATTGGTCAAGCGACCAAGAGGTGAGATGGTGCCCAGGGTGTGGCGACTATGGAGTCTTGCAGGCTGTGCAAACACTGATGCCCGAACTAGGTGTGAGCCCTGCCAACACCGTGTTCGTCTCAGGGATTGGATGCTCGAGTCGATTTCCGTACTACATGAACACATATGGAATTCACTCCATACATGGTCGGGCGCCGGCGATTGCAACGGGCGTAAAGACTGCGCGTCCCGATCTTGATGTGTGGGTAATCACCGGAGACGGCGATGCTTTGTCGATCGGCGGCAACCACCTCATTCACATGTTGCGGCGCAATGTCGACATCACCTTGCTGCTATTTAATAATCGCATCTATGGCCTCACGAAGGGCCAGTATTCGCCAACCTCCGAGTTGGGCAAAGTCACCAAGAGCACGCCGCTTGGCAGCGTTGACCCGCCATTCAATCCGTTGGCAGTGGCTCTTGGCGCAGGTGCTTCATTTGTCGCTCGAACGCACGACCTCGACCGCAAGCACATGATCGAAATATTTCGAGCGGCCCATGCTCACCGCGGAGCATCTTTTGTCGAGATTTTTCAAAACTGCAATGTATTCAACGATGGCGCATTTAAAGACATTGTGGGTCGCGAACAGCGCGAAGAAATGCTCATCGATCTAAAGCATGGCGAACAGGTTCGGTTCGGCGCAAATGGACACCTCGGTGTGATGGCTGCACCTGATGGAAGTCTCAAGATCGTCGAAGTCGCCGATGTTGGCGAGTCGGCGATATTGGTACACGACAAATATCGCGAAAGTCCGGGATTGGCATTCGCTCTTGCCGGACTAAGTCACGACGATCATTCGCCGACGCCGTTTGGAATTTTCCGAGAGGTCGAGGCGCATGAGTACTCGGGAGCGGTGTCGGCTCAGGTTGCCGCTGCA
This sequence comes from Ilumatobacteraceae bacterium, assembly GCA_046716325.1. Classification (GTDB taxonomy): domain Bacteria; phylum Actinomycetota; class Acidimicrobiia; order Acidimicrobiales; family Ilumatobacteraceae; genus UBA3006. Next base: position 3,169 of record JBKJXI010000194.1, on the reverse strand, counting down.
TACGAGCGAGAGGGCCCAGGCGATCTTGGTGCGTTGCTGCGTTCCAATGGAACTTGGACGGTCTAGTCATACTGTTTAGTGAGCCAGAGGAAATATTGCCGTTTGACGGCAGCGCAGTGATGTACCACGGATTTATTGATTCCAATTGTGCCGATGCTGCCTTTCGACGCTTGATCGTCGATACCCCGTGGGAACAAAGGGACATTGCGGTGTTTGGCAAGATGCACCGGGAACCTCGCCTCTCTGCGTGGCATAGTGAGCCACATATTTCCTACACCTATTCCGGCGTCTTGCGAACTCCACAACCCTGGACCCCGCTGTTGACCGAACTTCGCGACAAATGTGCCGACATCAGCGGCGCGACTTTTAATTCGGTATTGGTCAATCTCTATCGCAACGGGAGCGACGGCGTGGGTTGGCATGCCGACAACGAGGCCTCCAATGGTCGCCAACCGACCATTGCATCGCTTAGTTTTGGTGCGTCTAGGCGGTTCGACTTTCGCCACCGAGAATCCAAAACGACGATTAAAGTTCAACTGCATCCGGGCAGTCTGCTGATCATGTCCGGCCTATCTCAGCATTGCTGGGTTCATCAACTTCCACGAACCAAGCGCGTAACGGAACCTCGAATCAATCTCACCTTTCGCCGCGTCGCGGGTGTCGAAGTAGGCTGAAATTGCATGGCACGCTGGGATCGGCAATGTTGACCGGTCTCGCTGAATTGAAGCGTGCATTGGGCCCAAAGGTGTCGCAAAACCAAACGGAGCGCGGGCATCACTCCGGCGACGAAAGTTTTCACATTCGGGTGGCACCCGATGCAGTCGTCTACGCCGAGTCCACAGACGACGTTGTTGCGGCATTGCGAATTTGTAACGAGCACCGCATTCCGGTCGTGCCGTGGGGAGTCGGGACTTCCCTGGAAGGCAACAGCACGCCCATTCGCGGTGGAATTTCACTTGATTTGTCACGAATGGACAAAGTGCTACGAGTGAGCGCGGAAGATCTTGATTGCACAATTCAGCCCGGCGTGCGACGGAAACAACTCAACGAAGCATTGGCGCCACTTGGCCTGTTTTTTCCAGTCGATCCGGGTGCTGATGCGAGCTTGGGTGGAATGGCTTCCACCGGCGCGTCTGGTACTACCACTGTGAAATATGGGGCGATGAAACAATTGGTGCTTGGGCTAAAGGTTGTCACCGCCGCAGGTGAAGTCGTGACTACTTCGCGTCGAGCCCGTAAGACTTCGGCCGGGTATGACCTTACCCATCTGTTCGTCGGTGCCGAAGGGACACTCGGGGTGATTTGCGAACTTACCCTGCGGCTGTTTGGAATTCCGGAATCGATTGCCGCCGCCACCGTTGAGTTCCCGTCGGTTCGTTCGGCCATCGACGGCGTCATCGAGATCATCCAGGTGGGAATCGGTGTCGCCCGCATCGAACTGCTTGACGGCGATGCGGTAATGGCGGTGAATAGGTACTCTCAGACGACTCTGCCGGAGCGGACACTGTTGCTCCTCGAATTTCACGGTTCGCCTGAGACTGTTGAAATGGAAATTGCCGGCGTTAAAGAAGTTTTGCAGCGCTATGGCGGGGAAAACTTCAAACAAACCGTTGACGAACGTGAACGCCGCAGACTGTGGCAGGCAAGACACGATACGGCACTGGCGTGCCGGGCGATGAAAAGAAACGGTCGTTTATTTGCAACGGACGTATGCGTTCCAATCTCGCGTCTCGCCGACTGCATTGAACAGACTCAAACCGATCTCGCGGAGTCAAAGCTTTTTGGGCCGGTGATTGGTCATGTCGGAGATGGCAATTTTCATGTGGCGCTGACGGCCGACCCAAGTGACCTCGACGAACTTGCCGTCATGGAAGCTTTTCATGCTCGGTTGGTAGCTCGCGCTTTGGAGATGGAAGGCACTTGCACGGGCGAACATGGGATTGGTATTGGAAAGATGCAGTATCTGGTCGATGAGCTTGGTGAGAACACGGTTTCCATGATGGCCGCGATTAAACGCTCCCTCGATCCCAACGGGATCATGAATCCGGGCAAGGTCATCGCCGATAGGTTCTTCGACTCAATTCCGGCTGGTTGAGGCGGCGACCACCTCGAGTGCGATAAAAATAACTCCGGACACATATCGCTGGATAAAGGGAAGTGTGCGCCCGCGCAGCAGGGTCACGCGTAGCTGGCTGGCAACTTGAGAATATAAATCACGACCGGTCCAGGAATGACGAGTAATACAAGCGACGCGAGGGCAAATTCAAGGAGCGATTGTGCCGATGGCATTTGCCAACCGTAGGCGAAGTCAGGTCTACCTAACGCTCGATGCCGGCGGTTACCAGTTGGTGTGAAAACTACCCGACCATTACGGCGCCGGGATGCGTATGGAATTTACGGTCCTCTCGCAACTCTGACTATGTTGCGCCGGTGACCCATGATTACTGTGAAGTCATGAAGGTAGAGGTGGACGCGGGATCCTGTCATGGTCACCAAATGTGCGCCATTGCAGCCCCCGAGATCTTCGGTAGCGACGAGTTTGGCAATGCGGTCGTGCTCGTCATTGATGACGTTCCCGATTATCTCATCGCCGGTGTTCGTCGAGCCGAAGCCAATTGCCCCGAGCGGGCCGTCGTGATTAAGGAGTAGTTAACTATGGCCGAGACTCGAGAACCCGTCACCGACATTCACACCGACTACGACATTTTTGACCCTGCTTTTGTTCGCGATCCGAGTGACGCATGGATGGAAATACGCGAATCACAGTGTCCTATCGCCATGACGGTGCGCTGGGGCGGATCCTGGATGCCGACGCGCTACGACGACGTGGTCGCCATTGCCCACGAACACGAAACGTTTACTTCGCGCGGAATCATCGTCGTGCCACCACCACCCGGAACAACCGAAGGTCCGTATGGCGGAATTACCGCTCCGCCGATTACTTCGGATCCGCCCGATCACCATTGGCACCGCCGCCTCATTCTGCCGGTATTTTCGCCTCAGTCGGTGTCCAAGTACGAACAGAGCACGCGTGAATTCTGCGACTCGCTAATCGATGAATTTTTTGACCAAGGCCGAGGCGACGCGGCGGGCGACTACGCACAGAAAATTCCGGTGCGAGTAATCTCAACGATGCTTGGCGTGCCGCTCGAAATGGCCGACGAGTTCA
>JBKJXI010000193.1:0-31504 GCA_046716325.1 Ilumatobacteraceae bacterium | reverse complement strand
GTGCGAAACTTATCGGTCTCCCCTCCCCCGACGGGAAAATTTGCCCCGATCAACTGCGGGAACTATCTAGCCTCATTGGAAATCAACACCACGTCCAACCAGGTGTCGTTTCCATAACTCAACCAACCGAGCTCGGAATTCTCTACAGTGCAGACGAGGTTCGAGTGTTGTGCGAAATCGCCCATGGGTTGGAAATGCTTGTGCACATGGATTGTGCCAGAGCGGCCAATGCCACCGCTGCATTAGGTGGAACAAGTGCGGCGCTGCGAGGCTTCACCAATCAGGCCGGTGTGGATGTGCTGTCGTTTGGCTGTAGCAAGACGGGTGGAGTCTTTGGTGAGGCTGTGATATTTCTCAACCCAAAACTTGGCCAACGGGCGCATTTCATACGCAAGCAGGTCACCCAGTTGCATAGCAAAATGCGGTTCATCTCCGCCCAGTACAACGCCATGCTCATCGACAATTTGTTTATCGACCTTGGAGTTCGTGCCAATGCCGCGGCCCAACGCCTCTACGACGCCACCCATCACATCGAATCGCTTGGACTTGTTCGACACCCCGAGGTCAATAGCCTCTTCCCGACCATTTCGGATCCAATCAAAACCCAGCTTCAGGAGTGGTCTTTTTTCTGGGATTGGGATGAGTCCCAGCATCAAGTGCGCTGGATGACGGCATGGGACATTGAGCCAACCGATGTTGATGACTTTGTGGCCGGAGTAAAAACTTTAATTGACTGAGTGATTAGTTTCGTCTACAGTGACCTCACAGGCGACGAGGCAAGGGTTGGTGGTCAATGGCGTCAATTGAGTTCGTCAATCGGAGGACCAGCACCGATGACTCGTGGATGGTTCTCGCCGCATGTAGCGGGCTGACGGATATTTTCTTCCCCCCGCTTGCCGAGCGCCCGCAATCACGATTGCGCCGTGAGGCCGTGGCACGAACGGTGTGTAGTGAGTGTCGAGTGCTTGATACTTGCCGAGCGTTTGCCCGTGAACATCACGAGTATGGTTTTTGGGGTGGCGAGTCCGAAGAAGAACGTCACAGCGCCGGTTATCACCTCATTGCCCCAATCGGCGTCCGAGCACTCGCTGGTCAATAGCTTCTACGAAACTCCCGCCAACGCGACCGAGGTCGTTCAACAGGCCTGGCAAGATTTCGGTGATCCGCGACAAATCGAACGGCTCGAAGAAGTAAGTGCCCATGTCTCGACGAATCGAGTGTTTCGCGTCCATTTCACCGATGCGTCACACGCGGTCGCGAAAATTTCTTCGTATGGCTCATACTTTCTCTTTGCCGAGGATCATGACCGATTATTCAGGCTGCACAATCAGCTTCAAACGACTCGCTGGAGCGGATTTCTAGCTCAGGTTCTCGATCGGGATGGTCGTCCATACACCTGGTACGACGGGCGATGCTGGGCCGCCTTCTACACAGACGTCGAGCGTCGGGATGCGCTGCCAAGAATTCTCAGCGACCAGCAAGTCGAGTGCTTTGGCCGAGAAATTGCACAGTTTCACTTGTCTTGTGCGGTAGCCGCCCCACATTTGCCGTCGATGTCCAATTCGGTCAAGGGCGATGCAATACATCTACTCGACCAGCTCAGCAGCGCATTTGCCCCGCGCAATTTCTCGCTACTTGCCGAAGACATTGGCGTGCTGTGGAAAAGCACCCACCAATTTCTTGAGTATCTAGAACACGTGCACTACGACGAATGGAACAAGATTCCAATATTGGTCGACTGGAATCTGGGGAATTTCTCGGTCGAAACTACCGATTCGGGATTCAATCTATTTAGTCGATGGGATTACGACTGGTTCCGCGTCGATTCGCGTCTGTTCGACTTCTACTTTCTGTCGCGCGCCTCTTCCCGAACCGGTGATCGAACCCAGTTTAGTTATTCGCCACACACTCTTGTTGAGCCACGCTTCCTTGCCTTTGTTCGCGCCTATCACGATGTAAATCCCCTGAGCGAAAGCGACGTCCGCTTCCTGCCTTACGCCTATCGATTTTTCATTCTCAATTATGTGATTCGCGAGGGTGCTCGGTTTTTTCGGTCAGACTTGTGCATTCAATTCCGTCGCGAAGTTGCCAGGCTCTATCTCCCCCAGTTAGATCAACTCGATATCGGCCCGTTGCTCGATATCGTCATGACGTAATTTCGCGCAGCGCCTGGCGAAATAGTTTTCCCTTGGCGACATAGATGGCGCTACCTGTGCTGATTTCGTCGCCGCGCGCCTTGCCAAGTTTGACCACGGCCGGGGTTCCCACCGCCAATGCGCCTGGTGGAACAATCGTGTCATTGAGTACTACGGCATTGGCCGCCACAATTGCGCCTCTGCCTACCACGACTCGATGCAGCACGACGGCACCGCTTGACACCTGGGCGCCGGACTCGATCGTGCACGACTCGAGATGGACGATATGACCGATCACGCAGTCGTCCCCGACTGTGGTCGGAAAATCCGGCATTGTGTGGATGACCGTGTTGTCTTGAATGCTGGTGCGTGCACCGATAAATATTTCGCCGTCATCTCCACGCAGGACAGCTCCGGGCCAAATTGTCGATTCCGGTCCGACTTCGACCGAACCGATGATCACGGCGTCGGGATGCACGAAGGCAGTCGGATGGATGTTTGGAACGCGATCGCCGAGTGCGTAAATGGTCATCAGGCAACCGTAGTTTCTTCTTGGGAAAGCCTTGTGTTTGGCAGTAATCTATAGAGCCATGTCGCGACGGATAGATATTCAATTAACGAGTTCCCGCGACGACGGAACATGGACTTGGCGGGCGGCGGGGGCCAAGGCACCAAAGGGCGTAGTCGCAGCAAATCTCCTGCCGAACACCGTTCGAACCGGCGATGTGTTCAAGGTTGAAGCCGATTTCGATATCGATGGCATCAGTGTCTTGGCAGTCGTACCGGCCAAGGAAAAGTCGCAGCGCCTCAATGTCCTAGAACTGATTGCGAGCGAGAAATCTTTTACTCCGGTCACTCAGCAGCTGGCCGAACGAGGCAAAAGCGACCGAAAGACCACCCGCCGACCGGAAGGTTCCGGCCCACCGGGAAACAAGCGGACCGATGCAAGACGCCCCGATCGCAAACGCACTGATGGCAAGGAAGTGGATCGCTCGCGCCCCAATGGAGCCCGATCGGGCTCGACCCGCACCGCCACGACGGGTTCCCCCGTTGAGCGACGAAAGCCGCGCACGGAAGGCGATGCGAGAACTGCTCGGCGCGTTCGTCGCAGCCCGTTTACGGCGCCGCCAGAATTACCAAAGCGCCCGGCGGCCAAACGCCTCAAACCAAAACACACCCACCGATTGGCGGTGTTGGAGAAATTGCCGGAAGAGCAACGGGCCGTGGCCCAGCGCGCTCTCGAGGGTGGCGTCAAGGCTGTTCGCGATGCGATCAAGATACAAAACGATCTACTCAAGCGCGAAGGAAAGTCTCCCGTTCCTTCCGATGGAGTCATTTCGATGGCCCAAGAATTGTTACCAAAACTGCGCGTGGCCGACTGGCTCGACAAGGCGGAAGCCGCCAAAGCAACCGTCGAGACCCTCGACCTGCGAGATTTGCGCTCCGTCGTCGTAGGGGCAGATGATCCAATGGTCGTGCGAGACGAATCGACTCGTGAGTTGGCGATCGAATTGAAATCGGCGCTCAAGGAGCGGCAAGAGAAGGAGCAGGCATTGTGGCGGGAAGACATTACCGCCGCGCTTGGAGTATCCCGCGTGGTGCGAGCCCTCAAATTGTCGGGTGAACCGCCAAAGGCCGGGCAACCATTCCCTGTTGAACTTGGATCCCAACTGGCCGCTGCGGCTACCGCTTCGCTGACTCCAGAAAGTGGATCGGATCGTTGGATCGCTGTTTTGGAAGCCGTTGCATTTTCTCCGATCCGTGGTCAGGTAAAACCCGTCGCTGCTCCCCCGCAACCATCCGAGGCACTCATTGCCACGGTGACGCGCCTTGCCCCGCTTTTGGGTCAGATTGCTGCCCTATTCAACATCTCCGCAAAGCCAGGCAGTCACACGCCGCGGCCACTTCGTCCCGCTCGCCCATCCAAATTGGTACGCGCCAAACCCAAGGCGCCCGAGCAAAAGCCGACTGCGGTTCCAGTCGAACCGGCGCCAACTTCTGTCGAAGTCCAGTGACGCCCTAGCCTGCCGTCATGGCTGACATCGTTACATACGAATCCCGGGGCAGAATTGCCCTGATCACTCTCAATCGACCAGAGGCGCGCAACGCCGTGAACGGCGATGTTGCGGCTGGCATGGAGTCCGCAATTGATCGCATGGAGAACGATCCTGAAGTCTGGGTCGGGATTCTTCTCGCCAACACGCAGGGACAAGAACGGCCGGTGTTTTGTGCCGGTGCCGATCTCAAAGCGATCAATTCGGGTGCGGCAGCCTCGCTAAATACCGAGCGCGGCGGTTTCGCGGGTTTTGTGTATCGAGATCGTGTCAAGCCGATGATTGCTGCGGTGGATGGCCTGGCGACGGCCGGCGGTTGCGAAATAGTGCTCGCCTGCGACCTAGCGGTCGCCACTACGCGCTCCGCCTTCGGATTGGCCGAGGCGACCCGAAACCTCATCGCCGGTGCAGGGGGCCTGTTTCGGTTACCGAGGGCAATCGGGCGGGCAAATGCGATGGAAGTCATATTTACAGGGCAGCCACTTGCGGCACAGCGCGCCTACGAACTTGGAATGCTCAATCGACTCATCGATCCAGGCCAAGAACTGGAGGCGGCACTTGAGTTGGCGAATCGTATTTGCGCGGCGGCACCTCTGGCGGTGTGGGCAAGCCGACGTGTTGTATTGGCCTCCGCCCACGAGTCCGACGCCGCATTGATCGAAATGACGAATCGGGAATTTGGCAAGATCCTTGGTTCAGAGGACACAAAGGAAGGGCTTACTGCCTTCATTGAAAAACGGCCCCCGCGTTGGGCAGGACGCTAACTTAGTCAGCCAGCCGCTTGGAGGCGATGATTAAGCGGGCGGTGAGTCCGGATCGCTCGAAGAGATTTTTTGTTTCGCGGTCGCCCGGTAAGGCATAAGCATCGACTGCCGTGGCTCCCAACCGGTGGCACGATTCGATCGCAGCGTTCACAAGGCTGTCACCTAATCCCAATTGGCGAACCTCAACGGCGACAAAGACGTTTGCGATGAGTGGAACACCGTTCTCAGTCGCCAAGTCGAGGCACAGATAACCAAGTTGCACCTCATCAAATCCGGCAACGAAAACAAGCCACCTGTCCGACTCGATTCGTCCGACCCAATCATTTTCAGCGAACGACAATTCGGATGCCAAGCGATCTCCTCCTCGAAATCGAGTCAGCTGTTGCCTCATTTCGGATTCCAGTAACTGCAGGGCGTCGGCGTCAGCGTGTATTGCTCGGCGCACGAAGGTATTCACGATTGTCCGGGATGCTCCGTCGATAGCAATTGACTGATTTTATGCAGCACGGTCCGTCGTTTCCGATGTGCACTTTCAAATTCGGCGATGGCGCAAAGCTGATCTGAGGAAAGAGTTTCGAGTTGGGCGATGACATCGACGGCGGCGATGTGCTGATAGTTGACGATTGCCAGTTGCGGTTCGGTTTCCATACCTTGTGTTGTCGGCACCGAGCTCGACTCTGCCACCGAGCCGCTCAGTTTGCGGATCGCTCGATCAGCATGACTCCAGCCGATGCGCACCGCAAATTTCCCGACTACGCGCGCCGTGGCGATCTGTTTTTGGACTCGTTCGGCTATCTCCACGATTGCCACAGCTCCTTTGTTCATGTGAACAGCGGACAGGCGTCATCTTCCACGGGACACCCGGGAGCACTCTTACGGACCAGTAGAAAGCACTGGGCGCACTGATTTTCGTCGGGTCTTTTTGGTTGCAGGCGTTCAAATCCATCGGTCTTGTCGTCGACGACCGTGTCCTCCTCGTCATCGTTTGGAGGAATGTCGTCGGCGGCCACGAGTTTCTGGCGCAAGATGGCATCCAAGTCGGCCTCGACATCATCTTCGGTTCGCAAATCATTGTCGTCGTCATCTTCATCGCCGGCAACTTTTTTAACCACGATTCCCGGTGGCAGTACATCGGGATCTTCCTCTTCAACGACGACCTCAAGTTCGAGTTCATCGACCAGGACATCTTCTGGTTCGTCGCCAAAAACGCCTTCCTCAATTTCGATGTCAATGGCTTCCGGATCGATGTCTTCTGGGTCGATTTCGACGCCACCCAAGATCGTTGGATCGAGGTCTTCCCCACCAATGGCATCGTCTTCGGACATCTGTTGTTCCCTTCATTCAATTGCGCGTCGGCACAGTAGCCGACTGGAGCACCAAAATGACGAATTCCTAGCGAATACGGCGTGTTTCAGCCCGTCTCTCCGACTCCAAGCGCTCCAATTCGGGTGCTTCGCGAGTCAAATGGGTCATCGCATCGGCAATCGCCCGATGGCCGGCCTGCTCGCCGATTAGCCGATGCATCTCTAATACCACCCGACGGTAGGCGGGATGACCCTGGGGTGACGACCGCAGTTCCAGCATATGAATCGCCTCGCGGGCATTGAATTGCATGACATATCGCAATCGATATGCCATGGCCACCGAGTATGCGGCCTGTTCGGGATAATCGGGTCTGAGTGCGTCGTACAGCGTGGCGGAGCGGGTCATCGTCTCGTCGAAGACATCCTTGAGACCGGAGGCCTCCACAAGTTCGGGAATTACATATCCGTGATCCGGAGTCAGTCGCTGCCATTCAATCGTCAGCAAGCGATGTCGTTGCAGGTCACGAAACGCCCCGTAATCGCCCAAGACATCGAAGCGATAGTCGATGCGTTCGAAGGCTCGACCGGGTCGATGGCGACGATTCTCACGGTTACCGACATATGCCGTAATCAGTGCGACTCGCTCCTGATGTACCAGTCGCCTGACTCGCTCGAGAAGTTGTGATTCCGGTAGGTGCGACTGCGAATAGCAGATTGCCGCCAGCAGTTTGTCTTCCCCCTGCGGATCAAAATCCACCAGAGTGACCTCTTGAACAGGATCGGCCTCAAGACCCCCAAACAGGTCGTCCACGAGTTGCATCGTGTTGTCCTGATTTTCGGCCAAGTACGCCCCCCACTTTCCACCGCGCTCTGGGTTGTCAACACGGCGTAGAAAACTCGGAATGACCTTGCGGAGCTCGGTCAACATCAGGTCGGCATAGTGCCGAGCTTCTGGCAGACGGTGCGAACGCATCCTTAGCAACATTGATTCGAATGCTTGACCTGTCCCAAAGATTCCAACATTTGACAACGCCGAAGCAGGTAGAACTCCGCGAACCGCGTCCAGGGCCTTTGCTCGAGTTGCCTGCCGATACACGAAATCCGAGTCATTGAATCCTCGCGGCACCGTCGCCCGAACATGCTCGGTCACTCCTTCCACCAACTTGCTATAGGTGTCGAACATTCGGTCCATGTCTCCGACATAACGGGTTCCGAAAGGACCCATGAGCACATCGGGGTCGCGGAAGTAGCGATATCGACCGCCGAGCCGGGCGTCGTAGTTGATGTAGCGGGTGCTCTGCTCGAGGTAACTCATCAGTCGACCCCACTCCAAAATTTTTGTCAGCAAATTTGAGGCCTGCTCACACGCCAGATGCACTCCCCCAAGCTGAGCCACGGAGTCGTCTCCGTATTCGACAAAGATTTTTTCATACAACGATTCGGCGTGATCCACACCAATGGTTGCATCCACGCTTTGATCACCCGCAAGGTCCAAATCTGTGACAAATTCATCGAGAAATAGGCGTCGAAGACTTTTTGCGCTCCGGCTGTACCTAGCAAACAGCGCTCCCTTTACCACTTCCGGCAAATTGACAAGCGCAAACACCGGGCCGTCCAGATTTGTGAAATACCTCTTTAATACCTCGGTCTCTTGGTCAGAAAACGTCTCGGGTATGTATACGGTCACGACGGTCAATCATACGAGTCGAGCAATGTGTGCTCGTGGATGTAACTCCAGTCGAAAGCGGTCAGATCACTAGATTCAACGCGTCCGCTTCGATGCTGACATCCACATGGGTTGCTCGGTCGATAAATTCGTCGTCTATGTAGAGCCCAATCGACTTGGCAAACGTCCACGATGCCGAATTGCGACGCCCAACGACCACCGATGGATGCGGAATGTGTGTTCCTTGTGGAAGTCGGCGTCTTGCGATGAACCTCTGGCGCCAAGTCATGTCGGCGCTTATCTCTACGACATCAAATACACCATCATTGGGGTGGGCTCGGGGCGCCAAGTCGAACGATCTCCAATAGCCGCTGTTTGTGATCACGACAATCTCGCCGGTCCACACTCGGCGTCGCATCACCACCGAGTTTGCGGCGGTGGATGCATGCTTGGTGCCGTCGGCCGTGCGATAACTGACGTGAAGCAAGTCGATGGGCAACTCTCGAACTTGCGTGGACAATAATTTTCCAGACGAACCCAACGAGGTCGCCAGACTTCCATGAGTTACGTGTACATGGGGAATGCTTTTGCCACGCAATAGACAATCTGCTGCGAATTTTGCCACTTGGGAGTCGCTATCGCATTGTTGGACAATGTGCGGGCGATCAATTATTCGTCCCCACTGGGCAAACCTTCGAATGGTCATCGCTTCCCTTCGCCAGGTCAGTTGGACGAAGATCCAAATGCGCTCGAGGCCGCAACTACTCCACGAAACAGAGCCTCGCTAGCCTCGATCGCGGCTAGTCGGCCATTTGCGGATCCCGCCACCTGTCCAAGTTGGCGTAGCAAGTCGATGAGTTGCTTTATCGTGCGAACGAAATCTCCGGCGGTCAAATCGTCGTTGTCAAGAATGTCATACAGTTCGCTACCCGATGCCCACGAATAGCTGGTCATCATAAATCCAGGGTCGGGTGGTCGATGCATTGGAATACCACGTTGCTCTTCGGCAGTTGCCATCGCATTTGATATTTGCTTGATATCACGCCATCGTGCCTTCAGCACCGAGTGCGGAAACTGTGGTTTTGGAGCTGGGTCGCTGCTTCGGTGCTCGTACACAAAGACGCTCGCTAGTGCAGCAACGGATGGCGCATCAAGATCCTCAAAAATATTGCTAACAATGGATTCGGCGATCAACATGTCGGATTCATGAAATATACGTGAAAGAGTTCGACCGCGTTCGGTGAGTGACCACTCGGTCACGTATCCCCACTCTTCCATGTGCGATACGACGTCATCAAAGCGACGACCCACCGACTGAACGGAGTGGTCAACTCGTCGTTGAAGTTGATCCATTTCCTTGTCAATTCGGTCCGCCGAAACGGCGGCGTTGAGCCTGTGCTTCAAATCCGGATCATCCTCGACGGGATGCGCCTCGGTTTTAACCTGGTGGAGATGGCGTCGACTACTTCGTGCGCCAACTTTTAGATTTTGCAACCGCGCATGCGACTCACGGAGAAATCGTGGATTGGTCGGCGCATACGGAAGTGGCAATTGGATGTGCGTAAGCGTCTCGATAGCTGACTCAAAGTCTCGCTCCGTGAGGGTCAGCACCGAGCGATCCATGGCGAGCGCGGTGATTCGTGTTCCATTGTTTCGCTGTGCGGTGCTGAGCACTACGCAACGGCTAACGCCACTTGGTTTCGTCACCATAATCACATCACCGGGTTGCAACATTGCAATGGAAGCCTCGATCTGAGATCGTCGTCTCCAGATCGTGCCACGGGAGCGAAACTCGTTGATGTCACCAAATGGGCTTTCGGCCTGCGAGCGGAGTCGGTCTCTTTCCCTGCTTCGCCTAGCGATGCGTGCCTGCACTTCGACAACCTCACGGTTGGCTTGAAACTGGGCAAAGGACAAATTGAGCAGGTGACGTGCTTCGACATGAGACGTGGTCTGAATGAGGTTTGCGGCCATGTTGTATGTGGGACGAAAGGCCGAAGTGAGTTTGAACGAGCGACTCAATGCGAGTTCGGCGACCGCGACATACGAAACGAATGGATTCCATAAGACCAACGCATGGCCGACGCTGTCCAATCCGCGACGGCCGGCTCGGCCGGTCAGCTGGGTGTATTCCGATGGTTTGAGCGCCTGATGATGCTCGCCGGTGAACTTCGTCAACTTGTCGATCACTACCGCCCTGGCTGGCATATTGATTCCCACCGCAAGTGTTTCGGTGGCAAATACAACCTTCACCAACCCACGGACGAAACATGCCTCGACAATCTCCTTGAATGTCGGAACCATTCCGGCATGATGAGTGGCAATTCCGGATTCAAGTTGGTTGGCATATTGAGAGAAATCCAGAACGGCAAGATCCTCATCGCTGAACATATCGAGTCGCTCATCAATGATCGCTGCGATCTCAGTCCGCTCATCGGAAGTGGTGAATCGAATTCCAGACCTCAAACATGCAACGGCAGCCTCGTTGCACTGATTTCGACTAAAGATGAAGAAAATTGCCGGCAGTAGATCGTGATCCTTGAGCAGGCTAACCACATCTATTCGCGACGGTGAAAACAGGCGAGATCGTCGCTGCGGACGCCTCCCGGAACGCTGAGCGGTGTATCGCGGAGCGATACTTCCCTGCCTAGACGCATTCAATTCCAGTCGCTCCACCTCGGGGTTCGGCCCGGTCCCAACGAGAGTGTCAAACATTTTTACACGATCTGTAGCCTTATCACCCACAACATAGTGATTGATTAGTTCCACCGGTCGGTGTTCTTCCACAATCGCCCGTGTTGGACCACGCACCGTGGTTAACCAATCGGCAACTTCCTCTGCGTTGGAAACTGTGGCCGACAAACACACCAGTTGCACCATTGGATCCAGATGGATAATCACTTCCTCCCACACCGGCCCTCGATACGCATCCTGCAAAAAGTGAACCTCGTCCAAAACCACGACGCCTAGATTGTCAAGAGCATGAGAATCGGCGTAGATCATGTTGCGCAGGACCTCGGTGGTCATGACCAGGATCGAGGCACCGGAATTGATGCTGTTGTCTCCGGTCAACAGTCCCACCTCACCCCTGCCGTAATGGGCACCGAGATCGGCAAATTTCTGGTTGGAAAGTGCCTTCAGTGGAGCGGTATAAATTGCTCGTTTACCGTGATGTCGGGCCGACGCAATGGCGTATTCAGCCACCACAGTCTTTCCGGAACCGGTTGGTGCGGCAACCAGCACACTTTCGCCAGCATCAATTACCTCTAATGCATCTAATTGAAATTTGTCTAGGGCGAAATCATGGTGGCCAATTAGTGCCGAACGATTGGGTGATGTCATGCAGAATGTCTGGAACGCCGACGCTCAACGATGTAGCCAATGAGAATGGCGAGCACAAACAATAAGGTCATTGGAATTGCCAACGCCATCATGCTGACCGGGTCACCACTAGGTGTAATGACGGCGGCAATTGCGAACACAGCAACAATTGAGTATCTCCACTGTTTGATCAGCGTGCGCGGTGTTACAACTCCCACCAATTGGAGAAATACCACAAGTACTGGAACCAAGAATCCAATGCCAAAGGCGAGAACCATGAGCGCAACCAAACTTATGTATTTCGAAATCTGATAGGCCTGAGTAACATCCTTGCCGGACCAGGAAATGAGAAATTCGAGAGCCTTGTCCAGCGTCCAATACGCGAGGGCACCCCCGAGAACGAACAAAACGATCGACGTGGCAATGAATGGAATTGTGTATCGCTTCTCTCGTTTGCTGAGCGCTGGGACAATAAATCGCCAAAGCTGCCAAAAAATTACTGGTAGCGCAATGATCAATCCGCCGTAGCCGGCGACCCGCATTCGCTGAGCCAGACCTTCGATCGGGCCAAGCACAAAAAGCGAACCGTTACATTTCAATTCCGGTTTGACCTCACACAAATTTCGGTACGGCTGTGTGAGAAACTGCAATACCTGGTCGTAGAAAATGAGAATCACGGCAGCCCCAATGGCGATCGCCAATAGACAGCGAACGATTCGCATTCGTAATTCGGCGAGATGTCCGACAAGCGTCATACTTTCGCCAGGTTGATCGACCACGCCGCGCCGTCGAAAGGCCATTACACCCCGTCAACAGTGTCGTTGGTATTCTCGGGCGGGGGCTTGGGTTGCGCTACATCGGCCTTAGTGATACCCGCCGCGGCGTCCGTGAACATGGTCTTGTAGCTCGAAGCCGTGTCTTGTAGTTCGCGTAACGGTTCGGCAAATGCGGATCGAAAGTCGGATTCTGCCCCCGATGTGATGCGCTTGAGTTCCCCGTAAAGACGGCCCGCCTTGCGTAGGGCACCAGGCAGCTTTTCTGGACCGAGTACCACCAGGCCAACGATCAGCAGAAAAACAATCTCGCTACCCGACAAATTGAACATCGCCCGTCATTCTAAAGCCGTACGAGTTGGTCAAGTGCTCGTACCTATCATGGAATTGTGCAACAGCGGTTACCCTCCCAATTTGCACAGCCGATTACCTTCGCCCATCGCGGGGCACGCGCTCATGCCCCAGAGAACACGCTGGAAGCATTCGGCCTGGCACTGCGCCTTGGAGCCACCGGTTTGGAGAGCGATGTGTGGTGTACTGCGGACGGCGAAGTGGTTCTTGACCACGACGGAGCGGTGAAGTTCGGTGTGCGCAAGCGGGAAATTGGCGAATTGACAAGGTCTCAATTGCCGTCGCATATACCGACTTTGGACGAACTCTTTGAGACATGTGGCTCTGACTATCACCTCAGTTTGGATATCAAGGACCCTGCCTCACTGGAGGCCGTGATGTCAATCGTTCGCAACCGCCGCGAGTCGATTCTTGATCGCCTTTGGCTATGTCATCCCGATTATTTATTTCTGGCATCGCTTCGACGTCATACCGAGGGAGCGCATCTTGTGGATTCAACTCGTCTGGCGAAGATTAAGGAGGGACCAGAGCGCCGCGCCGCCAATCTTGCCGACCACGGCATAGATGTCTGCAACATGCACTTCTCCGACTGGAACGGCGGACTGGTTGCCCTGTTTCATCGATTTGGAATCGCCGCATTCGGATGGGATCTGCAATACGAGCCAGCCCTACAGACGGCGTTTCGCATGGGTCTAGACGCCGTCTATAGCGACTGGGTCGATCGAATGGTCAGCGTTTACCACCAAGAGGTCGAACAGGGTTCGGCTACAACAACGTAATTGCCGAGAGCGGCCAGATCACGATAAACGCCCTACCGACAACAAGGTCTTCGCTGATTGGCCCAAACATTCGACTGTCGAAGGATTGTGGCCGGTTGTCGCCCATCACAAAAATTTTGTTTTCGGGAACAGTTTGAGCGGCCAGGATCGGGACACGACAACGATCCTCAAGAGATGTCTGGGCCAGATCATTTGGACTCAAATACGGCTCTTCGATCGGATGCGAATTGACAGAGACGACACAATCCTTTATTTCGACGACATCGCCGGACAGTCCGATGACACGCTTGATCAGATCGTCGTGTTGGATCTGTTGGCCATTGCTCGTCGCCCGATCAAATACAACGATGTCACCCCTGCCGATGCCATGCAGACGGTACGACAACTTGTTGACCAAGACCCGATTGTCCTGAAATAAGGTTGACTCCATGCTCGGCCCTGAAATATAGAATTGCTGGAGCACGAACATCCGTACCAATAGCGCGATGATCAGGGCCGCGAAGATGACTAAGACCCAATCTCGAATGGACTTTACAATCACACTTGCTTTGACCCGGGGCTGTTCGGTCTGACTAGACACCGTGTCCACCGTACTGGTCAATCATTGATTTCCGATGTTCACAAAGACGCAATGAGCTTTTCGACCCGTTCATCTCGTGACTTGAACGGATCCTTGCAAAGTACCGTTCGCTGTGACTGGTCATTGAGCTTGAGATGGACCCAGTCCACGGTGTAGTCGCGCTTTCGTTCCTTGGCCCGCTTGATGAACTCTCCACGAAGTCGTGCGCGAGTTGTCTTAGGCGGATCGGTAAGCGCGGTGACTATGTCCTGCTCGCTGCAGATCCGGTCGACCATTCCCCGTTCCTGCAATTTATAAAACACACCGCGGTCCCGGCGAATGTCATGGTACTGCAGGTCAAGTAACTGCACTCGAGCATCGTCCAAAGGAAGCGAGTGCTTCTTACAGTACGCCTCAATGAGGCGATACTTGATGACCCAATCCACTTGTGTTTCCAACTTGAACGGATCATTTTCAATTGTGGAGATACAGTGGTCCCACATTTCTAGAGCGGTCTGTTCGAGATCGGAAAATCCCCTTGTATCGGCGTACTTGAGCGCGCGATCCAAATACTCACGCTGAATGTCAAGTGCCGAAAGTTCTCGTCCGCTGGCAAGGCGAACCTTGCGTCGGCAAGTTACGTCGTGGCTTATGTCTCGGATGGCCCTGATTGGATTTTCGAGGGTGAAATCGCGTAGGGAAAACGACTTGTCTTCCATCATCCGAAGCATGCAGGCGGTCGAACCAATTTTCAGAAACGTTGTGTACTCGCTCATGTTTGAGTCGCCGACAATAATGTGAAGACGCCGATACTTCTCAGCATCGGCGTGTGGTTCGTCGCGCGTATTAATGATCGGTCGGCTTCTGGTTGTGGCGGAACTCATCCCTTCCCAAATATGTTCGGCTCGCTGTGAAATTGAAAAAATCGGACCGCGGGCGGTTTGCAGAATATGACCCGCGCCGGTAAATATTTGGCGGGTCACCAGGAATGGGATGAGCACATCGGAGTACTCACCGCTGTCGCTGTTCCGACGGGTTAGGTAATTCTCGTGGCAACCATACGAATTGCCAGCCGAGTCGGTGTTGTTCTTAAACAAGTAAATGGTTCCGCGAATACCCTCATCGCGCAAACGCTGTTCGGCGCCCGCCATCAAATTTTCGAGCGTTCGTTCACCGGCCTTGTCATGCACGACGCAGTCGTAAATAGAATCGCATTCCGGAGTGGCATATTCCGGATGAGAACCAACATCGAGATAGAGCCGAGCGCCATTTTCCAGAAAGACGTTCGAGCTTCGTCCCCACGAGACAACTCGTCTAAAGAGGTAGCGGGCCACCTCGTCCGGTCCTAGTCTTCGTTGTCCTCTTAGGGTGCAGGTGACGCCATATTCATTTTCGATACCGAATATGCGTCTGTCCATCAGCTCAACAAGCGCGTGACCGCATCGTCATTGAGTCGTGAAAAGCAGCGGCGCTTACCATTTCTCTCCAGCACGGCTACCTCCAGTTCCGACACCGGCAGTTCTTGCTCTGTTCCACGAAGCGCCGACCGGGCAATCCTTAGCGCATCGCTCAGCGTGCCGTTTTCGGTAAAACCACTGGAAAGCCTTTCTCGAATGCTTTCGGCGTCTCCACCCAACACGCAAAATCGCTGTTCGTCCAGGACCGTTCCGTCGTACATGATATGAAATAGACGATCGCCACTGACCGAAAATCCGACTTCGGCGACAAGTATCTCGACTTCTAGCGGCTTCATGTCGTGCGTGAATGTTTGTCCCAGAATCTGTGCATACTGATTGGCCAAACCGCGCGCATCTACATCGTGTCTCGAAAATTGATAGCCCTTCAAATCGGCAGCTCTCACCCCTGCGACACGCAATTGATCAAACTCGTTGTACTTGCCAACACCGGCGAACGCAATGCGATCGTAGATTTCGCTCATTTTTCGTAGCGTGTTCGATGGATTCTCGGCCACGAGGGCAATCCCTTCGGCAAACT
Organism: Ilumatobacteraceae bacterium; assembly: GCA_046716325.1. GTDB lineage: Bacteria > Actinomycetota > Acidimicrobiia > Acidimicrobiales > Ilumatobacteraceae > UBA3006. The sequence goes on along the minus strand of JBKJXI010000193.1, from coordinate 15,803 downwards.
GCTGGGCAACCAATGCACGACCGCGGGCGATCCCCTTTCGCGCATAGTCTGCGCGATCCTTCATCATCTGTTCGGGTGCTACATAAAAAGGCATGCTCATCGCTGACGGACTCCTTCGGCGATGGTCGCATAAAGCTGAGCCAGCACCTCGTCGGCGACTCGCTGATAGCCGTCGACTGTGATCGAAGCGACCACGGGGTAGATCCCTCGAAGCGCGTCCGGGCCGCCGGTAGCCGAATCGGCATCAGAAGCTTCCCACAGCGACCGTGCTGCAAGAGCGACCGCGTCCGTTGTACTCATATCGCGATGCCAACCGACACGAATGACGGTGCCGGCGTGCATCATTCCGGAGCCGGTGGCCACAAAATCTCTCTCCTCGTATCTTCCGCCCGTGGCGTCGTAGTCCCACAATCGACCCTCGCCTGTGAGTTGATCGAATCCTGCAAAGATAGGCACGACCATCATTCCCTGCATTGCGGCGGGCAAGTTGCCTCGAACAAAGGCCGAAAGCTGATTGGCCTTTCCTTCGAGGGACAATTGCTGGCCCTCGACTTTTTCGTAGTGTTCCAACTGCAGTTGAAACAACTTCACCATTTCCATCGCCGGTCCGGCCGCACCGGCAATTGCCACACCGCTGAATTCATCTGCCTGAACAACCTTTTCCATTTCACGGTGGCTGATGAAATTGCCGAACGTCGCTCGACGATCTCCCGCCATCACCACCCCATCGATGCACTTCAGTGCAACGCACGTTGTCGCGTGTGGCAATACAACTTCACCGGTATTACTTGCGTGACCGTAGGGAGACAATCCGACTCGCTTTAGCAATTCCCCGAAGTTCGCACCCGGATCGTGATCATGAGAAAACATTGGCATCGACATGTTGGATGCAGGCTAGGGCTATTGCCCGCCCTTTTGCACATAGCTCTTGACGAAGTCCTCAGCGTTGGACTCCAACACGCTGTCAATCTCGTCAAGCAGGTCGTCCAACTCGGCCTTCAGTTTGTCACCGTTTGTTCCGACGACCGTGTCGCTGTGCTTCGACTCATCACGCAGTTCCGGAGTGGATTTGTGTTTTCGGATTCGTTCAGCCATAGATGCACCATATCCAACTACGACTACCCATTGCCAGACATCCGGCGGCCCAGTTGTGCCGAGTCACAGGGTGCGGTCCGCCGCACCAAGGCGCTCAATGAGCTCCCCGGGTGTCGAACACTCGTCTAGTAGCGTTTGAGTAAGTTCACGAGTGCCGCGCAATGGTTCCATCATCGGTACTCGTACCAGCGCGTCGAGACCAAGATCAAAGACAAGGCTGTCCCAATTCGCGGCCACGACGCTTTCCGGCCACTTCTGGAGGCATGTTCCCCGAAAGAAAGCTCGAGTCGTGCTCGGTGGTTCGGTCATGGCCCGAAGTGCCGAGGCCCCGTCAATCATGACCCGCAATCCGGCTCGCGATGCAAGTGACATTTGCGGTCGTAAGTCGTGGTACTGGATATCGATTGCTTTTAGTCGAGAGTCGCCCCCGCTCAGCGAATGGCGACGCGCGTATCCGTCGACTATGCGTTGCTTGGCAACCCAATCAACCACGTTTGCGACCGAATTTATGTCGTGCTCGAGTCCCTCGAGCACGAGTTCCCACTCTGTCAGTACCCGTTCGCCTGCTTGGGTATCCACACATTCAAGGTCATGTGTTACCGCATATTTCTGAGCAGACTCGAATAGAGACCACTGCACTTCGAGGGCGGTAGCCCGTTTTCCATTGGAAAGCAAAATAGTCGCCCGCAAGCTTGGGTCGTGGCTGACCTGTCGAATCGCGGAAACAGGATTGGCGATAAATGGCAGATGGTTGAGAACTCCGTCTTCAATCATCGCTAGGACGATTGCCGTGGTGCCAACCTTGAGAAATGTTGCGACCTCGCTCATGTTCGAGTCGCCGACGATGACGTGCAGCCGTCGATATTTGACGGGGTCGCAATGCGGTTCGTCACGCGTATTCACGATCGGTCGTTTAAGAGTGGTTTCGAGTCCAACTTCTTCCTCGAAAAAGTCCGCTCGCTGGCTAATTTGAAACGGGACGTCATTGCTGTTCATTGACACCGACTCACACCCGACCTTGCCTGAACCGCAAAAAATCTGACGAGTGACGAAGTGTGGCGTGATCTCACTGACTAATCGCCCAAATGGCGTTGCTCGAGACACCAGATAATTTTCGTGGCAACCATAACTGTTGCCCTTGCCATCCGAATTATTTTTATAGATGACTAACTCAGCTCCGTCGGGCAGCGATTCATTTGCGCTTTTCATACTGGAGCGAATTATTTCGTCCGCAGCGCGATCGTAAAGAACAACCTCACTTACCGTTCGACATTCGGGGGTTGATACTTCTGGGTGTGCGTGATCCACGTAATATCGCGCACCATTCGTCAGCACTCGATTCACGAGATGCATTTCAATTTCCGGATCCGAGACATCATCGAGTGAGAACCCTCGTGCATCGGTGCCCGGATGTTCGTCCTGAAAGTCCCAACCGACTGCCTGTTGGACTCTCCCCAGGTATGAATTAATCAGCAGTGTCGACGAGACGACGGGATTGACCTCGGCTCCCCGCACGCTGATCCCGTATTCAGTCTCGATGCCACAGACCTTTGGAATTGCCACTTAGAGATATTGTCCCGTCGCCGTAGGTTCTATCGCCCGTCCGCCTTCATGCGTCTTGTTGCCGGTTCCCTCACTTACCAGAGTGCGAATGAATACGATTCGTTCGCCCTTACGACCCGAGATTTTGGCCCAATCGTCTGGATTGGTGGTGTTCGGCAGATCCTCATGTTCCTTGAACTCTTGGCGAATCGAATGGGAGAGATCCTGTCGATTAATCCCCTTTAGTCCACCGGCAATTAATCGTTTAATCGCCAATTTCTTTGCTCGCCGGACGATGTTTTCGATCATCGCGCCGGAGGCGAAATCCTTGAAGTACAAAACATCCTTGTCGCCGTTTTGGTACGTGACTTCGAGAAATCGATTCATGTCGACTTGGCTATACATTTCCTCAACCGTCTGGTCGATCAATCGATCCACCGCTCCCTTCTTGTCGTCATCAACAATCTCTTCGTCGCCGATTGGTAAGTCTGTGGTTAGATATCGGGCAAATACCTGCCGCGCGGCATCGGCATCAGGTCGCTCAATTCGAATCTTCACATCCAATCGCCCCGGTCGCAGGATCGCCGGATCAATCAGATCTTCCCGATTGGTTGCCCCAATGACAATGACGTTTCGCAAACCTTCCACGCCATCAATCTCGGCTAGCAGCTGAGGAACGATCGTTGATTCCATGTCGGATGAGATACCCGTGCCACGGGTTCGGAACATCGAGTCCATCTCATCGAAAAATACGATTACGGGCCATCCCTCCTCGCTTTTTTCTCTAGCCCGCTGGAAGATGAGTCGAATCTGTCTCTCGGTTTCGCCGACATATTTATTTAGTAATTCTGGACCTTTGATGTTGATGAAATAGCTGTGACCCTTCTCTCCCCCGATACTCGCGGCAACCTTCTTGGCCAGCGAATTGGCCACCGCCTTGGCAATTAGCGTCTTACCGCAGCCAGGAGGTCCGTAGAGCAGAATTCCCTTGGGTGCCGGTAACTGATGCTCGGCGAAGAGCTCCTGATACAGGAAGGGCAATTCAACGGCATCGGCGATCTGTTCGATTTGAGTATCGAGTCCTCCAATGTCGCTGTAGGAAATATCCGGAACCTCTTCCAAAAGCAGGTGCTCTACTTCTGGCTGTTCCAGCTTTTCGAGAAGGAGATTGGTGCGGGGGTCTAGCCTCACCAGGTCCCCCGAACGAAGGTGTACTCCTCGGAGGGCATCGGCAAGTTCACAGACGCGTTCCTCGTCACTTCGTCCAATTACAACCGCCCTAATTCCGTCGTCCAGGATCTCCTTTAGGGAGACCACCTCACCGGTGGTTTCGGATCGCCTGGCCAGGACAATGTTGAGGCTGTCGTTGAGAACAACCTCTGCACCTCGTTCGAGAGCGTCGATTTCGATGTCCGGATGCATGGTCACACGCATCTTTCGTCCATTGGTGAGTACATCAACCGTTCCATCGTCATTCTTGCCAACTACGACGCCATAGCCCGATGGCGGTTGGGTGAGCTTTGCTACTTCGTCGCGCAATTCGGCAATGTGCTCTCGATATTCGCGCATTGAATACGAGAGTTTTTCATTCTTGGCGATCTCTCGAGCCAACAGTCCCTTAGTCTCAATCAGTCGTTCCTCTAGATTGTGCAGGCGGACCGAGAAATCGCTTGAGTCGGGCTCAATTGCCATGTCGCTCTCCCTGGGCCGTAAGCGTGCTACCTCTGTGTCTAGCAGCGTCCGGGTCATGAGTACAGCCATAATCCATATTTGACGCCTAATGCCGTGTACCCTAAAGAACGGTCATAGACAAGGAGCACCCCAAAGATGAAGGTTTGGATCGATCAAGACCTGTGTACCGGCGATGGCCTGTGCGAGGAAATTGCGCCAGACGTATTCACCTTGCTCGATGACGGACTTGCCTATGTGCGCGAAAAGGACAAAATATTTGCCACCGCCAAAGGCAATGCCCAAGGGGCAGACGGAATGGCCGAGATCCCAGATGGACAACTGGATGCGGTCATCGAATCCGCCGAAGAGTGCCCCGGCGAGTGCATTTTCATTGAGCCCTAATCGGTTTCTGAGAAAAATAGATACTTTCTGACTGGTTCCTCAGTCACCAATCAATCGTGAAACGGTGAGAAATCCGGTATGTGCGACCATTCGATGATCCGGTCGCACAGATTGACCCTCGATGTGCCAGGTCCGATGCAATACCTCAAGAGTTCGTGATTCCATCCAGTTCGAGCCAAGCGAATGTCGAACCTGCGCCGCCTGCGTAATGCTTGGAGTGTAAGCGACCAATATTCCTCCTCTGCGCAAGGCTTTCTGAGCGTGAGGCACTACACGCCAAGGTTCGGGAAGATCGAGCACCACTCGGTCGAACTCGTCGCCGTCGATTCCGTCATAGCAATCGCGCAACTGCACTTCGAACCGAGTCAACATGTCGGCGCCAAGAAACTCGCGGACATTGGTTCTGGCGCGATTGGCAAAGTCTTCACGCAATTCGTATCCAACAATCGTTGCCCCGCATCGAAGCATTGTCATGGACAGGGCTCCGGAACCTACACCCGACTCAAATACACGAGTCCCGGGTGATATGTCGGCAATCATGCATATGGCCGCCAAATCCTTGGGATATATAACCTGCGCTCCGCGGGGCATCTCAACAACAAAATCCTCCAAAGTTGGCCGGAGCACGCAATATGCGCTGCCTTTAGTGGAGACAACAACCACTCCCTCGGACTGTCCGACAATATCGCCGTGGGCGAGATAACCGGAGTGACTATGGAACTCACCACCCTCTTTTAGGGAAACGAGATAGCGCCGCTTTTTTGAATCGACAAGGAGCACTTTGTCTCCCTGCTCAAATGTCGAGCGTTGCGGAATCACGATTTCTTTCGATCCACAGTGTTGGAGATGACCAGCACATCCCCTTCCCTGAGAACCCGTCGGGCGACCACCTTTTTCTTGCGTCGCCGAGAATAACGAACGATGTCCAACACCAGCCACAGCGTCCACAGCCCGCTCCAGCGTTTGGCGGTTTTGCGGAGCGTTTTCTTTTTTGCCGATTTACCAATTCCGCCGGCCGTCACTAGCGCCTTGACCCACGACACTCTTAACCTCGGCGTATTTCGACAACGCTGCGACGCTTACGACCTCGTCGTCGTCCAAACAGATAGGAGATGACCACCATCATCGATCCGCCAACTGCCACGGCGATTGCAATCGCGCTTTTCTTATCTGCCACTTTGAGCTGCAGGTCATCTTGCAGTGCCTGAAATTTATATTCGAGTTCTTCCCGGGTGATCCTTTCGTCACTGCTCATCAGCGACCGCCTAGATGTAGCGAATCCTTCTTGATGCGACTTACGGCTAATGCCGCAACGATGACGCACAGAGCCATCACAATGAGATATGGGACCCACGACCATGTCGTTGCGTTGGCGAAGACTTCGTATTGCAACAGTCGCAATGTGCCGAGTGCAAGCAGGGCGACCCCAAAGGTAAGCGAGAGAATCGCCGCCATGCCAAACGCTAACCATCGACCGGCGCCTCTAATTGGGTCAATCGTCTCTTGCTTCGCATATGCGATCACCAAATTGGCGAGTTCACCTATACCGGGCGCTTCGGCCGCTTTTTCGCGTTTGCTGAACGAGCGAAGTTTCACCCGATCAATTTACCAGCGCAAATCGGTCCCTCGATGAGTACGTGTCGTGCCAACAACTACGGCCCTGCACGAGCCTCCATTGGGGAAATCTCTGCTGCTGTTGGGTGCAATGAAAACTTTGCCAATGCATCCGTCAGGGAAAGCCAGATTGGTCGATAGGAACTTTGATTTGAGACACCGGGTCCATTTAGCAGAAGCGAAAAGATGATCGCCTGGCTGTCGGTGTAAGGGATGACGGCCGACAGTGTTTTGGCTCCTGTGAGGGTGCCAGTCTTCCCCCGCATCACGCCCGTCATTGGACCGGTGAGAAAGAGATCGGCGAGAGTTCCACTTTGTCCAGCTATAGCGAAACCCATTGTCAGCGGGCCATATCCGCCGTCGCGCACCAAGATCGATTGCAGCGTCGCACAGGTGACCCGATTGGACCGGTCCAGTCCCGATCCATCCGTCATTGCCAATTCGGCGATATCGATATTGGCGGCCTGCAATTCCCGCAAAACAACCGCGATTCCGGCAACCCGACTTCCCGGTGCTGAATCGGTCAGTCCGAGTTCCTTGAGCACGAGTTCCGCCGTGTTGTTGTCACTATTGGTGAGCATTTCGGTAACGACATCGGTTAACGGGGCCGAGACAACGGTGGCGATAACGGGCAGATCCTGCGAGGCAGTTCCCGTCTTGGGTCCCCCGGAGACCGCGATCCCTCGCTCTGTAAGTAGTCGAGTGAATTCAATCGCCGTCGACAGGGCAGGGTTATCCGGCTTAATTGGAGATGTTGCGATCACCCCGTCGTTGAGCAATAGTGCACCAAGCGGTCCGAGTTCGGTGCCCCGAATTCCGAGCCCAAGTGACGGAGTAAATCGCTCTGTGTCGTATCGGGATTCATCTCCGACGATGGAACCGCTGACACTTGTGATTCCGGCCGAGACTAGGGCGTCGATGAGCGGTTCGATGGCCGTCGGATACAGCGTCGGCTGTGTCTCCGTACTTGGATAGTCGCCTGCCGTCAACAGTGGATCTCCCCCACCCACAATCCACAAGTCACCTTCGATCCTGTCGCCATTGGTAATTCCAACGATCTTGGTCGAGTAACGAAAGTCTGGTCCCAAGACCTGCAGCGCGACTGCAGCGACAAGAATTTTTTGATTGCTGGCTGGAGTCAATGGCGATTTCACGTTCGCCTCAACGACACTTCTACCGTCGACGGCAACCGCCAAACATGCCTGGTCGGGTAGGCGGCCAATGATCGGCCGCAGCGAGTTTCGAAGACCGCCTATTCGAATTTCGTTAGACAGAATATTGGGCGTTCGCCGAGCAGACAGGAGCGGAGTTGATAAAACGGTATCGACATTTGTCGACGCGTCCATGCTCGTCACGGCGGACGCGACGCGATCGCTAATCTGCCACATCGCGGCCAGCGGAACCGCGCCAATGAGTAAGGCTCCGACGAGAGTAGCGGCGACCACTCGCGGAGAGCCTGCCTTGACTCGCTGTCCGGTTCGAGTCAGTGCCGTAAAGTGTTCATCTCCTGAAATTGGCGTCATGTGGCAACACCGCGGAACTTGGCATAGCGGTAGAGATGTCCGAGTGCCGCTACCGCCCGATTCCCACTTGGATAGCAGAGACGACCGGATTGACGGACAGCTGCGACTCCAGCGTTGGCTGGATCCGCCACGGCCAGCTCGGTGGCGGTGAGTACTGGTTTGCCGTGAGCACTCGATACGCGCTGAGCGGCAAGTGCAAATCGTTCGTCTTGGCGCTCATGATAGGAAACGATGCGCTCCAAACCAAAGTCCGGATAGAAACGACCCTCTCGAATAAGACGAGCCTGATTGCTCTGAACCCCGATCCCGAGAAAAATAATTGCGTCAACACTTTGATGAGCAGCCAACCGATCAAGAATCTCTGGAACTGTGTCGCGAGTTTCGCCACCGGCACAATCGATGGGATTTCCCCTGCTCCATCGACTCGGTAACAACAGATTCAATTCGTCTTCGAGGTCATCTGGCAAGTCAATGAGTGTAAGGGATCCGTCCCGGTGGATCGCGTCAGAGGTCACGACGCCCCATCCGCCGACTGTGGTCAACACGATGGTTCGCGGACCGCGTGGAAGCGGTTGAGTCGCAAACGTCGCGGCGACGTCAAAGGATTCTTCGATGGTCGCGCACCGGACTACTCCAATTTGTTGGCACATCCCATCAAAAATGCCGTCGTCGCTGGCAAGCGAACCGGTGTGGCTAGAGGCCGCTCGGGCTCCGGACGAGGTGGCGCCTCCCTTGACGATCACCAAGGGTTTGGCTTGGGCAGCGATCGACATCTGGGACATGAGGACGCGACCATCTTCCACGCCCTCGATGTATGCGAGCGAGACCCGAGTCTCAATATCCCGCGAAAAGAAGTCCAACACATCTCCCACCGACACCTGAGCAGCATTTCCTATCGACACCGAGCGCGAAATACCGATTTCGGTTTGCCGGGCATAATTGAGAAAGCTGGAGACAAAGTTGCCACTTTGGCTTGCTACCGCAATGTGTCCCCGCGGTGGAAATGGGGCAACAATCTGGGCACAAAGATTGGTCGGCGTGCTTATCACCCCCTGACAGTTTGGACCGATCATCAATAGTCCCAATCTCGTTGCCTCGTTGGCGAGCAGCTTCTCTGCCTTTCGACCCATCTCGTCAACTTCGCGATAACCGGCAGTCGTGACTACTACAGAGGAGATCCCTTTGCTGGCACAATCTGCCAGAATTTCGAGATTTGCACTCGCCGGCGTGCAGACGATGGCCAGATCGATCTCGTCTGCGGGGAGCTCGGAAACGGCAGAAACAGTACGCACTCCGAGCACCTCCTCACCAGTTCGATTTGTGCCGAATACCTTCCCTGAATACCCGCTGGCAAGAACATTGTGTAGAGACACATATCCAAATTTGCCCGGATGAGTGGACGCACCAACCACAGCGATGCCGCATGGATTGAAAAGTGATTCGAAGTTGCGATCGTTGACGGCCGCGTCGCGGCTGGGGCGAACCATTGCTTGCACCGCGGAGTCAGCAAGCTCGACCAAGGCATCGACTGCAATCAGATGTCCCGCGGCGGTGACGATGATCGGGTTGATATCGATTGATCTGATGTCAGGATTGTCTCGCTGTGCCATCTCTAGACCGGTTAGCAAGATTCGTAACTCGTCTAGTCGCACCGCCGCTAGCCCGCGATATTTGCGAAACATCCCATTCAATTTCATGGAATTGAGCATCGCCTCGGGATCGGCTGGGCCCAGCGGAAGAGAACGAAACACCACATCGTTCAGTGCTTCGGTGAAGACGCCGCCGATTCCGAGCATGATTGTCGGTCCGAACTGTTCGTCGTGCACAATTCCGGCGATGAGTTCTCTGCTCCCTTCAATCATCGTCGCGACGAGCAGACTTACATCGCCATCGTCCGGGCGCGCCAACTGCAGCAATTCCTCAGCTGCCCTCTGCGCAGCAATCACATCATCAACTCCTAGGCGAACCAATCCCCTCTCCGTTTTGTGGGAAATGGTGGCGCCACATAATTTGATTGCCACAGGGAAGCCAATCGATTGGGCGGCGTTCATTGCCGCCTTCACCGAAACGACATTGTGTTCCGGCGCAAAGGCGATTCCGTAACGAGAGAGAAGGTTCTTGGACGCCAACTCTGACAACACTGTTTGGCTACCCACTCGACTAAACGATAGACGGTGTATTCTCTCACTGGCGTGACATCGCTTAGCCAACCAACCAGTCTGGTCATTCGGTCGGCCCAAATTGCGTTTCCATCGGGAATAGCTGGACCCCATGCAGTGACCTGCAGTAAGGGGTTGATTACCAGAATTGATCCAATTGGTTCCGATTTCGCAGATGTGCTTCTTGCCCCGGGGTTTGTCGATCTTCAGGTAAATGGAATTGGCGCGATAGATGTTGCCGATGCCAACGACGACGACTGGTTCGTGCTCGATCAGTCCTTGCTAAAACAAGGGGTCACGACATGGTGCCCGACACTGATTAGCGCGCCGTTGGACAGCTACGGCAAGAAATTTGCTCGGATAACTAAGGCTCAAAATCGGTCGACTGCGCTGCGACCAACAATCGCGGGAATTCATCTGGAAGGGCCATTTCTCGGAGATTCAATCGGTGCCCACGACCCTCGATTTATTCAGGACGCCAACACAGCATGGCTTGCACACCTTCCCGACAATGTGCGAATAGTAACAATTGCCCCCGAAAATGCCACCGCGATGTCCGCGATCGCCGCCATGAGTGACAGGCATATCGTCGTTTCAATCGGGCATTCGAGAGCCGCCGACATCGTCACGCTGCAGGCAATTGATGCCGGCGCTCGGTTGGTCACGCATTTATTCAATGGAATGTCGGGCGTCCATCATCGGAGCGATGGAGTTGCGCTGGTGGCCCTAACCGACGAGCGAGTCGCAGCGTCGCTCATTGCCGACCTAGTTCACGTTCAACCACGTGCGATCACTCTTGCCTTTCGCGCCAAGCCCGATGGCATCGCGCTCGTCACCGACTCGGTTGCATATTCTTCCGACTCGGCGAAGCAGCGAGGCATCGAATTGATTGGTGGCGCCCCCCGATTGGCGGATGGGACGCTCGCCGGTTCGGCGCTTACGATGAACGCAGCAATTAGGAACGTCGTAAGCCACTGTTCGGTCGATCGCCACAGTGCACTTCGAGCCGCAACCGCCACACCTGCACGGATCCTTGGCCTCGTGGATCGTGGATCAATCAAGATTGGGAGTCGAGCCGATCTGATCGCGCTGGATTCAAACTTCGACATTCGCGGTGTCTGGGTCGGCGGAGAGCTCGCTATGGCCGAGGTTTGAGCGCTCGCTAGTGTGCTGACATGCATATCATTGCTGCGCTTTTTATCGACACATTTGAAATGCGTGCTGCCCCAGGTCCATCGACCCGCATCGATTTGCAAGGAGTGTTCTTTTCCATTGCGGCTCCGACCCCAATTCCGGTGACCGTCGAACCTCATCTCATTGGTCTGATCTATTGTCCGGCCAACGAAACGGGAAGCGGGGTTTTTGAGGTTGTTTTCAGGCGAACACTGGACGCGGAGAGCGAACAACTGGCCCGTCATGTGAGTCCGTTCACGGTTGAGCCCGGCAAATTTACCTATCGACTCGTGCGCGGGTCGCTTCAATTGTCTGAATACGGTCAGTGTTTCGCCCATTGCAGGGTGGACCAAGGTCCGTGGACATATGTCCCCCTCACATTGCTGCCACCGGTGGCAGACGAGCAACTACAGTCACCGCAGTGACATTGCGCCTATCCAGTGCCGTCGATGCGGCCGCGGTATCGCTCATTCGAGGCTTGGCAATGGACGCGCCCCTAGCGGCCAAGAGCGGACATCAGGGAACCGCGATGGCTCTCGCCCCACTTGGACATGTGTTGTTCAGTCGAGTCATGGTCCATGATCCTGCCCAACCCCGATGGAGAAATCGAGATCGATTCATTCTCTCCAACGGACACGCGTCGATTCTTCAGTACGCGCTGCTCTTCCTGAATGGATACGGACTGCAACTGGATGACATCAAAGCCTTTAGGCAATGGAACTCGTTAACGCCTGGACATCCAGAGGCCGGACACACGGTTGGAGTCGAGGTTACGACCGGGCCCCTGGGCCAGGGATTTGCCAACGCTGTCGGCATGGCAATTGCGGAGCGCAACTTGCGGGCTCGGTTCGGTGAGGCGCTCACCGACCACCACACTTTTGTCGTAGTCGGCGACGGCTGCCTCATGGAAGGAATCAGTCACGAGGCGGCCTCGCTCGCTGGTCACCTTGGTTTGGATCGTCTGATCTGCATTTACGATGACAACGGAATAACGATCGATGGCTCAACTTCGCTTTCCTGCAGCGACGAAGTGGGGCTGCGTTTTAGTGCCTACGGTTGGAACGTCGTCCAACTGGGAGAGATCGCAAATAACTTGGATGCTCTTGAATCGGCGCTCCTCGCGGCCAAGCAACATCGCGGCCAACCAACGATATGTGTGTTGAAGACCCACATCGCATTTCCATCGCCGGATCACACCGACAATTTTGAGGCCCACGGAAATCCATTCACGCCAGAACAGATCCGTTCAACAAAAGTATTGATGGGTGTCCCCGACAACCCGTTTTGGGCTCCCACCGAACTAGTGGACGAAGTTCGCGGCCACGCCCGCAAGCGTGGGGCTCTGTTCACGGCTGACTATGCGGATCTCGTGAAGGGTGTGCCACAAGCAATCGAAGATGGGGCTGAATTTGAGCGCGCGTGGTGTACTCCCGCGTCTGAGACATTCTTTGCTCAATTGCCGACATTCGAGGCGTCATCAAATCTCGCCACTCGTCAGGCAATCCAAAAAGTGCTGGAAAGTTCTCATCAGGTACTTCCCGGGCTGATCACGGGTTCGGCCGATCTCACCGGCAACACCGGCGTTAAAGTGTCGCAACATCACCTTCACAGCGCGACTCACCCCGAGGGACGGCAAGTCTATTTCGGGATCCGTGAACATGCGATGGGAGCGGCACTCGTTGGAATGGCGATGCACGGAGGAATTCTTCCCGTAGGCGGAACTTTTTTTGTCTTTGCCGATTACATGCGACCCGCAATTCGCCTGGCGGCAATTTCACATGCCAAAGTCGTCTTTGTTTTTTCTCACGATTCGGTTGGAGTCGGCGAGGATGGACCTACTCATCAGCCAATAGAACAGTTGGCGTCCTTGCGGGCGATTCCAAAATTGCAGGTCATTCGTCCCGCGGACTCAAACGAGACGGTTCAAGCGTGGTGCGCAGCGGTCGACCACGATGGTCCCACCGCTCTCATATTGAGTCGGCAAGGAGTTCCATTGGTAACCGACGGAACGGCAGTGATCAGGGGTGCAGGGATTATTGTTGAGCCCGACAGGGTGGATGCGATTCTGATAGGGACTGGAAGTGAATTGGCTCTCTGTCTTGGTGCCGCCGAATCGCTTGCCTTGGAAGACATCGGGGTTCGCGTCGTATCAATGCCGTCTTGGGATCGTTTCGAACTCCAGGCACCCGACTGGCGAGCTTCGGTGCTACCTGGTGGCCCACCAATAGTGTCGGTCGAAGCCGGATCGACATTTGGCTGGTCGCGATATGCGAACATAAGTATCGGAATTGACCAATTTGGTGCGAGCGCGCCGGGCAAGGTGGCACTAGAAAATCTGGGTATTAATATCGCCCACATTTGCCAGACCGTAAAGCGCGCGATCGAGGGAAATTGATGCAAAATAACCTCAATCGCTTATCGGCGGAGTTCGGCCAGAGCCCGTGGCTCGACAACTTGAGGCGTGGCTACATTACCTCCGGGCAACTGGTCAAGGTCCGTGACTCTGGAATTCGTGGTCTAACTTCAAATCCGACAATATTTCAAAAGGCGATCCAAGGTTCGAACGACTACGACGAACAATTTTCCGCCCTTGTCAGAGTTCATCGCAACACCATTGAGACATATTGGGAAATGGTGCTCAAAGATATTGATGGTGCCCTTGATGTGTTCGCGCCACTGTACGAATCAAGTGACGGAAACGACGGATTTGTCAGCGTGGAAGTCGATCCACTAGTCGCTCACGACGCGGAACGAACTCTCGCCGTGGCTCGCGAACTCCATCAACGTGTGAACCGTGGCAATGTGATGATCAAGATTCCCGCCACCGAGGAGGGCATTCCAGCCATTCGCGCCATGATTGGCGAAGGACGAAACGTCAACGTAACCCTCATTTTTAGCCTCGATCGATATCGACAGGTAATGCAGGCATACATCGAGGGTCTGGAGGCTCTAGCCGCACGCACCATCGGACTTCTGCCACCGGTGGCAAGCGTGGCTAGTTTTTTCATCTCGCGAGTGGACACGGAAATCGACCGTCGACTCAATGAATTGGGAACTCCCGAGGCCCTTGGTTTGCGAGGAACGGCGGCAATTGCTCAGGCCAAGTTGGCGTACGAACTTTTTCAACGAACGTTTTCCGGTCCAAGGTGGGAAGCCCTGACAGTCCGAGGAGCAAGATTGCAACGGCCGTTATGGGCATCAACATCGACCAAGAATCCGGCATATCCGGACACGCTGTATGTCGACAGCCTCATCGGCCCAAACACTGTGAACACACTTCCCGATTCGACCGTCGAAGCGTTCTTACATCACGGCAAACTTGTTCAGACTATTGATGACAATGTGGTGCAGGCCCACCACAACTGGAGTGCTTTGCAACATGTCGGAATCTCGGTAGACGAGGTGGCTAGACAACTTGAAGACGAAGGAGTGGCTTCGTTTCAAAAGAGTTTCGCTGAACTGATCGATGCATTGGTAGTAAAAACGACGCAATATGAGTGACCGACCAACGGGTGGAATAGACAAGCAAATCGAAATGATTATCGGCTCAAGTGGTATTACGACGAGTGCGCCATTGATCAAAGACATGTTGCGCACGGCTCTGGGCCTTGGCAGGGACGGCCTATCAACACTCGATCTCAAAATTGCCAACTCGGTGCTAAAGGAAATGCGCGAGGCGTTTCAAATGATGACGCCATATGTTCACCGCAAGAAAGTGACAATCTTTGGCTCGGCCCGTACGACGAAGGACGATCCCGTGTATCGCCAGACCGAGCAGGTGGCCACGCGCATGGCCGATGAAAATTGGATGGTCGTTACCGGTGCCGGACCCGGAATCATGGAGGCTGGTATGGCGGGGGCCGGGCGCGATCGCTCGATTGGAGTATCGATCCGATTGCCATTTGAAACCAGCGCGAATCCGATTATCGCCGGTGACGACAAACATGTCTCAATGAAGTATTTCTTTACGCGAAAATTGATGCTTGTAAAGGAGTCCCACGCATTCATCTGTATGCCCGGAGGATTTGGAACTTTGGATGAAATGTTTGAACTGCTCACACTCACTCAGACCGGAAAAACAACTCCTTCACCAATCGTCCTCCTGGATCTACCCCACGACCACTTTTGGCATCGCATTGATGAGTTCATCACCGGTCAACTTGTGCCGCGAAACCTGGTCTCTGCGACTGATCGTGTGTTCTACCATCTGTCAAGCAATGTCGAAGACGCGGTGAGGGAAATTTGCGGCTTTTATACCAACTACGACTCGATGCGCCAAGTGGGAAAATACTTGGTCATTCGGCACAGAATCGCAATCAGCGATGAGCAGCTCGGTGAATTAAACCGTGACTTCAGTCATTTATGCAGCGATGGGAAAATTGAGCGAATGGAAGCGCTACCAATTGAAATAGCGGAGAAGGACTCCTTGGAATACATGCGAATTCGACTCCGCTTCATTCGCAACAACTTCAGCGAGTTACGCCGCCTGATCAATCGTCTGAACTCGTTCGTCCAAGTAGATTGACAGCCTTTTCCACCGCCCGGCGCGCTTGGGTCAACGTTCGCTCCACCTCCGGTCGTTTCGATTCTCCGGCGCGATGAGCTTGCTTGAGCACATCAAGCG
>JBKJXI010000192.1:0-6905 GCA_046716325.1 Ilumatobacteraceae bacterium | reverse complement strand
GCGAACTTACGTGTAGCCAACTTGACAGCGGCGTTTCTGAATGCAGCTCGTCTAAATGCCGCGCAGCTAACCGATGCCCATCTAGCCGATGTTCATTTAATTGCCGCCGATCTAACGGCAGCAAACTTGACGGGGGCCAACTTAAGTGGAGCCAACCTGATGAGTGCCACCCTGCGTGCGACAAACCTGACTGCCGCCAATTTGGAAAATGCCACAATGCCAGATGGGACAAAACACGCATAGTGTGATCTGACCGTAATCCCGTCAGAATGTAGACAGTGACCGCTGTTGACCAAATCACAACTCAGGTTGATCTGACGATCTCAGGAATGTCGCGAAACTCGTGCGCGATGACCATCGAGAGGAAACTGAACAAACTCATCGGTGTTGAGGCCACGGTCAACTTCTCTGCGGAAACCGCACGGGTGCACTTCGACCCCAATCAGACTGGCGCGGTCGAACTGATTGCCGCGGTGTCCGAACTTGGTTACGGTGCGCGCCTACTTGCCGACACCACTCCCGACATGCTGGACGCAGAAGCCGATGAGCGGGTGGCAATGCTGAGGGTACGTCTCATTGTGTGCCTAGTCCTTGGACTGCCGATCGTGACGATGTCGATGACGTCTCTGGCACAGTTCAACAATTGGCAATGGACTGTGTTGGCACTGGCAATTCCGGTGGCGAGTTGGGGCGCCTGGCCATTTCACCGCGTCGCTCTGATGAACCTGCGTCATCGGGTCACAACCATGGACACGCTCGTCTCCCTAGGAATCGTTGCCTCGACATTGTGGTCGATCTGGGCGTTGGTATGGGGAGGAGCCACCGATACCAAACAGGAATTGGCCCGATCAAACTCCGACCCGATTCACATATATCTGGAAGTCGCGGTGGTGCTGACCGTATTCATTCTCGCCGGACGCTACTTTGAGGCGAGGGCAAAACGCAGGGCAGGCGACACGCTGAGGTCGCTTCTTGCACTCGGGGCACGACATGCCACCGTCATTCGTGATGGCGAAGAGATCGTCATTGACGCCGCCCTACTCGAAGTTGGCGACCTTATAGTCGTCCGACCCGGCGAGATTATCGCCGCAGATGGAGTCGTCGAAGATGGATCGTCGAGTGTCGATGCCTCGATGCTTTCCGGAGAAAGTGTGCCAGTTGAAGTAGTGGTCGGGACAAAGGTAACGGGGACCACGGTAAATCTGACCGGTCGCTTGGTCGTGCGGGTCAGACGAATCGGAGTCGAATCAACCTTTGCAAAGATGACAAAACTCGTGCGCGATGCCCAAAGTACGAAATCCCCGGTGCAAAAACTGGCCGACCGCGTGAGCAGCGCATTCGTTCCGGCGATTGTTGCATTGTCGTTGCTCACATTCGTCGGTTGGTATGCGTTCGGTGGCAACTCCAATCATGTCGCCGACGCATTCGCGGCTGCAGTCGCGGTTTTGATTATTGCTAGCCCGTGCGCTTTGGGTCTGGCCACGCCCACCGCATTGATGGTCGGGTCGGGGCGCGCCGCACAGATGGGTATCGTGATCAAGGGCGTTGACGTGTTGCAAAGCACGCGTCGAATTGACACCGTGGTGTTTGACAAAACCGGAACCGTGACAAGTGGAGTCATGCAGCTGATCTCGGTGGCGTGCGATCCGGACATTTCACGTGCCGAGATTTTGAAATTCGCGGGTGCATTGGAACACGCCAGCGAGCATCCGATTGCCAAAGCAATCTCGTCTGCGGCTCGTGCAGAACTTGGAGAATTGCTACCAGTCACCCAATTTGAGTATCGGGCCGGTCTCGGGACCGTTGGCAGTGTGGACGGTCATCGTGTAATGGTTGGCGGAGAGCCTCTGTTCTCATCGGCGTTCGTGAACATTCCAACTGATTTGAAGGATTCGCTCAACGAGGCGCGAAATGCCGGCAACACCGCCGTGCTCGTTGTCATCGATGGTCGTGTTCGCGGCGTGTGCGTCGTGGCCGATCAACCAAAACCACATAGCGCGGTCGCCGTTGCAGAGTTGCGCCAACTCGGGCTGCGATCGGTGTTGGTCACCGGTGACAACCGTGCGACCGCAGTCGCCGTTGCCGAGTTAGTTGGTATAGACACCGACGAGCAACATGTGATTGCGGGCGTATTGCCTGCGGAGAAGGTTCAGATTGTGGCCGACCTACAACAGCGCGGATACGCGGTGGCAATGGTTGGTGACGGCGTTAGCGATGCCGCCGCGCTAGCCCAAGCCGATGTTGGCATTGCCATGGGTCCGGGAACCGATGTGGCGATGAACGCAAGCGACCTGACGATTGTCAGTGGCGATCTGCGACTCATTTCCGATGCGCTCCTGTTGTCTCGAGCCACTTTGCGAACGATCAGCGCGAACGTGTTTTGGGCATTTTTCTTCAACACCATTGCGATTCCACTTGCGGTCCTGGGTTACATGGATCCGATGTGGGCCGGATTGGCGATCGCGCTTTCGAGTGTGTTCGTGGTGAGCAACAGCCTGCGATTGCGAAACTCTCCGCTTACACCACGCACAGCGTTCGTGCACGCAACTCGGTAATTCCCTCTTTGCGCCAGGTCCGAACCGTGCGGACTGCGACTCCGTAGTCAGCGGCAACAAGTTCAAACGACTCTCCATTGGCGAGGCGACGCAAGACATCAAGCCGCTTTGGAGTCATTCCCTTTTGGTCGGCTTCGTGCAACATTCGCCAGAGTTCATCGGATGCGGTACCTTCCTGCGGTGGTTCGGCGAGCCGCTCGAGTTCATCGACCGGCTTGATCTCGACGACCACAGACCTCTTGCGGGAATTGCGTACAAAGGCAAAATATTCGGCATCTCGCACTAGGTTGGCGGCAATTTTGGCCGGTCGTCGTTCGACGGGGTAGGTGCGAATGAGTTCCCATGCATGTGAAAGTGTTTCCGTGAGCGCTTCGTCGATCCCACCACGAATAATGCGACCACGACGGCGAGCAATTGCGAGAAGCGGAGGCAGGATTCGCTGCAAGACGATCCGGGCAGCGAGCTCGTCGTGAGCCGCTCGCTTTACTAGCAGCAGCAAGTACTTGTCACCTTCTGAATCAGCGACACCCGTTCCGAAACCGGCACGAACCAGTACGTCGTCGAGACAGTTGATCGGGGATCCGGGGAGACCCCAGCCGTTAACTTGTCGAAGGTTGTGATTACGGGTTCCCATCATCGACCATTCGTCCACGAGATGACGAATTACCGGAAGGTGGGTGCTGGGGTGATGGATATGACATTGCTGAAATGTATTTGTGATGGACATGGTTACGAGCATCCGGATTTGGCTCACCGCCCGACCGACCTCGCCTCTCACCGCTGCTCTCACCGCAAAATGCATCGTCTACACTCGGCGACATATGCGTATCAAACTTGCCTCTGGGACGACAGCGGAAGTCGACCAATCGATTTCGTCGCCGACGATGGGTTTGGTGATTGCCCCCGATATTTTTGGATTGCGACCTGTATTCGATGACCTGGTTGCTCGACTGGCCAGCGAGTGGGGAATGGCGGTGGCCGCGGTGGACCCATTTCCCGGCCGGGAAATGTCAGGCGAACTGCAGGAACGATTTGCCATGGTTGCCGGCATCGACGACGATGCACATTTGGGCGATCTAGTCATGGCGGCCGATGTGCTGGGAACCGCAAGAGTTGGGCTGATCGGATTTTGTATGGGTGGCATGTATTGCTTCAAGTCGGTAAGAAGTGATCGCTTTGCTCGGATCGCGAGTTTCTACGGGATGATTCAGCTACCAGAGGGCTGGCGGAGTTCGACCCATTGCGAGCCGCTGAAAATCCTGCGCGCGGGTCACGCGAGCCGAGTGATGGCGGTGGTCGGCAATCGTGATCCATATACACCCGATGGGGATATCGCGGAATTGCGCGCGACTGGGGTAACCGTTAACGAGTATCCGGAAGCGGAGCACGGATTTGCCCACGATCCTTCGCGACCATCGCATCGCCCCGACGATGCCGCTGATGCCTTTGCCAAGGCAAAGAAATGGCTAATGGGCGAGGTTTAACTAACTGGAACGAACCGAGAGTCGTTCACGCAGCAGAATTTTATATTGGCGATCGCGTTGCTCGAGCCAACCTAGGCGAATGAAACTGGCAATCGCTTTATTCACTCGCTCCCGTGAGGCCCCAACCATTCCGGCGAGCTCCTCCTGCGTCACCGGCAATACGAATTCATCCTTGCCGTTGGAAAGTTCGAGAAGCCTCTTGGCGGTACGACCGGTGACATCGAGGAAAACGCTGTCGGCGAGCACCTCATCCATCACCCGAAGGCGTGTCGCGAGCAACTTGGTAACACCCCACAGCATGTTTGGAGTTGATCGAATCTGGTCGAGGACCGGCGCGTATGGAATGCAAAGGACCGATGATGGTTCGATTGCCCGTGCCATCGCGCTTCGCAGCCCACTATCAATCATCCCGAGCTCACCAAATAAGTCGCCGGTTTCCATTAGCGCAAGCATGCTCTCGCGACTATCGAGCGGTTTGTTTCCGATCGCAATGGCGACGCGGCCACTCAACACGACAAAGAGCGCATCGGGAACATCACCTTCCTTGAATAGGACATCTCCACGCTGAAGGTTGCGTATCTGCGCCTGCGCGGTGATAGTGCTCAGCACATCCGTTGGAGTGTCGGCAAAGAAGGATGTTCGCAGTAAAAGAGCCTCGTGTGCCATGCAGATATTGACGGTACTACCCTAAATGAATATGACAACCACCGCCCATGAAATAGTTTGGACCGTGGTGGTGGCGGCGGGATCGGGCACACGATTCGGTGGAGCAAAGCAATTTGAAATGGTCGGCGATCGGCGTGTACTCGATTGGTCGACTGCCACGGCCAAATCGGTCAGTAACGGTGTGATTGTTGTGGTGCCCGAATCCAATGTTGAGGGCGAAGGTGGAATTGCGGGCGGGTCCACGCGGAGTTCATCGGTGCGGTGTGGTCTCGTCGCGGTTCCAGACGAAGCGACGATTATCTGCGTTCACGATGCCGCACGACCGTTTGCCAGTGAACACTTGTTTAGAGAGGTGGTGGCCGCCGTGCGCAACGGCGCGGATGGTGCGGTGCCTGCATTGGCGGTTTTTGACACGATCAAGGAAATAGATGCGCACAATGTCGTGATCACCACCCCAGATCGGACACGTTTAGTGGCCGTACAAACTCCGCAGGCATTTCGGGCATCGGTGTTGCGAGAGGCGCATGCGTTTAGCCCAGAGGGTACGGACGATGCGGCACTTGTCGAGGCTTTGGGCAAACGTGTCGTGGTGATACCGGGGGAGTCGTTGAATCGAAAACTTACGACACGGGAAGATCTCGAATGGGCTCGCGCCGCGGCGCGAGGCGAAGTGTAAGGATTCACTCGTGACAAGTTCTGTTCGTGTGGGCCATGGATTTGATATCCACCCATTTAGTGAGTCGGTGGACGCCAAGCGGCCGCTCATTCTCGGCGGGGTTGCATTTCCCGGAGAACGCGCACTGATTGGACATAGCGATGCCGATGTGATTGCCCATGCCGTGGCGGACGCATTGCTTGGTGCCGCCGCACTTGGTGAAATTGGTGAACATTTTCCCGACACGGATCCACGGTGGAAGGATGCCGACTCGGTGATGTTGCTGAGGGAGGTTGCCCAAATGTTGAATGCGGCGGGTTATGAAATCGGAAATGTTGATTGCAGCGTTGTGTGCGAACATCCAAAACTTGCGCCGAATCGATCGTCGATGCAACTTCGACTCAGCGAAGCCATCGGTGCTCCTGTCACAGTCAAAGGTCGCCGTGCAGAAGGTCTTGGCGCACTTGGCCGCAGTGAAGGCATTGCCTGCTGGGCGGTGGCAGTCATCAGTCAGAGCGCGGCTCGTAACCGATGACTAGGCGTTCATCTTCCGATCGTGAGCCTCGCGGTCGTCGCAAACCATCGGCTCGGCGTCTAGTGCGTGGTCGTCCCGAGCGTGGCCGATCCGGAGTGCGACCGGCGCAAGGCATCCGCGGTGTCGATCGCGCCCGTGCCGCTAAGACAAGTGATCACGGTCTTGGTGGCGCCCAGATCGAAGGTCGCCAAGCCGTGCGCGAGCTACTCATTGCGGGCAAGCGTCGAGTGATTGAAATCTGGATCTCCGACGACTTGGACGACAGTCCGGTCGTTGATGACATCGTCGATCTTGCCGCCGATCAACGAGTGCCTGTACGCCGCGTGAATCGTAAGGATATTGAGCGCGAAGCCCGCAGCGAAGCTCCGCAGGGAATTTTGGCCAAGGCCGAACCACTCGAAGAAGTTGATCTGGCATTGCTGCTTCGCGATGCTCCAACACCGCAGTTTTTTGTCGCAGTCGATGGAGTTACCGATCCGGGAAACTTGGGTGCCATCTTGCGAAGTTGTGACGGAGCCGGTGTGACGGGCGTAATCTTGCCACGACATCGTGCCGTACACATCACTCCGACGGCGGCCAAGGCGGCGGCTGGTGCAGCCGAGCATGTGCCGATGTGCGTTGTCGGCGGATTGCCGACCGCGTTGAAGCAATTGAAAGGCGCTGGTGTGTGGGTCATTGGACTCCACGACGCTGCCGAACGCAGCGTGTTCGAGATGGGATCATTGGCAAAGGAATCCGTGTGTGTTGTACTGGGCGCCGAAGGGGCCGGCTTGTCGAGACTCGTGCGCGAACGATGTGACATGTTGATCCGTATTCCAATGCTTGGTGCTTTGTCGTCGCTCAATGTGTCGGTAGCCGCAGCACTGGTGACATATGAAGTTGCGCGCGCGCGCAGTGGCGTGCCTCCCGAGTGAATGCTGAATGAGTGGCCTACGATATGGGTCGCACTTCGCGGTGCACGCCGGGTTAGCTCAGTGGTAGAGCAACGCACTTGTAATGCGTAGGTCCTC
>JBKJXI010000191.1:0-5666 GCA_046716325.1 Ilumatobacteraceae bacterium | reverse complement strand
GACAACTAAGGTTGTCCAATGACGACGGTGCGACCAAAAATTGATTGGCCATCGTTGCGTGTGCTGGCCAGCGCCTCCCAACAACATGCGTATGCGCCGTACTCGAAGTTTCGCGTAGGCGCTGCGGCGCTGATCGACGACGGTCGTATTATTAGTGGCTGTTGCGTAGAGAATGCCTCGTACGGGCTCACCCTGTGTGCCGAGTGCGCAATACTTGGCGCTCTACACATGGGTGGTGGCGGACGTATCGTGGCGATTTGTTGCGTCGGCAACGACAATCCAGTCACGCCGTGCGGACGATGTCGACAGCTTCTCTGGGAACACGGCGGTGCAGAACTTCTTGTCGACGTTGAAGGTGAACCTCGCCGACTCCAAGAATTGATTCCTTTCGCGTTTCCGGATCATTCGGTATTTTCGAATCCAAACGACAATCAAGAGGTCTGAGGGCAATGTCATTGTTGTCGGCCACGCAACTTGAATCATTCAACGAAGATGGCTTTCTTGTTATTCCGGAGTTCATTGATGAGACCCACTGTTTGGAACTTCGACAACGCGCTCTCGAACTTGCCGAACAATATGTACCGTCGCCCGAACAGGCGACGATCTTCACCGCCGATGCCAATGCCCAACACGCGGCCGAGGAATACTTTCTTGCCAGCGGCGACAAGATCCGTTGCTTCTTTGAAAAGGACGCATTTGACAGCAAGGGGAGACTCCGAAATGAGGCGCACCTGTGTCTCAACAAGCTTGGTCACGGGATGCATGACCTAGATCCGATCTTCGACAGATTCAGCCGCACACCGGCCATGGCAATGGTCGCCGCGGACATCGGCATGAAATTGCCCTTGCTACTTCAATCGATGTATATCTTCAAGCAACCGCGAATCGGTGGCGAAGTGAATTGTCATACCGACCACACTTTCCTGTGGACAGAGCCCCAAAGCGCGATCGGTTTTTGGGTCGCGATTGACGACGCAACAACGGAAAATGGATGCATGTGGGCCCTGCCGGGAGGACACCGAATTCCCGTGAAGACTCGTTCCAAATTGAACGCCTCTCGAACGGCGACTGTTACGGAGGTTTTTGACTCGACCCCATATCCAACCGTTGGACTCGTGCCGCTGGAAGCTGCGCGCGGGACGCTCGTTTTGCTGAACGGTTCGCTACCGCATCGCTCGGGGCCAAACACAAGCGACAAACCGCGACATGCATACACCGTGCATGTCATAGATGGAACGACAAACTATCTGGCCGACAATTGGTTGCAGCGCCCAGACCTCCCACTACGCGGGTTTGCCGCCTAGCAGTCGGTGTAAGTTTTTTAGCCAGTTGCGGTCTCCGCGCCGGCGAGAATTGCAGCCGTGGCGGAAGCGCCGATACGCGTTGCCCCCGCATTGATCATCGCCATTGCATCGCTGAACGAACGGATACCTCCGCTGGCCTTGACCCCAACGTCGGGTCCGACTGTCTGACGCATGAGTTGGACCGCCTTCGTCGTTGCGCCACCGGACTTGTGGAATCCTGTCGATGTTTTGACATATTGGGCGCCGGCGTCAACGGCGATTATGCAGCATTGAATGATTTCCGCGTCGGTCAGGACAGCCGATTCGATGATCACCTTTAGTATCACGGCGTCCGGGATCGCCATCCGAACCGTGGCAATGTCGTCGCTTACTTTGCCCCAATTCTTGTCTCGAACATTTCCGAGGTCGAGCACCATATCAATTTCATCGGCTCCATGTTCGTACGCCTGCTGTGCCTCGGAAGCTTTAATGAGTGGGTAATGAGCCCCGGAAGGAAACCCAACCACGCATGCGGTGGCGATTGTGTCGGGTAATTGACCGTGTTCGAGCGGCAATAGCGTTGGCGATACACAAATTGCGGCGACGGCAAACATTGATGCCTCGGCGCAAAGCGTTGCAAGATCGGCTCGAGTTGCCTCCGGCGCAAGCAGCGTGTGGTCGATGAATTGCGCGAGTTCGGCGGGAGTCATAACCGTTTCCACCTCATACTCTAGGCACCTGTTCCCCGAAGGGTCCCGAGGGACTACGGTTCAGTGTCGTTATGGCCAACCTCCGATTTAGTTTCGGCACCATGGGATCGGGTAAGAGCACGCTCGCGCTGCAAATTCATCACAACCTCACCTCGCGTGGAGTGCCGGGGTTGCTACTCACAAAACTTGACCGCGATGGATCGCAGGTCACGAGTCGCCTCGGGGTTTCGGCTCCCGCGATCGAAATGACCCACGATCTAAATCTGTATGAGCTCGCCAAGGCAAACATGCCGCTTCATTTCATAGTCTGCGACGAAGCTCAGTTTTGCACGATTGACCAGTGTGATCAGTTTGCGCGGATCGTGGACGAACTCAATATCGATGTGTTCGCCTTCGGACTGATTACCGACTTCCGTGGCCTACTTTTCGAGGGTACGAAACGACTCCTCGAGATCTCCGACGAACGCATCGAAATGCAGGTCGAGGCGAGGTGCTGGTGTGGCAATCGGGCCACAAATAATGCGCGGCTGGTTAATGGTCAAATCGTGTACGAAGGTGAGACCGTTGTCGTCGGCGATACCGACAAGTCGATCAGCGAACCACTATTCGGTGACGAAGTTCGATACGAGTTGCTCTGTCGACTTCACTACCGTCGCGGCCAATTAGACGCTTAATTCTGGTAGCGGTTCACTCGCTCTTGACGCCATCAATCCGTTCGCGAATAAGGTCGGCATGACCGCAGTGTCGAGCGTATTCCTCGATCACGTGCACGACTATCCACCGCACATTTGGAATCCCGCTCTCTTTTCGAGCACCCGTTGCCGCTAAGTCGTCGAGTTTGAACTTTGCAATATTGGCATCGGCGATTGCGATCTCGGCGCGAAATTGGGCAATTGAGTCGCTCAAGGTATCGGTTGACATGACATGGAAGTCGCCATCAATATCCCCCGTTGGATGGGAGTCTCGGCAATAAAGCGAAGCCAAATCCTCGGCGACAAGAGTATTCCGAAACCAATGTCGCTCCACCTCCGCCGCGTGTCGAATCAGCCCCATAATGCTGAGGTCTGACGGCGGTACCGATGCTGTCCGGGCCTGCTCATCGGAAAGTCCCTTGCTCGAGTCGATGAGTACCTGTCGATAGTACGCCAGGAAGCCGAGAAGTGTGTCACGCTCGTCGAGCGTTCGCGTGGAATTAATATTTTCAGTCACGGATCAATTATGGCGCTTCCGATATGCAAACGCCTCAAATATTATGAATACACCGATAATGCCGATCGCATTGCCAATGAGATCGCTCGCCTGACGCGATCTCAATTCGGTGAACCACGGCTGGCCAACCTCAACGAAAATCGACCAGCCGGCGAGAAACACCGTCGCGTTAATCCGTTGGATGCGAGACAGACACGCGAACAGAACAAGTGCAGCTGTGGTTCCCCACAACAACGCATGTAAGTCGGCATCTCCGTTTTGGCGATGAGTCATGACTGCGGTCGTGGCTTCGTAATTGACGCGCAAGAAAAATGAGACGATATTCGACCACCACGAAATCGCGGTATCCAGCCACATCAATGCAGTCGTGACGATTATTGCGCTGCTAGCCAATACCCACTTGACGCGCGATCGCGTCGTCATCCAAGTCGGATGGCGCGTTTCACCGGACGATCCCAGCCGGGTTGACCGGTGGGTTTTGGGCTCGGCCAAAGTCCGGGACCCATTTCCATCATCCCGTGATGCGTTCCGTACTCGCCGAGCAGATTTAGGAATGGTGCTGCATCGAAAGCTTCGGCCCCACGTACACCGGTCGATTTCCAACTTCCGTTACACAGCAGCTCAAGCGCCACGACGGGACAAATGGCGGTCTGCCAGAGCACGGCCTGCGAACCCCAGTCACGCATCGTCGTCTCATTGTCCGCGACATGATAGAGGTACAGTTCGCGCGGATTTCCGTCGTATGTTCCGCGCACCCATGTTCCGGCACATGTCTTGCCGTGCATCAGGTGACCGAGCTTGGCCGGGTTAGGCAACACGGCGGCGAGCACATCTCGCGGAGCAACTGAAGTGTCTCCAACTCGAATTCGCTCTTTGCTGTCAAGACCGAGATACGCAAACGTCTTCAACCAGTCGATGAACTCGGCTCCCAGACTGTATTTAAAGGTGACCCTCTTACAGTCGATTTCTCGCGGAATAAGTACGACTTCTTCGTGTTCGACGTTGACGCACTCGTATGGCCCGATGCCCGCCGGAAAATGAAAGACCTCCGGTTCGCTAAAACAATCTGTGGTGTATAGGCCGCGCTCGGCCTCCCACACAATTGGCGGGTTCAAGCACTCTTCAATAGTCGTCCAAATCGAAAACGTCGGAGCAAAGTCGAGCCCGTCGATCGATAGGTTCGAGCCATCGCGCACTCCGATTTCTTCGATGGTGTCGAATAAATTATCTGCCGCATAACGGGCGAAGACATCGCTCAATCCGGGCTCTACCCCCATTCCAACTAATGCCAGCAAGCCTCGCTCGCGCCACTTTTCATCGGCGGCGAGTTGGGCATTACCTAGCGGAATTCCCACTTCCTCGTACGGATTCTCCGGGTGTGGCTCGCTCAAATTCATCGCCATGTCGATGTAGTTGCAGTGCGACGCATACGCCGCGTTGAAGATCGTCTCGTTCAGACGCGGATCACCGGCATTAACCAAAATGTCAATCTTGTGCTCACTGATCAGTTTTCCTATGGCTACCTCATCGCGAGCATCAATTTGTGCCGCGGTGAAGTTTGCTTTGTTGTCGAGCAGCGAGATCGCCTCTTGGGCCTTGGAAAGAGTGATATCGGCAAGCACAAAGGACGAGAAGAACGATCGGGTTTCGGCAATAGAAGCCATAGAGGCGCCTACGCCACCTGCTCCGATCACCAAGATATTCATTACTCACCAGTTCTTCGATGCGATTCAGTCGTGCGACCATCTGCAATTCTGACGAGTCGATTCTACCCGGGAATGCTCAATTCCATCAATTACGCCATCGGATGTGTATTGGATTAGTTTGCATTGAGTAACTGCACGATTCATTATTGATATGAAATGTCATCGACAAGGAGTCACAACATGATCGTCAATTCCACACTGTCGACAGAGCACCCATACGCCGGCGGTATTCGTGCTCTGTTCCAGACTGCGCTAGTTATTTTTGTGGTGACCGTAAGTATTGGGATTCTTAACGGAACCGATCTCATCGAGTTCGATCATCAGGCATTAATGGGACACGTCCATTCGGGCACGCTTGGTTGGATCAGTCTCTCGGTGTTTGCAGCAGCACTTTGGTTGTTCGGTGAATCGGGCTCGATCGGATGGCATGCTCGCATCGCACAACTACTTCCTGCTTCTGCGATCATCTCCATCGTCGCCTATGTGAGCGCATTCTTTGCCACAACCGATGTCCGCAGGCCGATCGCTGGAAGTGTCGCCTTAGTCGTGGTAATCGGATTTATGGTTTGGGTCGCCGCACAATCGCGCCGTGTCGTCCTCAGCGTTCCGCGACTCGGAGTACTTGCTGCCGTCATTACCTTGGCAGTCGGTGCGGTGCTCGGCGTGCTTCTCGGGCTTGAGCAGGCCGGAAAAATTGACTTCATGCCCAGTGGCACATCCGACGCTCACCCCGCCACGATGGTCGTCGGATTCCTCAT
>JBKJXI010000190.1:0-3401 GCA_046716325.1 Ilumatobacteraceae bacterium | reverse complement strand
ATTGGCGGCGAGGGGGTACTGCATCGACATCGCAAATTGATGCCCACGATGCACGAGCGCGTGTTCCACGGGGTGGGTGCCGGCGACGATCTCGGCGTGGTCGAACTTCCTGGCGGCGCCCGCGTGGGTGGACTCATTTGTTGGGAGAATCGAATGCCATTGGCACGCTGGAGCATCTACCAGGGCGGCCCGCAGATCTGGCTAGCACCGACCGCCGACGACAGCGACGGCTGGAACGCGTCAATGCGACACATCGCCATCGAGGCGGGAGCATTCGTGGTGAGCGTTCCTCAGTACATTCCAGCAAGCGCGTTCCCGAGTGACTTTCCGCTAGCGTTGCCCGATGGCGTTGATGTCTTTGGCCGTGGGGGTGCATGCGTCGTATCGCCCAGCGGCAAGTTGATCGCCGGCCCGCTCTATGACGCGGAGGGGATCGTCATCGCGGATTGCGATCTTCGCGAGGCGCTACACGCCAAGCGCTACTTCGACGTCGTCGGCCACTACGGCCGAGCAGACGTGCTCGCGCCGGGATCTCCCGTCAAGATCGCCCACCTCAACGGGCAACCCTCCAAGTGGGCGATCGATTGAGAAATTTGCTGCCCCGTACGGTGTCGGTGCGTCGCTGACGCCTGCATAACTCGCCGCGACAAGTCCATATCAGCTCGCATACATTACTTCCGCATACAACATTTACCCGCGCTATCATCGTGAATTGACGCGGGCCGAATTCATCAGCAGGAAGGGGTCGCGGATGGGGACGAAGGTTTTCGACGACGGTAAGGCGGCAGCGTTTGGCGAGCGCGTCTTGGGATCGCTTAACGCTGGTGCCACAAGCCTAATGATGTCGATTGGTTATCGCACCGGCCTGTTCGACACGATGAGCGACATGGCTCCGGCTACCTCATCAGAGATCGCCGAAGCGTCGGGCCTGAACGAACGGTATGTCCGGGAGTGGTTGGGGGCGATGGTGACCTCCAAGGTGGTGGATGTGGTGGACCCGGTCCGCATGACATTCCAGATACCGGCCGAACACGCCGCACTACTCACGCGAGCGGCTGGCGCAAACAACATGGCGATGTTCGCACAGTACATCCCACTTCTCGGTGCGGTGGAAGACGACATCGTCGAGTGCTTTCGAAATGGTGGTGGGGTTGCGTACAGCCGCTACCCGCGGTTCCACACGGTGATGGCCGAGGAGAGCGCGCTGACCGTAATGTCGGCGCTAGAGACTCACATCCTGCCGTTGGTCCCAGGTTTGCGAGAGCGACTCGCCGACGGCATCCGCATGCTTGACGTCGGATGTGGCCAAGGACGAGTGATCACGCGCCTCGCCGAGTTGTTCCCGAATAGCCAATTTGTGGGCCTCGATCTCTCCGACGAGTCCGTCGCCTACGGTCGAGCACAAGCAGCCCAACGCGAGCTTTCAAACATGGAGTTCGTCGCCCGCGACTTGAGCGACTTTGATGTGACGGCCCCAATCAACGAGTACGACTTCATCACGACGTTCGACGCCGTCCACGACCAGGGCCAGCCTCTTAAGGTGCTCAAGGGAATCAATCGCGCGCTCAAGCCCGACGGCGTCTACCTGATGCAGGACATCAGGGCCTCGACATTCCCGCAGAACAACATTGACCATCCAATCGGACCGCTTCTCTACGCCGCGTCGTGCATGCACTGCATGACCGTCTCGCTCGCCCAAGGAGGCGAAGGGCTCGGTGCAATGTGGGGCGAAGAAAAGACTCGCGAGTACCTCAGCGAAGCTGGCTTCTCGACTGTCCAGACAAACCAATTCGACCACGACATCCAGAACAACTGGTACGTCATCACGAAATAGACTTGTCGTGGCTCCGGCCGTTCATTTGTGTCAATCGATACTGACGTTGTCCACTAAACGAACTGGGCGAGCTGGTGTGTCAGATGGCGTTAAAATCTCTTGGAAGAAAGAAGGAGTGATGTGATGGAATTTGTGCAGATTATGGAATTTCGCTCGGGACTGTCCGAAGCAATTGAATTTACAGAGAGGTACTCACAAGAAGCCAAAGGTCAAACTTTTGCCCGGAACGTTTCCGTTTGTGAGGACCGCAGTCGACCCGGTGTCATCATCGTGATGGCTCACTTTGATTCATATGAAGACGCACAGAAAAATAATGAACTTGAAATCACACAAAGGTTCGGAAAAGAACTTGCGGAACGTGTTGGTGAAACTAAGTTCATCGACCTGAATGTCGTAAAGCAGTTCGCTACCTAACTGTTTTCCACTTCTTCAAATTGACCGACGTTATGCGTAGTCTGTGAGCCGCGTCTGACCCTACGAGTTGTGGCTTCAATGGCTCAAATCATCCACAGGAAATTGATAACTCACTCTTTTCAAGTCGCATTACCTGCTCTACGCTTTCCAAATGGCATCAATTGGAGGAACTTACGTACCAAGCTCTCAAGATTGGGTGCGCGATCAGGTCGAAGCATATGAGCGTTCTGGTGGTGTAGAAGCAAGAACATTTCGAGACTCAGGACTTCCCATCATCGTGCTTACGACGCGCGGCGCAAAAACGAGATATGTGCGCAAGACCGCTCTTATGCGGACTGAATACGATGGGTCTTATGCACTGGTGGCTGGGGCTGGTGGTGCGCCAAGTCATCCAAATTGGTATTACAACATCATTGCAAACCCTACCGAAGTCGTTATCCAGGATGGACCAACTCCGTTTCAGGTCACAGCGCGTGAAGTCTCAGGTGATGAACGGGCGTTGTGGTGGGAGCGCGCCGTCTCCGCATTCCCTGGGTACATCGAGAGGCAAGCCAAAACGAATCGAGTGTTTCCAGTGTTAGTTGCTAGCCCTCTGTAACAGATCGCAGCTGCAAAACTGCACGTTTCGTATGAAGTGTCTCTTGGCGCGTCCGGAGGGAGTTGAACCCCCAACCGTCTGATCCGATGACAAGTTACGCATGAATCTCTAGTGTGCTGGAGTCTTCTTAGTCAGTCATTGCAAGACTTCAACGATGTTGCCGTGATACGCAGTGTCATCAGTTATGCGCAGTCTGTGACCCGCGTGTGACCCCATTTGACAATCAAATTACTCGTAGATTATGGTGACCCACAAGCCCATGCCACAGCCGTGGCGTGAGAATTCAAAACTGTTCGGCGAATGTTGGGCAGATCAGACACCAATCTGGGGGTAGTTCATGGAGATCGTAATTATCAACTTCTCACTCAAAGGCATGACGGAAGACGAGTACGAGAAAATGTGTGACGAGGTAGCACCAGCGTTTGCGGCGGTACCCGGCCTGGCGTCCAAGGTATGGCTGGCGGATCGGACTAGTGGCGTTTTCGGTGGCGTCTACACGTTCGAAAACGGTGCCTCCGCGGATGCCTTCATGAGCTCGGAATTGTTTGCGCAAGT
>JBKJXI010000189.1:0-11676 GCA_046716325.1 Ilumatobacteraceae bacterium | reverse complement strand
CCCACATGCTCGTTATTCAACGCCCAACAGTCGATGCAATTGGTATCGAAGAGAACAACCGTCAAAAGTTTTCCATCGGACCCCTTGAGCCGGGCCTCGGCCACACCATCGGTAATTCACTTCGCCGAATGTTGCTGTCATCGATTCCAGGAAGCGCAATCACCACTGTCAAATTCGAATCGGCACTTCATGAATTTGCCACAATCGAAGGCGTCACCGAGGATGTCACCGAAATTATCCTCAACCTCAAAGACATCGTGGTCGTGTCGACTTCGGACGACCCGGTTGTTGTCAGCGTCGACTTCAAGGGACCCGCCGAAGTCACAGCTGGCGACATTCGTCTGCCAAGTGAAATTGAAATTCTCAACAAGTCGCAGCACATCGCAACTTTGTCGGCCAAGGGTCGGCTTGTCGTTGATCTGACAATCGAACGCGGCAAGGGTTACCTCTCGTGCGACCGCGAAACGCGCAAGGTCATCGGCGTGGTGCCAATCGATGCGCTGTTTTCCCCGGTCCGTCGTTGCACATTTACCGTCGAGCCGACCCGCGTCGAGCAGTCCACGAACTACGACAAGATCGTGCTTGACATCGAGACCGACGGCTCCATTACCCCGCGCGAATCACTTGCCTCGGCCGGTGCAACTTTGCGCTCGTTGGTTGACCTGGTTGCAACGCTTAGCGACGAGCCAATGGCTCTTGAACTCGGCGAAGTCATCGGTTCGGGCGCAGGTTCACCTGATCTCGATCTGAGCATCGAGGATCTCGATTTGTCCGAGCGCCCCCGTAACTGCTTGAAACGAGCCCAGGTGAACACCATCGGAGAGCTTCTCATCCGCAGCGAGGAAGACCTACTCAATATCACCAACTTTGGTCAAAAGAGTCTCGATGAAATCAAGATGAAACTCGACGAGCGCGGCTTGTCGTTGCGTGTCTGATCATGCCAGCAACACCACGACGATCGCGTAGTTTTGGCGGAAGCGCTCATCACCAACGGTTGATGATGGCGAACATGGCGGCATCGCTGTTCGCCGCCGAGGGTATCGTCACCACCGAAGCCAAGGCCAAGGCCCTGCGACCGATTGCCGAGAAGCTGATCACCAAGGCCAAGAAGGCACAAGACACCGGTCCACTGCGCGTTCATCGAATTCGACAGATTCAGGGCTATCTGAATGACAAAGAGATGACCAACAAATTGGTCAATGTGGTAGCGCCCCGGTACATCGAGCGCAACGGTGGCTATGTTCGAATTCTCAAGATCGGTCCGCGCCATGGCGACAACGCTCCTATGGCACGCATCGAACTGATCTAATCCGAATTCGAATTCAGCGAGTTTGACCGGCGATTTCGATTTGAGATGCCGGTGGCAAAAACGGACCGAGCCAAGACAAGACCGGATTTCGTAGCCCGGCGGGCGTGTCTCGTCGTTTCGTACAAGGGCGACGAGTTCCACGGATTTGCCCTCAATCCGGGTGTCCAAACTGTGGCCTCGACATTGGAAGGTGCGCTTGCCCAGATCATGCAAGTGCCGGTGAAACTCACACCGGCCGGTCGGACGGATACCGGAGTTCATGCCAGAGGTCAGGTGGTGAGTGCGGACCTGCCCGATCGCACGAATCTAGATGTGCTCGTTCGGCAATTGAATTCGATGTGCGGTCCGTCGGTGGTGGTACGGCAGGCGACTTGGGCTGCGCAAGACTTTGATGCTCGATACTCCGCCCTGTGGCGGGAGTACCGCTACAGCGTGCTGAATTCAGCCGTGCCCGATCCGTTTCTGGCCACGACCGCATGGCATATCACGGCACCCTTGAAGCTGAGGGTGATGCAACTGGCGTGCGATGCAATTATCGGTGAGCACGATTTTTCGGCCTTTTGCCGCAAGCCAAGGCCAGATGATGGCGACGGGTACGAGTATTCGATGCGTCGCAATGTCTTCAGCGCCGAGTGGCACGCGATCGACGATGATTTGCTCCGTTTTGATATCCGCGGCAACGCGTTTTGCCATCAGATGGTTCGAGCGCTGGTGGGCGTGTTCGTCGAGATCGGTCTCGGCAAGCGACCACCAAGTGACATGCGCGGATTGATTGTCGCTGGTGATCGCGCGCAGGCCGCGCCGGTGGCCCCACCTCATGGACTGTGCCTTTGGGAGGTGGGTTACCCAGGGGCTAGTGATGTGTGAATGACCTCTAGGCACCCCTATCCTTTAAAAGCCCATTAGGCGGGCCTTTTAGATCCGATTAAGGAAGATTTCGATGCGTACGTACTCACCAAAAGCAAGCGAAATTCAGCGCTCGTGGCACCTCATCGATGCCGACGGTCTCGTGCTGGGTCGGATGTGCACGGAAGTCGCTCGACTCTTGCGTGGAAAACACAAACCAACATTTGCGCCAAACATCGACTCGGGTGATCATGTCGTGATTATCAATGCTTCCAAGATCGTGCTGACTAGCCAAAAGGCAGACAAAGAACTTGTGTATGACTACAGCGGTTACCCGGGCGGATTGCGAAGCGAAACATATGGTCGCTTACTGCGCCGCAAGCCAGAAGACGCGATTCGTCGATCGGTTCGCGGAATGCTGCCAAAAGGACCACTGGGTCGTCAGATGATCAAGAAACTGAAGGTGCACGCCGGCACCGAACACGGCCACGAGGCCCAGAATCCGGTCGTTCTCAATTTGCCAGACGCCAAAGCTCGCTAAACACCGAATCGTTTAAACCAGAGGAGTAATCGTGGGCACGAAGCCACTCACCCAAACAACAGGTCGTCGCAAGGAAGCGGTTGCGCGTGCGCGCCTCCGTCCGGGCACCGGAAAAGTCACCGTTAACGGCCGCGAATTTGCCGAATACTTTCCAAGCGAAGTGCAGCGCATGTTGGCAAGCGAGGCGCTTCACCTTGTAGGCGTTGAAACCGCCTACGACGTCGACTGTGATATTCAAGGCGGCGGAATCGCCGGTCAGGCCGGCGCGTTGAGGATGGCAATTGCTCGATCAATTCTCGAACTCGATCCCGACAAGCGCTCAACATTGCGCAAGGCGGGCCTGCTTACTCGCGATTCTCGCAAGAAGGAAAGCAAGAAGTACGGCCTCAAGAAGGCCCGTAAGGCTCCGCAGTACACCAAGCGCTGATTCTCAGAATTCGCACGCGACCCATGTCGTGTAGATAGACAGTCAGGTCAAAGATGCTTCGATTTGGAACCGATGGTGTTCGAGGCCGAGCATTTAGCGAGCTAACCGAAAGCTATGCAACGGCGTTCGGCGCCGCCGCCACTCATGTGTTGTCGCTGCGGGATGTCGTGATCGGTCGAGATACGCGCGAGAGCGGCGAACGACTTGAAAACGCGTTTGCCACCGGCTGCGCTCGGGCGGGGGCGACAATCCACCTGTTGGGGGTTGCGCCGACTCCGGCAATTGCCGCGGTGGCGGCGAAGCGAGGTTGGGCGGGTGCCGCAATCACCGCCTCGCACAATGAGTACCGCGACAACGGAATCAAAATATTTGCCAATGGCGGAGTCAAGCTGAGTGGCGACCAGGAATCCGCCATCGAGTTGCAACTCGCGACCCATTTAGAAAACTCTGCACCTGGAGGTGCCACGCTCAATCAGTCAGCCGAATTGATTCACGAATATCTTCAGCACATCGTCGACAAGGTTCCGGATCAGGCATTTGCCGGGGTGCATGTGGTGTTGGACTGTGCCAACGGTGCGATGTCCGATGTCGCCGGTGAAGTTTTTGGGCGATGCGGCGCCACGGTGACAGTCATTAACAACGAACCGGATGGTCGGAACATCAATGACAATTGCGGCGCCACGAACCCCGATGCGGTAAGCGAGGCCGTTCGCCTGCATCGCGGCGACCTTGGCCTGGCATTTGACGGCGATGGTGATCGCGTGATTGCCGTTGACCACGTCGGCAACATCGTCGATGGAGACCATCTGCTTGCCCTAGCCGCCAGAGATCTTCACCAATCAAGGCAACTTGCCCACGACACGGTCGTCGTGACCGAGATGACGAACTTCGGTTTTCACCGCTCTATGGGCAAAGTGGGCATACGCGTCGTGACGACTCCGGTCGGCGATCGGTCCGTGCTGGCAGAACTGGATGCCCATGGTTACGTGCTCGGCGGAGAGCAAAGTGGGCACATCATCTATCGATCACATGCCACAACGGGAGACGGGTTACTTGCGGGTGTTCTGCTTACCGATATGGTTCACCGTTCCGGTCAAGCGCTGCAGTCACTTGTAACTTCGGCGATGACGAGTTATCCGCAGGTATTGGTAAATGTGAAGGTTGCCGAGAGGACGGCCGACGTTGCTTCGCAATTTGCCGACGAGATACGCGACGCCGAAGTGAAGCTTGGAGACATGGGTCGTGTGTTGCTGCGCTCGAGTGGAACCGAATCGGTTGTCCGCGTCATGGTCGAAGCAGCAACGGCCGAACGTGCGCGTGACATCGCTGATCATTTGGCACAATTGGTTGAGCAACGACTTGGGTAAGTCCCAGTCCCGACATACGTCGTACGTCGAATCGGTAGCCTAGACACCATGTGCGGGATCGTTTGTGTGGTCACTCGTCCAACTCGCCGTGCCGTACCAGTTGTTGCCGACCTGATCGCTCAGTTGGATGCTTCTGTTGCCGCGGCGGTGGCTGGGGACATCGCGCTGTCTGCCTCACGAGTCCAGGAAGTAGATACCGCACTGCGCGGCGATGCCGGCCAAATGGCTCTTGCATACAACCTCGAACTGGCTGCGGCAATTATCGCCCGGGTCGATCAACTCGAGGCGCTGGCCGCGGATTCCGAAAAGTCGCTGGAGGCCCTCGTTGGTTTCTCGGCGTCGCAGGTCGAACGGAGCAGCAACGAACTGATTGCCTTGCGAGACGCATGCTGGTCGCTGCGCAATGATCGCTTGCGAACGGCTCGGCTTGTAGATGCCCTCGCCGGTAAGGGAGCGAGCGTGAGTTCACGCTGCGGGTACTACGCGATTCAACAGGCATTTTCGGCAATCGATCGCTTGGATGTCCGTGGTCGCGATTCGGCGGGCGTGCAGGTGATGGTCTGGGGCCACGGACTGTCGCCGACCGACAACCGAGTGATGCCACTGCTTACCGGTCGCGTGAAAGACGAGCTTTTTGGTTCGGGCTCGGTTCGTGTCGGGCGCAGCGATGACAGGGCATGGTCGTTCGTGTACAAGGCGGCGGCCGAAATTGGCGAGCTCGGTGACAATACCAGGGTCATGCGTGGCGAAGTTGTGGAAGACGAACTCTTGCGGATGCTTCTCAGCCAGCCGGGATGTCGAGTCGCGGTTTTGGGGCATACGCGATGGGCGAGCGTGGGCATCATTTCCGAGCCCAATGCACATCCGGTCAACAGCGAAGAAATTGAAGCTATGGCTGATTCGGCTTATGTAGTGGCAGCGCTAAACGGAGATGTCGACAATCATGCCGACATCAGGGTTGGCAATGAGCTGAAGTTCGCTGAACCGATAACCACGGATGCCAAGGTAATACCGGCAATGATCTCGCGAAATTTTGCTACATCCGGTGAACTCGCGGAAGCATTTCGTGCCACCGTCGCAACCTTTGAAGGATCGGTCGCAATTGCGGCGGCGTGCGCCGAGCAACCCAACTCCGTGTTACTCGCGCTGCGAGGAAGTGGTCAAGGTATTTATGTTGGTCTTGCCGAGGACCGATTCATAGTCGCCAGCGAGCCATATGGAGTGGTGGAAGAGACAATGCACTACATCCGCATGGATGGTGAATTGCCGGCCGACGTCGGCGTTCCGGCAAGTCGTGGACAGATCGTCGTTCTCGACGGCGACAGCGCCGGAGAACTGGCCGGCGTACGGCTTATGACTTATGGCGGTGACAGTATCGCCCTGAATGACGACAGCGTGGTCCGGGCGGAGGTAACCACCCGAGACATCGACCGCGGTGCGTATCGGCATTTTTTCTTGAAGGAAATGAATGAGGCACCGCAGAGTTTCCGCAAGACCCTGCGCGGCAGGATTGTGGAAAATGACGGAGTCTTGCGCGCTTCTCTCGATACGTCCGTGATTCCCCAGGACGTGATGGACAAACTTGCCCAGCGAAAGTTTGGTCGCATTCGCGTGATTGGCCAAGGAACGGCGGCAATTGCTGGTCAAAGCCTTGCTCAAATCTTGCGCACGCTGGTAGATCGCAATGTATTGGTAGACGCTTTGCCGGCCACCGAATTGTCCGGTTTTCAGCTCGGCCTTGACATGTCGGACACCTTGATCGTCGCAATTTCCCAGAGCGGTACCACAACCGATACCAATCGGACGGTCGATCTTGCCAGGGCGCGGGGAGCATCGGTGGTGGCAATCGTCAATCGCAGGGGAAGCGAACTTGCCTCCAAGGCCGACGGCGTGTTGTACACATCCGACGGGCGCGATGTCGAAATGAGCGTGGCTAGCACGAAGGCCTTCTATTCGCAGGTTGCCGCCGGCGCGCTGCTGGCCTGCGCATTTTCGGATGCGATGGGTACCGGAAGTGACGACGAGCGAAACGGTCTACTTGTGGCGCTGCGCACGATCCCGGATGCTCTGACCAAAGTGCTTGCCTTGCGCCCGCAAATCGCGGATGCCGCCCATCAATTTGCCCCGGCCCGAAGGTATTGGACTGTAGTTGGCAACGGCTTCAACTCGGTTGCCGCCGAGGAGGTACGGATAAAACTTTCGGAACTTTGTTACAAGTCGATCTCGTGTGACACCACCGAAGACAAGAAGCACATCGACCTTTCCTGTGAGCCGCTGATCATCGTGTGTGCAACTGGACTCCACGAAGGCAACGCCACGGATGTTGCCAAGGAGATCGCCATCTATCGCGCTCACAAAGCGCTTCCCATTGTCATCGCCACGGAAGGCGAGCAACGATTCGATGCGGCCGCCGCGGTAATCGTGGTGCCCCAGGTCGACTCGCGCATGGCGTTTGTGTTGAGCGTCATGGTTGGGCACATCTTTGGCTACGAGGCCGCCTTGGCAATCGATTCTCTGGCTCGACCATTGCGCGAGGCACGCGAAGTTATCGAACATGTGGTCGAGCTCGGTGGAGTCGGAAGTCAACTGCTGAACAAGGTTCGCGCCGACATTGGCCAACCCGCCGTCCGTTTCTTAGACGCGTTAACCACGGGAAACTACGACGGCAATCTTGAGGCGTCAACCGCCGTGAAGGTAGTGACGATGCTGCGCAACATCATGTCGGGCGATCCGCTGCAGTCGTATCAACGCGACTCTGGAAAGGTTGGAACACCCGAGGCGCTACTCGACGATGTCACATCCGCCTTGACTCGCTCGATCGACGAACTGACGCGTCCAGTGGATGCGATCAAGCACCAGGCCAAGACCGTCACGGTTGGCATTTCGCGCAGCGACGAAGGTCTACTCGACCGCGCCCTCGTGCAGTACGTTCTCAAGGCGGGTGTATCGAGGGATCGCCTCTCGTATCGAACGCTGAAAGTCATCGCCGACTTGGACGCCGCCGTGTCTACCGTGGTGGGCTTCACCCGCTATCGAATCGAAGGCGATGTCAACTCTAAAACCGCGACCGTGAACATAGTCGACCGCGGAGGAATTTCACGCCAGCTCGAGTCCCGTGTCGAGCGCAATAGCTCCCTGGTTGGTACGAAGAATCGGGTCGTGAGTGAACAAGAGGTGTTGGTGGCCCGTGGTCGCCGGGATGCTCGAACGGTCATTTTCGTTCCCGAGATAAAGGGTTCGGTCACCACGGGAATCACCTTGCTACATGTGTTGTTCCATGACCGCCTGCCGGCAGCCACGATGCGCAATGTTTTGCAGGGATACGACGATCGTTACACGCGACTAGTGGACTGGGTAACTGAAACCGAGGGATCGTTCCGTGAAGATCGACTGGCGGAAGTTCCGGTCGCCGATTTGCTCATCTTGCCAATCAGCGAGATGGCGGATCACTGGCGCGCCTAAGGATTTCCATGCTCGGAATCGGAATTGATGCGGTCGACATCGACCGGTTCCGTCGAGTGCTCGAGCGCACTCCCTCAATTCGGGCGAGGATGTTTACGGCGAGCGAGATTGGCAGCGTCAGTACCAAATCGGATCCGGCACCAAGCCTGGCGGCCCGTTTCGCGGCACGCGAGGCGACGATGAAGGTTCTGGGTGTGGGGATAGGCGCCTTCGATCTGCACGATGTTTCCATTGCACGGCGCGACTCGGGCGAACCGGTCCTGTTGGTGACGGGCAGAGCCCGCGACCTTGCGGCGGCCAGAGGGATTGTCAATTGGCATGTTTCGCTATCTCACACGGCGCAGGTCGCCGTGGCAGTTGTCGCTGCGGTTTAACGAAAAACTTCGAGACTTTATGACGACGCAGCGCTGGGCGTGGGCCGACATCGACCTCGCGACATTGCAACGCAATGTGCGAACTCTTTGCACCCATGTTCATCCGCAACAGCTGTGGGCAGTCGTGAAGGCGAATGCGTACGGCCACGGGTCAATTCAGGTAGCCACGGCCGCGCTGGATGCCGGCGCGATCGGCCTGTGCGTAGCCCTAGCCGAAGAAGGGATTGAATTTCGATTGGCCGGTATCGACGCACCGATTCTGGTGATGAGTGAACAGCCGGGTTCGCATCATCGACTGATGATTGACAACGACCTCATTGCCACCGTGTACAACTCGACAACGATTTCGCAGTACGCCGATGCCGCCAAGAAACTCGATCGAGTCGCCAAGGTTCATCTCAAGGTCGACACCGGAATGCACCGGGTTGGCGCTCCCATCGACGAAGCGGTGTCGCGAGCACAGCA
Organism: Ilumatobacteraceae bacterium; assembly: GCA_046716325.1. GTDB lineage: Bacteria > Actinomycetota > Acidimicrobiia > Acidimicrobiales > Ilumatobacteraceae > UBA3006. The sequence goes on along the minus strand of JBKJXI010000189.1, from coordinate 2,885 downwards.
GATCGTGGCCGAGCCAACACTGCAGTTGGATGGGGTATTTACCCATTTCGCCACCGCAGACCTTGCCGATCATCCCGCCACGCAAACTCAGAACGAGCGGTTCGACACATTCATCGAACACCTTCGACGAGTCGGTATCGAGTCGGCGCGAGTTCATGTCGCCAACTCCGCCGCGGCGATTCGTCGGATCAGTACCGCCTCGACGATGGTTCGGGTCGGTATTGCCATGTACGGAATCGCAACCAACGCCGAAACCGACTCGTTCGGCGCATCGACAAACCTACGACTCGACCCGGTGCTGTCGCTACGCGCACGGGTATCCCACGTGCAGTGGGTCGATGCAGGTGAAGCGGTCTCTTACGGCCTTAGCCGCCCGCTTGCGAAGCGAACACGCGTCGCCACACTTCCGCTCGGCTATGCCGACGGTGTGCCTCGTCGGCTGTGGCGGGCGGGCGAAGTGCTGGTTGGCGGCGTGCGTCGACGCATTGCCGGTGTGGTGACGATGGACCAGATGATGATCGACTGCGGATTGGACGACGTTGCCATCGGCGACGAAGCGGTGCTCATCGGCCGCCAGGGAGCCGAGCATATTTCGGCCAATGAGTGGGCCCGGCACGTTGACTCGATTGGTTACGAGGTGGTGTGCGGGATAAGCGCCCGCGTGCCGCGCAACTATTTTCGATCGCCTCAATAAATGTCGATGCTTCGCCTCCGCGCCAGGGACCGGGCCGATACCCAGCAGATCGCCGTCGCAGTTGCCGGATTGGTCCGACCTCGTGACCTCATCGTGCTCGGCGGCGAAATGGGAACGGGAAAGACCTTCTTCACTCAGGCCCTTGGTCGAGCCTTGGACATCACCGAGCCGATCACCTCGCCCACATTCAATTTGCTGCACAGCTACACGAGCGGTCGACTGCGCCTACACCACGCGGATCTCTATCGACTCGACCGAACGGGGGAAATTGTCGATCTTGGTCTCGCCGAACTGCAAGAACTCGGCGGTGTCGTGATTGTTGAATGGGGTGATGTCGCGGGCGATGCACTGGGAGACGCGTTGGTAGTTCATCTCCGCAACTCGGACGATCCGTCGAACATTGATGAGCGACGCATCGAGGTTGGGGTTCGTGGCGACCAATGGGCGACACGATGGATCGTGCTAAGCGACACGCTCGAGAAGTGGAAAAACTAATGCTCATTCTCGGAATCGATACATCGACCGACTCGGTGAGCGTCGCGATTGGCGAGGGAAGTCGGGTACTAGCCCAAAGTGAGGCGGTGAGCGATCGCCAGCACTGCGAGGCTCTCGCGCCGATGATTGACTTCGTGCGCCAACAGGCCGGCGTTTCATTTCGCGAAATCGGCGCGATCGCGGTCGACACTGGTCCAGGACTTTTCACCGGCCTGCGGGTCGGGGTAGCCGCCGCCAAGGCAATCGCTTTCAGCTTGGACCTGCCAATCATTGGGATCTGTTCGCTGGATGTACTGGCCACCGCGGCCCCGTCCTCCGATGCGGTAATTGTCTCGGTGATTGATGCCCGCCGGCACGAAACATTTTGGTCGATGTATCGGAACATCGAAAAGGACCAAACACGAGTGCTTGAACCGCGCGTTGGGCCGGTGAGTGAACTCGTCACGAGCGTCTTGGAGCGAGGCCAGAGCGCACTCTTTGTCGGCAATGGCGCACTCCAATACCGGCGCGAGATTGTCGAGTCCCTGGGAACATCGAACGTAACATCGATGTGGGGTTGCGAGTTTGCCGATGCCCGTTTCTCGCGGCCAACCGCCGCGACGGTTGTCCAAATGGCTCACCAGATGGCCATCGACGAGCGGTGGCAGTCGGCCGCTGAGTTATCTCCGATGTATTTGCGCCAGCCGGACGCCGAAATCAATTGGGCCACACGGATTGCGTCGTGAGCATTCTTGATCGACTTTTAGGACGAAGTGCGGAAGGGGCCGATGACCAAGGAGACATTCCATTTTTGGTTATTTCGCCGATGCAGCGCCGACATATTCGCAGCGTGATGACAATCGAGGAACAGGTCTATCCGCGACCATGGACGCCGAATGTGTTCGAGGAGGAAATCGCCATGATGCCCCGCAAGCATCGTCTGTACCTCGTCGCCCACATCGGAAATCGACTAGTGGGCTATGGAGGGCTGCTGCTCACCGGAGACGACGCTCACGTCACGACCCTGGCGGTGAGCCCGGCGTGGCAGCGCCGCGGTATTGCCACAGAGTTGCTGCTCGAATTGGCGTGGGAGGCCCGAGTCCGCAAGTTTTCGGCGCTCACGCTCGAGGTCCGTCACACCAACCTTGCGGCTCAGGATCTCTATCGCCGATTCGGGTTTGCCCCTGCCGGGGTGCGCAAGAAGTATTACGAGAGCACCGACGACGCGATCGTGATGTGGTGCCCAAACATTCAAGGCGACGAATTTGCGAGTCGCCTCAGCGAGATCGAAGGCACCAGACCATGATTGTCGATGAGACGACGATCGTGCTCGGAATCGAAACAAGTTGCGACGAGACTGCCGCGGCGGTGGTTATTGGCGGCGGAGATGTGCTTTCATCCGTGGTCGCGTCACAACTCGACATCCATGCTCGATTCGGCGGGGTCGTGCCGGAGATCGCCAGTCGGGCTCATGTCGAGGCGCTGACACCCGTCATTGCCCGCGCGATCGACGAGTCGGGTGTGCCAATCGAGCGCATCGATGCGGTTGCCGCCACCGTCGGTCCCGGCCTCATCGGCGCGCTACTTGTCGGCGTGTCGAGCGCCAAAGCGATGGCACTCGTGCTGGATCGACCATTTGTCGGCGTGAATCATCTGGAGGCACATCTCTATGCTGCGTTGCTTGACGACCCACTCGTCCAATTTCCAATGTTGGTCG
>JBKJXI010000188.1:0-4710 GCA_046716325.1 Ilumatobacteraceae bacterium | reverse complement strand
GTGTAGACCGAGCGACCAACCGGAACATCCACATTGTTGACCGTCATGTATTGCAAGAATTCCTTAGCGCCGGGTCCGGTGAAGTCGAATTCGTTGAACGCGGTGAGATCGACCATTCCCACCGAATCACGCATCGCCAGGTGCTCGGCATTGGTAATCGGCGACCACCAGCGCGAATCCCACTCGTGGGGTCGGGGGTCGCACTTGCCCTTGTATTTCTCCAGCAAGGATTTGTTGACGTCAAACCACTGTGGTCGTTCCCAACCGCGAGCATCAAAGAATGTCGCCCCGTTCTCTTCCTCGCGAGGGTAAAAAGGGCTCCTGCGCATGTTGCGTTGTGATGCCCATTGTTCGCGCGGGTGAACGATGCCGTATGTCTTGTTGAAGTGCTCGTTGCATCGCGCATAGATATGGTGCTCGGTGCGTTCGTGGGGGTAGAAGCGACTGATGTCGGATGAGTGGGCATCGCACAGATGCGGATATCCATAGGTCATCCATTCGGCCACAAGTTGAGCGATCCCCGGCCCCTCCTTAATCCACACGGCGGCGGCGGACCATAAATTTCTCACCTCCACGGTTTCTCCCAGCACTGGCATCGCGTCAGGAGTTAGGGAGAGCAATCCGTTGATCGAGTATTTGATCTCGGCATCACCGAGCATGTCCATTAGCTCGATCGCCTGTTCCATTTGCGGATCGAAGTCGTCTTGGGTCAGTGGCAATTCGGTCGGCGACAGGGCCGAGTTTTCTATTGACGGAATGTCGTTGGGATGATGGAAAATTGCGCGGTGGGCATATGAGCCCACTTCCATTGATCCGGCAGTTTGTCGTTCGTAACAGAATGTATCCATATCGCGAATGATCGGAAAGGCAACCTCCGCGTTCGATCTCTGCAGCACATCGATCGGTCCGACATCGGCCATCTGGTGTACGGCCGGGGTGAGTGGAATCGTTGCTCCGGCCATCGCGGCGAGTCGCGGGCTCCACACTCCGCAGGCGATGACGACGTATTCGGTTTCGATGCGTCCCTTGCTTGTCACCACCGCTTGGATTGTTCCTCTTTCGACCTCAAGATCGAGGACCTCGGTATTGGCAAATACCGCCAGATTGCCGGCCGAGACCGCACTCTCGCGAAGCAGGGTTCCCGTCTGCAGCGAGTCCACAACCGAAACACTCGGCGTGTAAAACCCGCCGAGAAGAATTTTCTCGTTAATAAATGGAACAAGGTCCTTAATTTCGGCCGGCGTCAATAATTTGGCTTCGATTCCCCAAGCTTTTGCCGATGTCATTCGCCTCTTGAACTCCTCAAGACGCTCTTCGGTGCGGGCAACTTCGATACCGCCGCACGTAGTGTTGAGGCCCATTTCGGCGTATTGCTGTTGCGAGGCAAGGGTGAGCAACGCCATTTCTTTGTTGTGATCGGTGGGAAAAATAAAGTTAGATGCGTGTCCGGTTGATCCACCCGGGTTGGGGAGCGGACCCTTGTCCAGTAACACCATGTCGTCCCAGCCGAGTTTGGAGAGGTGACCAACGAGACAGTTGCCGACGATCCCGGCCCCGATGACAACAACCTTGGCGCGGTGCGGAAATTCACTCACGTTGAGACCCCCGAATGGACTACCACAGCGCTGGCGCGGGATATGGCAGGGATTGGATTTGGTAGTATATCAGTGCAATATCACTGGTCTCAAATCAATCGCGGTGTTGGAGGGGGTGAGACGATGAGCGTGTCACTAAGCGAGCAGGCGTACTACGGAATTCGCGACAAGATTGTGTGCTTGGATCTCGCACCGGGCGATGTCATCCGCGAAGACGAATTGCAAAATCAACTTCGCATCGGTCGTACTCCGATTCGCGAGGCACTTCAGCGACTAGCCCGAGATCAATTCATTACCGTGATTCCTCGTCGCGGAATGCTGGTGTCGGGTGTCGACGTAACCGAATTGTCAATGTTGTACGAGACCCGGGCCATTCTCGAGCCGTATGCCACAAGATTGGCGTGCGCAAGGGGTCGGAGCGAACACTGGGACAGCATGGCCGTTGCCTTGGACAAGGCTCAACGTCGAGGCATATCCAACAATGAATTAATGGCAATCGATCGCACGTGTCACGAAATCGTGTGGAACGCGGCCGGTAACCGCTTCCTCACCGACACGCTTGACATGTTGTATGCCCAAAGCGATCGACTGTGGCACCTCTATCTATCCGATGTTGCCGATATGGCGCACGCCGTCAACGAGCACAAGGAAATTCACGCCGCACTCGTAGCCGGCGACAGCGATCGAGCCGCCCATCTGGCCGAGGCACACATGCGGTCGTTCGATCAGGAAATTAGCGAAGCGGTCCGCCGTCGGTTGGGGTCCCCGCTCGGATAAAGCGGTTTTTTATTCCCCGTGATTCTGCACGTGTTGAAATCCGAATCGACCCTTGATGCACAGATTGCCGTGTGTCACCGAATGATCTGAAGGCGACGACACCTTGACTATTTCGTTGTCCTGAACATGAAGCGTCAGTGCGCAACCAACCCCGCAGTATGGGCAAATGGTGTCGGTTTCGGTTTGCCGCGACTCGTCCCACGATCCATCCGCACGCATATTAAATTCCGAAGTGAACATGAGTGCTCCGGTGGGACACACCTGAACGCAATTTCCGCAATAGACACATGCTGAGTCGGTGAGGTCGACGGCAAACTCGGTCGAAATGCGGGCCTCAAATCCGCGCCCGGCGACACCAATTGCAAAAGTGTTTTGCCACTGCTCGCCGCACGCATCCACGCACTGGTAGCACAATATGCACTTCGAGTAATCGCGAACATACAACTCGTTGTCAATCTTGACCGGCTGATGAACGCTGAGCGCAACCGAACCGTCGGCTAGGTGATGATGTCCCGTGATGGCCTCATCTCGATCTGTGGCCGGCGCGGTCGGATCGCCAAATCGCATCGGGTCTGCTCCGTAGTGCTCGTTCCATCGATCCACATTCTTTGTCAGCGAGAGATCCACCGATGATCCAAGCAACTCGAGCACGAGTTTTCGACTATGCCTAGTCCGATCGGTGTCCGTGTGCACCTCCATTCCCGATTCGGCCGGTCGGGAACACGATGGAACGAGCACTCGGGATCCATCCACTTCCACCATGCACACACGACAAGCATTTTTCGGAGTAATTGTGTCGCCGTAGCAAAGAGTTGGGATTTCCTTGCCCATAGTTTTGCAGGCATCAAGAAGTGTGGTGCCCTCGGCGACGGTGACGCTCTCTCGATCGATCGTTAGAGTCACCGATCGTCGAATGTGAAGTCCGGTAGCGACATTCATACTCATGAGGCAAAAACTCCGAGATTGCTGATTGCCGATGCGATCGCGCTGTTCGCGGTTTGACCAAGCCCACAGATGCTGGCGTCTCTCATCACTTGACCGAGCTCTCGCAATAGCTCCAGGTCGTTGCTATTTACACCGCGGGATAATCGCGAAATGAGCTCCTGTTGGCGCACGGTACCGACGCGACAGGGCACACACTGTCCGCAACTTTCGTCCCGAAAGAACGCCGCAATTCGCTGCAGCTGATCAATCAAGTCCACGCTCGTATCCAAAACGAGTACGACCCCCGAGCCAAGGGAACTGCCAACTTGACGGGTGCCTTCCATCGTCAATGGAAGATCCAAGTTGTTTGGACCAACAAATCCGCCCGCCGCACCTCCTAGCAGGACCGCCCGCAAAGTTGAACCCTTGCGCACGCCCCCGGCAAGTTCAATCAACTCCCCAAGGGTGACACCAAATTCCACTTCGTACACGCCGGGCTCTGTCACGGCGCCGGAAACGCAAAAGAGTTTGTATCCGTTCGACCCTTCGGTGCCCAACCCCGCGTATGTCGAACCACCGCGCTGGAGGATCGGCAACACATTAACCAGGGTTTCCACGTTGTTGACGAGCGTCGGCTTGCCGAACAACCCGACCTCGACGGGGAATGGCGGCTTGTTTCGTGGTTCGCCCCGAAATCCCTCGATCGAATTAAAAATTGCGGTTTCCTCTCCGCAGATGTACGCACCGGCGCCGCGAACAATTTCGATGTCGAACGAAAATCCCGAATCGAGAATGTTGTCTCCGAGATACCCATTTTCGCGCGAGGTCTCGATTGCTTGGTACACGACCCTCCACGCGCGAGGATATTCGCCCCGTAGATAGATCCAGCCCTTCGTACAACCGGTGGCGAACCCGGCGATAATCATCGATTCGATTACCGCAAACGGATCACCTTCCAGGATCACCCTGTCCTTAAATGTTCCCGGCTCGGACTCATCGGCGTTGCACACCAAGTAATGCGGCTGGGCGACTTGCTGCGCAACGGCGTCCCATTTACGACCAGTCGGAAACGCGGCCCCGCCCCGTCCCACGATTCCCGATGTTGAAATTTCCGCGATCACTTGAGTTGCGCCAATGGCAAACGCGGTGGCTAGAGCCTCAAAACCACCAAGAGTTTGGTACGCAGCAATATCTGACGAGGCGTTACTTCCGACGCGGCGCAGCAAGACCAGTGTTTCGCCTGGTCGCTTCAGCTGCGGAACCGCGGATGCAACTGGCGATTCTTCGTTTGGCCATCCTCCGGCAGCAAGTGCGGCTATCTCGGCCGGTGAGGAAGGCGCAAGAATTTCATGTCGTGGCGTTTCGCCGGCCTCAATGACAAGAGTCGCCGGCGCTCGCTCGCAAACACCAAGAC